>NZ_JBJGZJ010000007.1:0-182709 GCF_054050435.1 Geodermatophilus sp. SYSU D01036 | reverse complement strand
CGCCGCCCGCGCGCGGGCCCGGGGGGGGGGGGGGGTGTCGCGGTGATGGGGGGGGTGGCGGAGGGGGGTCGGGGGGGGGGGGGGGGGGGGGGCGCGCCCGCCCCCCCCCCCCCCCCCCCCCCCCCCCCCCCCCCCCGCCCGCCGGGGGGGGCCCCCCCCCTTCTGCATTCCCGCACACGGCCCGACGAGACTGCACCACGCCCCGGTTCCGTCCTGACGGAACTGCTGCTGGTGCCTCAGACGAGGATGCGCCGGCCGTGGACCGGGTCCGCGGCCTCGGCCGCGAGCAGGATCCGCCGGGCGGGGCGGTAGCGGCCCTCGCGCAGGCTGCGCGCCCGGGCCGGGTCGGTGGCCGCCTGCTGAGCGGCGGCCGCGAGCAGGTGCTGGTTCTCGGCCAACTTGACCAGGCGCCCGAGCGGGTGCGCCGCGCACCGCCGGATGAGGCCGGCGATGTACGGCTCGCCCGGACGCGGCGTCACGGCGTCGATCGCCTCGACGACGACCGCCGGGACACCCAGGGCGAGCAGCCGGGGGAGGTCGTAGCGGCGGGCGGGATCAGGATGGTCGCCGGTCGTCCGGGCGACGTCCTGCAGCACGCCGGCCATCTCCGCCTCCGGACCGTGCGGCCGCAGCAACTCGGCGATCGGTCGCAACCGCACCAGGTAGATGTCCCGGCCGTGCTCGTCGGTCTGCCCCTCGTGGGCGGCCAGGGCGAGGAGGTGGGCGTCGGGAACGGTGAACGCCACGGGTCCGAGGCTAGGCGGTGCCCGGCACCGCGGGTCCCCGCGCGGGCCGTGTCGGACCGCGCTCCGACGGGATCACAGTCGCCCGCACCGGCTGGAGCCCGCCCGGGCCCGCGCTCGGGGCAGCGGACCCGGGCGAGCCGGGCACCGGGACGGTGCCGGCCCCGCGGTCACCGACCGCGGGGCCGGCCGGTCCCGGTCAGAACGGCGGCTCCTCCTCGGCGAAGCCGCCGACCGGCGCCGCGGCCCAGGGATCGGGCGAGCTGCCCCGGCCGGCACCGTTGCGGCCGTCGCGGGGCGTCTGTCCGCCAGCGGAGCCCCCACCGGGACCGTCGCCCGAGCGGGCGACCTTGGCGACGGTCGCCGTCGCATACCGCAGGGACGGGCCGATCTCGTCGACCTCGAGCTCGATGACGGTGCGCTTCTCGCCCTCCTTGGTCTCGAAGGACCGCTGCTTGAGACGCCCCTGGGCCATGACCCGCGAGCCGCGGGTCAGCGACCCCGCGACGTTCTCGGCCATCTGGCGCCAGCAGCTGCAGCGCAGGAAGAGCGCGTCGCCGTCCTTCCACTCCTGGGTCTGGCGGTCCAGGGTGCGTGGGGTCGAGGCGATGGTGAAGTCGGCAACCGCCGCTCCCGAGGGCGTGAAACGCAGCTCGGGGTCGCTGGTCAGGTTGCCGATGACGGTGATGACAGTGTCGCCGGCCATGATCCGGTCCTCCGTGTTGTCAGTGCATCGCTCAGGTGAGCGTCCGGAGGTTACGAGCACCGTCCGACAGTTCCGTGCGCTCCGCGGATTCCGTCATCGGGCGGTGTGACGATCGAGGGAGGACGGCGGAGCAGCGAGAGGACGGCAGGTGGCAGAGGCGCGGACGGGGGCGGTCCTGGAGGCGACGCTGGAGCGGATCACGTTCGCGAACGCCCAGACCGGCTACACCGTGGCCCGGGTCGACACCGGGCGCGGCGGGGACCTGGTCACCGTGGTGGGCTCGCTGCTCGGCGCCCAGCCGGGGGAGACGCTGCAGCTGCGCGGCCGGTGGGGCGCGCACCCCCAGTACGGCCGCCAGTTCCAGGTCGAGGACTACACGACCGTGCTGCCGGCCACGGTGCAGGGCATCCGGCGCTACCTCGGCTCCGGGCTGGTGAAGGGGATCGGCCCGCGGCTGGCCGCGCAGATCGTCGACCACTTCGGGGCCGACGCGCTGCGGGTGATCGAGGAGCAGCCGGCCCGGCTGGCCGAGGTGCCCAAGCTCGGCCCCAAGCGCACCCGGCTGATCACCGAGGCCTGGGAGGAGCAGCGGGCCATCAAGGAGGTGATGGTCTTTCTGCAGGGCGTCGGGGTCTCCACCTCGCTCGCCGTGCGCATCTACAAGCAGTACGGCGGCGCCGCGATCGGCGTCGTCCGCAGCGAGCCCTACCGCCTGGCTGCCGAGGTCTGGGGCATCGGCTTCAAGACCGCCGACACGATCGCCGCCGCGGTCGGCATCCCGCACGACAGCACCCAGCGGGTGGAGGCCGGGCTGCAGTTCGTGCTGTCCGAGGCCACCGGGCAGGGGCACTGCTTCCTGCCCGAGCACGACCTCATGGCCCGGGCGGTCGAGATGCTCCAGGTCCCCGCTGACCTGGTGCGCCACTGCCTGGCCCTGCTGGTCGCCGACCAGGGCCTGATCCGCGACGAACTGCCCGGCGCCGGCGGCCCACCCACGGTGGCCTACTACCTCGTGCCGTTCCACCGCGCCGAGGTCTCGCTCGCCGCCGGGCTGCGGAGGCTGGCCACCGCCGCCGAGGACCGCATGCCGGCCTTCGCCTCCGTCGACTGGGACGCCGCGCTCGCCTGGCTGCACCGGCGCACCGGCGTCGAGCTCGCGCCCGGCCAGCGGGACGCCGTCCGTTTGGCGCTGACCGAGCGGCTCGCCGTCCTCACCGGCGGGCCCGGCTGCGGCAAGAGCTTCACGGTGCGCTCGATCGTCACCCTCGCGAAGGCCAAGGGCGCGCGGATCGTGCTCGCGGCGCCGACCGGCCGGGCGGCCAAGCGGCTCACCGAGCTGACCGGGGTCGAGGCGGTGACCGTGCACCGGCTGCTGGAGCTGCGCCCCGGCGGCGACGCCGCCTACGACCGGGACCGGCCGCTGGACGCCGACCTGGTCGTCGTCGACGAGTCCTCGATGCTGGACCTGCTGCTGGCCAACAAGCTGGTGCGGGCGGTCCCGCCGGGCGCGCACCTGCTCCTCGTCGGCGACGTCGACCAGCTGCCGTCGGTCGGCGCCGGCGAGGTGCTGCGCGACCTGCTCGCCGAGGGCACCCCGGTGCCGCACGTGCGCCTGACGCAGGTCTTCCGGCAGGCCAGCCTGTCGGGGGTGGTGACCAACGCCCACCGCATCAACGCCGGCACCCCGCCGCAGGTGCAGGGCCTCGACGACTTCTTCCTGTTCGCCACCGACGACGCCGAGGAGGCCGCCCGGCTCACCGTGGACGTCGTCACCCGGCGCATCCCGGCCCGGTTCGGCCTCGACCCGCGCCGCGACGTCCAGGTGCTCACCCCGGTGCACCGCGGGCCGGCCGGCGCCGCCGGGCTCAACGAGCTGCTGCAGGAGGCGCTCACCCCGGCCCGGCCCGACCGAGCGGAGAAGCGGTTCGGCGGGCGGGTGTTCCGCGTCGGGGACAAGGTCACCCAGATCCGCAACGACTACGACAAGGGCCGCAACGGCGTCTTCAACGGCACCCAGGGCGTCGTCACCGCGATCGACCCGGTGGACCAGAAGGTCACCGTGGTCACCGACGAGGCCGAGGCGATCGACTACGACTTCGCCGAGCTCGACGAGCTGGTGCACGCCTACGCGGTCACCGTGCACCGCTCCCAGGGCAGCGAGTACCCGTGCGTCGTCGTCCCGCTGACCACCAGCGCCTGGATGATGCTGCAGCGCAACCTGCTCTACACCGCGGTCACGCGGGCCAAGCAGCTCGTCGTGCTGGTCGGCTCGCCCCGGGCGCTGGCCCAGGCCGTGCGCGCCGCCGGGTCCGGGCGCCGGCACACCGCCCTGGCCCACCGGCTGCGCGGGCGGGTGTCCTCCGACGACGGGCCGGAGCAGGGCTGACGCGATCGCCGGCACGGGGTGTCAAGTCGACACGCCGTTTTGTCGGTACCCCTTCCTAGATTCGGGGTCGACATCTTCCCCGTGTCATCCAAGGAGTCCGACATGGCCGTCCCTGGCCTCAAGACCCGCAAGCCCACCGGCCGCGTGCCGTGGCCGTGCATCCTCCTCGAGGGCGAGGAGAAGGCAGGCAAGAGCTGGGCGCTGGCCCAGTTCAGCAGCAGCGACCGGATCGGCGCGCTCTACTGGATCGACCTCAACGAGGGCGCCGGTGACGAGTACGGCGCGATCCCCGGCGCGCGGTACCAGCTCATCGAGCACGACGGCTCGTACGCCGCGGTGCTGGCCGCCGTCCAGGCGGTCAAGGCCGAGGCCCGCCGCGCCTCCGACGCCGGCGAGCCCCCGGTCGTGCTCGGCATCGACACCGGCTCGGCGATCTGGGACGGCCTGAAGGACTGGGCCAGCGAGCGCGCCGCGAAGTCCGCCCGCAACCGCGAGCTGCTCAAGCGCGACCCCAACGCCGAGGTCACCATCAGCCAGAACCTGTGGAACGACGCCGGCGCCCGCTGGCGGAAGCTGCAGACCGAGCTGCTGACCTTCCCCGGCATCGTCGTCGTGACCGCCCGCGGCAAGGAGGTCACCGAGGTCGACTCGAACGGCCGCCCGATCGAGGGCCAGAAGACCTGGTCGGTGCAGACCCACCGGGAGTTCCCGTACGCCGCGTCCGTGTGGATGCGGCTGCGCCGCGGCCGCCGGCCGCTGATCGTCGGCGCGCGCAGCGTGCACGTGGGCATCAAGCCCAACGACGACCCGGCGCGCGAGGTCACCGACCCGAAGGCGACCGGCCGGCTGCTGGAGTGGCTGGTGTTCGACGCGCTCAAGTGCGACCCGGGCACCGCGCACGTGCGCGACCTCGTCTCCTTCCACGGCGGCGGGCTGCTCGAGCACGAGCGCACGGAAGAGGCGCAGCAGGCCCGCCCGGCCGCCCGGGCCGGCGGCCGCGGCGAGCCGGACGCCGCCGACCTGGTCGCGCGGATCGACGACGCCCGCGACGACGACGAGCTGCGCGAGGTCTGGACCGTGGCCAACCGCAACGGCCTGCTGCAGGCCGACGTCCCCACCCCGGGCGGCTCGTACACGGTCGCGGAGCTGATCCGCGCCCGGCACGAGCAGCTGGTCGAGTCGTCGATGACGACCCACCCCGCCGGGCGGCGCCGGGTCGCGGCCGGCGACCCGTCGGTCCCGCAGACGCCCGCCTCGGTGCTGCAGGCCGCCCAGGCCGCGGCGGCGGCCGCGCAGGCCGCCGTCTCGGCTCCCCGGCCCGACGCCGAGGACGCTGCGCCGGCGAACCCGCTGCTGGAGTCCTCGCCGACCCCGGACGACCCGCGGGAGCGGCGCAACACCGCGGCCCGCCGGGGCGTGCTCGCCAGCCTGGAGAGCCTGGGCGTGACCGACGAGCAGATCGGCGCCCGGTTCGGCCGGTCCGTCGAGCACGTGGCGACCAAGCGGCTCACCGCGCTGGTGCGCGCGGTGATCGCCGAGCGCCGGGACGGCGACGACGGTCGTGCGGACGTCGCCTGAGCCGCGCGGCGGGGCGGGGCCGGACCTCCCGGCCCCGCCCCGCCGCCCCCGACCGGGAGCGGGACGGTGACCGCCGTCCTGCCCGCGCGTCCCGGCGCCGCCGAGCGGCGGGCCGCGCCCAGCCTGGCCGCGGCGGTCCGGGACCTCGACAGCCGCCGGGCCCGTTCCCGGCAGCGGATGATCGGCGCCTCGGAGGTCGGCGAGTGCCGGCGCCGGGCGGCCTACCGGATCGCCCGGCGCCGGCCGACCAACGCCCGTGCCGGGCTGCAGGCCTTCATCGGCACCGAGCTGCACCGCGGGGTGCTCCGCGCGCTGCGCCGCCAGTACGGCGGGCTCACCGAGGTGGGCCTGCGCGGCGAGCAGGTCAAGGGCCGCTGCGACTGGTGGCACGAGCCGGTGGTGGAGGACCTCAAGACGACGTCGCGGTTCGGCTTCGAGCGGGTCCTCACCCGCGGGGTGCCGGTCCGGCACTGGTTCCAGGTGGCCCTCTACGCGTGGCTGCTGCGCACCGGGCAGACCGCCGACCGGCGGCTGCCGTCGGGGGACGGGCAGGACGTCGAGGGCCTGCGGATCCGCTACCTGTCCCGCGACTCCGGCGAGGACGTCGTCTTCGAGGCCGATCACGACCCGGCGCTGACCGCCGAGGCGCTCATGTGGCTGACCGACGTCTACGCCACCGTGGAGGAGGACGGCGTGGACGCCGTCCCGCGCGACGGGTTCGGGCCCGGCGTGGACGGGATGTGCGACTGGTGCCCGTTCCTCGACCTGTGCTGGGGCCCGCCGGTGGACCCCGGGACGGAGGGCGAGGTCTCCCGCCAGTCCCGGCTGACGGTCACCGACGCCGACTACGTCGAGGCCGTCCACGACTACGACGCCTGGCGGGCGGCGGAGAACGAGGCCCGGCGGCACAAGGAGTTCGCCCGCGAGCGGCTGCGGGGCCGGTCCGGGCCGGCCGGCGACCTGCACTGCGAGTGGACCGGCGGTGGGATGCGCACGCAGGTCGACAAGGACGCCGCGGTGGAGCGGCTGGCCGAGCTCGGCGAGGTCGTGCCCACCCGGCGGACCCGCAGCGCGTCGACGATCCGGGTCACGCGGAACGGGATCCGGCCCGACTGAGGACCCGGTGGCGCGACGTCACCCCCTGGGTGCACCATCGAACACACGTTCGAGAACCGTCCCGGAGGCACTGATGACCACCGTCCCGACGTCCCACCTGTCCGCCGGGGAGCCGGTCCTGACCGGCGACGTCATCGGCACCGACTTCGGCCTCCCGCTGGTCCGTCCGGTCAAGACCGCACGCGGGGGCCGGGTGCGGGTCGTGCGCTCGCGCTGCCGGGCGCACGGCGGCGTCGTCGTCTGGTTCACCGACGGCACCAAGACCCCGCCGCTGCACGGGCGCACCAGCTGGATCCTCGCCGAGCCGGGGCCGGGTGCGCCCGCGCAGGACGTCGCCTGACGCTCACACCCAGGCGGTGCGCCGCAGCGGGGGCGGCGCGCCGCCGGGCCGCTGGACGAGCACCTGGTCCACGCCCATGGTGCCCGCCTCGAACGCCAGCGCGCACGCCGCCATGTACAGCCGCCACACCCGGACGCGCCCCTCGCCGGCGGCCGCGACGGCCTCGTCCCAGTGCTTCTCCAGCCGGGCCACCCAGGCGCGCAGCGTGAGGGCGTAGTGCCGGCGCAGCGCCTCGACGTCGAGCACCTCCAGGCCGGCGTCCTCCAGCGCGCCGACGGTCTCGGCCAGGCCCAGCAGCTCCCCGTCGGGGAAGACGTAGCGGGCGATGAACGAGTCCGGGTCCGGCCGCCACCGCCCGTCGCGCCAGGCGATGGCGTGGTTGAGCAGCCGGCCGCCAGGGCGCAGCAGGTCGCGCAGGTGCGCGGCGTACGAGGGCATCTGCTGCCGGCCGACGTGCTCGGCCATCCCGATCGAGGCGATCGCGTCGAAGGGGCCGTCGGTGACCTCGCGGTAGTCCTGCACCCGGACGTCGACCCGGTCGGTCAGGCCCGCCTCCGCGACCCGCTTGCGCGCCAGTGCGGCCTGCTCGGCGGAGAGCGTGACCCCGACGACGTCGGCGCCGTACCGCCGCGCGGCGTGCAGCGCCAGCCCGCCCCACCCGCAGCCCACGTCGAGCAGGCGCATGCCGGGCCGGAGCCCGAGCTTGCGGCAGACCAGGTCGAGCTTGGCCTCCTGGGCGGCGTCGAGGCCGGTCCACTCGTCGGTCCAGACCGCGCACGAGTAGACCAGCGTGGGCCCGAGGACCAGGGCGTAGAAGTCGTTGCCGACGTCGTAGTGGTGGGCGATGGCGGCGGCGTCCCGGCGGCGGGAGTGCCGGGGTCCGGCCCGGCCGACGCGGGCCTCCTCCGCCGGCGGGGGCGGCGGCGGTCCGACGGCGCCGAGCCGGGCGGCGGTGCGCAGCAGCGCCCAGCGCGCGGACGGGCGCAGCGGCGGGGCCGGTTCCCCCTGTCCCCACGTGGAGAGCACGCGCAGCGCGGTGAGGGTGGCGAACACGTCACCGGGGACGTCGACGTCGCCGGCGACGTAGGCGCGGGCCAGGCCGAGCTGGACCGGCGACCACAGGACCCGGCGGAACGCCCGCCGCGACCGGAGGACGACCACCGGCGCCCCGGGCGGGCCGGTCTCGCTGCCGTCCCAGGCCCGCAGCCGGACGGGGAGCCCGCCGGCGCCGAGGACCGTCGTCAGCGCGCGCGCCGCCCGGGGCGCGACCTCCCTGGTGCCCATGTCGGCTCCTCTCGCCGCGGCCACACCTCCTGCGCCTCCCCTCGCGCAGGAGGCACCGTGCCAGGGACCGCCCGGTCCCGCACCGGGTTCGACCACGCGGGCCGGGCCCGTCCGGGCCGGTCAGTGCGGGGTCCGGGCCGAGGCGGCGCCGCGCCTGCCCCCGGACCGCGGTGCCGGGACGGGGGAGGTCCGCAGGGGGAGCTGCACGAGGTAGGCGTCGACCGCGGCGTCCCTGCCCTTGAGCCGCAGGCCGGTCACCGGCACGAGGTCGACCGCGGCCGGCAGCTGGTCGCGCGTCCCGGTGCCGATGAGCACGCCGCCGACCGGGGCGTGCTGCTGCAGCCGGGCCGCGACGTTCACGGTGTCCCCGACGGCGGGGTAGACCAGGTAGCCGCTGCCGCCCATCTCGCTGAACACGACGGGGCCGCTGTCGACGCCGATCCGCAGTCCCGGCCAGTCGGGGTGCGCGGCGCGGATCCGCGCCACCTCGGCCTGCAGCGCCGCGGCCGCCTCCACCGCGCGCAGCGCGTGGTCGGGCTGGTCCCCGGCGCGGTTGAACGTCGCGAACACGCCGTCGCCGGCGAACTTCTCCACCTCGCCGCCGAACCGCCGGGAGATCAGCGGCGCGGCCCGCTCGTAGTAGGCCCGGAGCATGGCCGCGACCTCCACGGCGTCGTGCCGGGCGGTGAAGGCGGTGAAGCCCGCCAGGTCGCCGACCAGCACCGACACCTCGCCGCGGTGCTCGCGCGTCGTCGGCAGGTAGAGGGTGCGGAAGCGCTCGTCCCGCCACTCCCGCCGCGCGGCGGTGAAGACGAGGAGGTAGGCGATGACGATCAGCGCGTGCCACACCCACCAGGCGGGGTGCCACTTGCGCTCACCGGCCAGCGCCACGCCGACCAGGGCCTCCGCGAGCAGGCCGTAGCAGGCCACGACGCTGAACAGGAGCAGCCCGAAGTGGCTCCGGTTGACCCACCAGAGGCGGACCGCGGCCAGCAGGTAGAGCAGCGCGCCGATCGTCGCGGCCACCGTGAGCGCGAGGTGCTCCCCGCCCTCGGCGGTCACCTGCTGCAGGGGTGGCCACTCGGCCACCGACCACAGCCCCCAGACGACGATCGCCCCGAACACGGCGCCCCGCAGCGCCTGCCGGTGGCGCGCCACCCACGCCTCGGTCGGTGGCCGCGCGTCCACCAGGGCCGACGCCGCGGCGAAGGGGGCGGCGACGAGCAGTCCGATCGTGATGGCGACGGTGAAGCCGGGCAGCGCGTCGTGGGTGAGCACGTGCTGGGTGCCGATGGCGTGCAGCGCCATGAAGCCGCTGGTCGCGAGGAACGCCAGGGACAGGAGCAGGACGCGCGCGTCCCCGCGTCGGCGCGCCGCCTCCCCGGCGACCAGCGACAGGCTGGCCGCCACGCCCCCGACGGTCAGGAAGACGGAGAAGTGCAGCGCCGGCCCGCTCCAGTACAGCCCCTCGAAGTCGCTGCGCAGCAGGAACACCAGCCCGGCCAGGGGGAGGGTCAGCGCGACCAGCACCATCGCCGCGACCGTCGGCCGGCGTCCGTGGACGGCGATCAGGTGGGTGAGGGTGCCCGGCGTGGTCCGGCCCGCGCCTGCGAGCGCCGGGGCGACGTCCTCCCGGCGGTGGCGGAGCGGCGACCCGGTCGCGGGGTCGCGGTGCCGGCCGGTCACCGCGCGTCCCCGGGACGGGCGCGCGGGCGCCCGCGCCGCGGGGACTCCTCCCGGAGCCGGCGGCGTGCGCTCCCGGCCGTCGTGGCCGGTGCCGAGGTCACGGAGGGCAGTCTGCTCCCGTGGAGGGGGCGGGCACCAGCACCGCGGTGCACCCGCCGGCGGCCGATGCCGCTGGTCAGCGCCCCCGGCGGCCCGGCGCCTAGCGGCTGGTGCGGTCGCGGTAGCGGGCGGCGCGCCTGGCCGCAGCGGCCCGGCGGCGCTGCCGGTCGCGCTCCTCGCGCACCTCCCACCGGGCCTCGCGGTGCGCGGCGGCGGTGCCGACCGGGTAGCCGGCCTTGACCACGCGGTTCTCCGTCGCCTCCACCATGTAGGCCAGCGAGTAGACCAGCCCGAGGGCGATGCCGCCGCCGGCCACGGCGATGCGCAGCCCCCAGCCGGCCGGCAGGACCAGCATGACCACCGCGATCGGGACCGCCATCTGCACGAGGCTGCGCACGACGTGCCGCGCCCACCAGGTGCTCGTCGTCGTGTCGAACAGGACCCAGCCGCGGTTGCGCCGGGGGAGCCCGCCACCAAGGGCGTACCAGAGCCACCGGTGCGGGGCGGGGCGGACGACGGGGTCGGCAGGGGCGCCGGACCCCGGGCTGTGCTCGGTCATGTCGGTGGTGTGCTCCTGCTCGGTGACGGCCATGCCCCCATCGTCCCCCCGAACGCATGGTGCACCAAGCATTGGGGGGCCATGTGTCGGACCAGACAGTTGGGGAGGCAGGTCAGGCGGGGTCACGGGCCGCCAGCGCCTCCTGCGAGGCGGCGATGACCCGGGTGAGGGCCCCGTGGAGGCTCATCAGCTCCTCGACGGGCATCCCGAGCCGCTCGACGATGCCCGCCGGGATGGCCTCGGCCTTCGCGCGCAGGGCGAGCCCCTCCTCGGTCAGCGCGAGCGCCAGGTTGCGCTGGTCCGCGGGATCGCGCTCGCGGCGCAGCAGGCCGGCCGCCTCGAGCCGCTTGAGCAGCGGGGAGAGGGTGCCGGGGTCGAGCTGCAGCAGTCCCGACAGCCGCTTCACCGACAGCGACCCGTGCTGCCACAGTGCGAGCATCACCAGGTACTGCGGGTGGGTCAGGCCGAGCGGCTCCAGGACGGGGCGGTAGACGGCGACCACGTTGCGCGCGGCCACCGAGAGCGCGAAGCAGACCTGCCGGTCGAGGGCGAGCACGTCCTCCGAGGCGAGGGCGAGCAGCTCCCCGGACCCGGCGGGGGCCTGCGGCGTCTGGCTCGTGGTCACCCCGCCAGGGTAGGCCGTTGGGGCACCAACGGTTCGGCGTCCGACGGTCGCCCGCCGGCCCGGGGAGCGCGCCGACCGGGTCCGGCGCGCGGCGCCACGCCGTCGGTCGGCGCAGCCGGTGGTCACCTGGGTGGCTCCGACGAACGGTGCCCCCCAGCGCCTGCGGAACCCGGTGACGTGCTGCTCGGTGGGGAAGTACGCACGGCCACGGCGTGCTCGGCGCCGTCGCGGCCGAGAGCCTCCGCCGCCCCCGCGTCGCACGCCAGCTCGGCGAGGCCGGCGCCCGGCCAGAGCTGCCGCACGTCGGCGAGCACCTGCTGGAGCGCGGGCTCGCCGGGTGCTCCCTCCGTCATCCCTTACTGAGGGTGCCGTCCGCGCCGTGTCCCGTCGCCGGAGCGGCCGCCCCAGGGTGTCCTGCTGCCAGGATCGACGGGTGGCGGAGGACACGGCCGCGGCGCTGGCCGACGAGCAGGTGTCGCTCGTCCGGGACGACCCCCCGGCGCGGTGGGCGCTCCTGTGCCGGTTGTACGAGCTCCCGGTCGAGGTGGACCGCGGCTACCTGCCCTACCGGCGGGCCGCGGCGGCGTTCATGGGCTGGCAGCTGCGGCGGGGCCTGCTGGCCCCCGAGTCCGGCTCCACGCCGGGCAGCCCGTGGTGGCGGGCGCTCAACGAGGCGCTGCTCAGGGACACCAGCGAGGCGCGGGAGCTCGCCTTCGGCCGGCCCGGGGAGCCGCGCACCGCGGGGGTGACCGCGACCCTCGACTTCATCCACGCCCCCACCGCCCGGACCTGGTACCGGGCGCACAACGTGAGCATCGTGTCGGCGTACCTGGCCCACGAGGACCTCGCCCGCCGCGAGGGCCGCGTCGAGCGGTTCTTCCTCAACCTCGTGCTCGTGCGTGTGCTCTACGCGCACGCCCTGGTGGCCGCGCCGCGGCTGGCCCTCGGCTGGCTGGCGCCGGCGGGCCGCGCGCTCGGGGACCCGCGGCTGGGCATGACGGGCATCTTCCTGTCCCTGTCGCGCGTGCTGCCGGACCGCTATCCGCTCGGTGACGACCTGGGCAGGTACGTCACCGCCGAGCACCGCCTCGGCCACCTGCTCGACGTCGGCATGGTCGTCCCCAGGCTCCAGGCCCTCTACGGGTGGTCGGCCCGCGAGCTCGGGCTCCCGGGACTCACCGCGCTGCTCGCCTCCCCGGGGCCGACCCCGGCCTACGCCTGGGACCCGCGGGACGCCGACGCCTGGCACCCCCGGCCCTCCCGCCTCGCCCGCGCCGCGCGGCGCGCGGTCCCCGCGCCGTCGCGCTGAGCACGGTCGAGCCGCGCCGTGCGCAGAAGTGCCGACCCGACCGGCGGCCGCGCTCCACGATCCTGCCGATGTGCCCTCGCCCCCGTCTCCCTAGCGTGCCGGTGAACGGATGCGACGAGCAGCGCAGGAGGCGGACATGAGCCAGCACCCGCACGTTGCCACGGTCGACCGGATGACCGGCGCCGTCCTCGGGGGCGACCGGGAGGTGCTCGACGAGCTCCTCACGGACGACTTCACGTTCCACTACCGCGGGCCGTACCCGAAGCCCGGGGACCACGCCGGTGCGGCCGGGCTGATGGAGGTCATCGGCGCGGTCGTCGAGGCCACCGGCGGCGATGTCGACCTGCAGCAGCGGTTCTGCGTGCCTGTCGGCGAGTGGGTGTCCGAGTGGGAGCACGCGGTCCTGGGCCGCCGGGGCCGCCGCCTGGAGTCGGACAACGCGTTCGTCTACCGCTTCGCCGACGACCGGATCGCGGAGATGTGGATGTTCATCGGGGCGCCTCCGGGCAGTGAGGAGTTCTTCGCCTAGCGGGGCGGTGCCCGCGCCGGTCCGGGGTGCTGGTGCCGCGTCCGGGCCGGCGCGACACTGTGCCCATGCGACAGCCGGTCGGCTGGCGCACCGGTGGTCCGGCGGACTGGGAGAGCGCCTACCGCGACCTCTCGGCCGTCCTCACCGACGGCCAGCCGTCCCCCGACGACCTCGACGTGGTCGCCACGGCGGCGTACCTCACCGGCCGCGACGAGGAGGGCTTCGCCCTGTGGGCGCGGGCCCACCGCGCCTGCCTCGACGCCGGGCAGGTGCCGCGTGCCGCGCGCGTCGGGATCGGCCTGGCGCGGTGCCTGGCCTTCACGGGCGACCTCGCCCGCGCCCGCGGGTGGGTGGGCCGTGCGCGGCGGCTGCTCGACGACGCGGAGGCCGACTGCGTGGAACGGGGTTACCTCGACTACGTGGCGGCGATGTGCCGCGTCGTCGAGACCGGCGACGCCGCCGGCGCCCACGTCGGCCTCGTCCGGGCCGTGGCGACGGCGGCCCGCTTCGAGGACCGGGAGCTGGACACCCTCGCCCGCATCGGGCTGGGCCGGTGCCGCATCTACCTCGGCGAGCCGGCCGAGGGCCTGCGCCTGCTGGACGAGGCGATGGTGGCGGTCGAGGGCCGTGAGGTCCCGCCGGTCGCCGTCGGCGACTCCTACTGCACGGTCATCGACGCCTGCCACGAGCTGTTCGACGTGCCGCGCTTCCAGGGGTGGACCGAGTCCTTCACGCGGTGGCTCCGGTCGCAGGCCGGACTCACCGTCTACGACGGGCACTGCTCCCTCCACCGGGCCGAGCTCGCGCTCCTCCGGGGGACCTGGGCCGACGCCGCGGCCGAGGCGGACCGGGCGGTCGGCCGGCTGGGCCGGCCGCGGAACGTCCTGACCCTGGGCGGGGCCCACTACGTCCGGGCGGAGGTGCACCGCGTGCGCGGGGAGTTCGACGCCGCGGACGGGGACTACCGGAGGGCGCACGAGCTCGGGTGCGAGCCCCAGCCCGGGCTCGCGCTGCTGCGCCTGGGGCAGGGGCGCACCGATCTCGCCGAGGCGGCCGTCCGCCGGCTGGAGGCCGAGGTGACCGAGCCCGTCGCCCGGGCGCGCGTGCTCGGGGCGTTCGCCGAGATCGTGCTCGCGGCCGGGGACGGGACCGCGGCCGGCGCGGCCGCCGACGAGCTGGCGGCGACGGCGCGGGTCCAGGGATCCCGCTACCTGGCCGCCGCGGCCGCCCACGCTCAGGCGGCGGTGCTGCTGGCGGCGGGGGAGGCCCGTGCGGCCCTGGTGCTCTCGCGCCAGGCGTGGCGCCACTGGAGCGAGCTGCGCACGCCGTACGAGGGAGCGCGCACCCGCGTCCTGCTCGCCGGGGTATGCCGGGCCCTGGGGGACCGGGAGTCCGCGGACCTCGAGTTGGAGGCGGCGCGGGCGACCTTCCTGGACCTGGGTGCCCGGCCGGACGCCGACCGGGTGGCACCCGCGCCGGTTCCGGCCGCCGACCGGTCCGCCGGCCCGCTCTCGGCCCGGGAGGTCGAGGTCCTCGTGCGGGTCGCGTGCGGGGCCACCAACCGGGCCGTCGCGCGGCAGCTCCGCATCAGCGAGCGCACGGTCGCCAGCCACCTCAACCACATCTTCACCAAGATCGGGGTGGGCTCTCGCGCCGCGGCCACCGCCTACGCCTACGAGCACCGGCTCGTGGGGCACGGCGACCGGGACGCGGCCGGCGGCGACGCCGGACCGGTGCACCGGTGAGCGGTGCGCCGCCCGACCCGGCCCGGATCAGTGCGCCGGGGGGCGGCCCAGCCGCGACCTGGTCTCCTCCACGTCGAACCCGTGCAGGCGGAGCAGGTTCTCGCCGAGGATCTTCCGCTTGGCGACGTCGGTGAGCTGCGGGTAGCCGTAGCCCTCGCACAGATCCTGCGGGATGGAGAAGTCCATGAACGCGCGCAGCGCCCACTGCGGGTGGAAGATCGGCGCCTCCGAGCCGTAGACGATCTTGTCCTCGCCGCACCAGAACAGCAGCTTGCCGAGGATCTCGGCGAACATCCGCGGCGCCCGCACGACGAAGTTGATCGTCGCCGCCAGCGAGGCGTACAGGTTGGGCCAGCGGATCAGCTGCCAGCAGGTCTCGTCGAGGAACGGCAGCCCGACGTGGAAGATCACGAAGTTGATGTCGGGGAAGGCGGCCGCCGCGCCGTCCATGTCCCAGGTCTGGGTCGCCTCGACCGGCTGCGGGCCGAGCGGCACGCCCTTGTGCACGCCGATCAGGTTCACCCCGAGCTCCTGGGCCTTCTCGAACACCGGGAACGCGACCCGCGGGTCGTCCATCCGCCACGGGAACGGGGAGCCGTAGTCGTAGCGGACGTTGTAGAACTTGAACGCCCGTGCGCCGAACTCGCCGACCTGGCGCTCCATCAGGTCCAGCGCCCGGCGCCCCTCGAGCGGGTTGACCGAGCCCCAGAACACCGTCCGGTCCGGGTCCCGCTGGGCGAGCTCCGCGCACGTCTCCCACGGGGAGAGCCCGTCGCGGAACAGGTCGGTCAGCGGCAGCGGCATCGCGGCCAGCATGTCGGTGTCGGACTGCTCGTAGACCATCTGCCGGATGTCGGCGGGCGTCCACTCCCGGAGGAACTCCTCCGCCGACAGCGTCGGCTCGCCGTCGGGGGTCAGCGTCGTGTGGAAGGCGTACAGGTGGTTGGCGAACATCTGTCCCGGCGACCCGAACGCGTTCTTGGCCGTGAAGTTGAAGGGGTGCGCGACCCCGTCGAACACGAAAGCGTCGCCGATCATCGTCGTCCTCCTGTGCTGGGGCCGAGCTGGGGGCGGTGGGCGGAGAGGAACGCGTCGCGGTCGGGGACCGCGACGGGGTCGGGGAGGGATCGCAGCCGGCGGGCGGCCGCGGGGGAGAGCCGGTCGGTCGTCCAGACCTCGTCCCAGACGACCTCCACCTCGCAGGTCTCGACGCCGGGCTGCCGGCGGATCGCCGTCTCGACGTCGGTGAGCACCCGGGCCGCGAACGGGCACCAGCCCGAGGTGAGCAGCAGCTCGACCCGGGCGTGGCCGTCGCGGACGTTGACCGACCGGAGCAGGCCCATGTCGACGACGGAGATGCCCTTCTCCCGGCAGCAGGGGTCGAACACCGTGGACAGCGCGCGGGCGGCCCACCCGGGCACCGCGGGGGACGGCTGCGTCATGCCGCCATGGTGTGACCTGTGCCACAGCCGGACCAGGGGTTCCGCCGCGACCGGCCCCGTCGGACCCGCGGGCGAGGGGGCGGGAACAGCGCGGCGCCCCGGGTGTTGACACCATGGAGGCCCCGCCCCCGGGACCGGAGCGGGCCGACCCACACCCGGCGCCCCGCCGGCCGGGGCGCCCGGCCGGCCGATCGTGGCCTCCGGCGACCCCGGAGGCGTCCGCCGGACCCGGGGCACCGGTCCCGTCCGGAGCATCCCCGCTCCGGCCGCGGGTCCGTGCGCCGTGCTGCCGCGGCGACCGTGCCCGGCACTGCAGAGGAGGATCCTTGGCTCGACCAGGCCAGCGCCAGTCAGGCGCTCGCCGCAGCGCCCCGCGCGACCAGCGGCGGGGCCGCCGTGACGACGACGTCGTCGCGGTGCTCGCCCGCACCGTCCGGGACGTGGAGGCGGCCGCCCGGCGCGGGCGGGTCACGCCCGCCGTCCGCACGCGGTTCCAGGCCGTCGCGCTGCTGCTGCGCGACGAGCGCGCCCGCGTCCGCGCGGACACGGGCCTCAGCGACGGCCGCCGGACCGAGCAGCTCAAGCGCCTGGACGGCGTCGCGACCATCCTCGCGACGACGGCCGTCCGCGACGCCGGGCTGCTGGCGCTGCTCGGCGAGGACGCCGTCGTCTCCGACGCGGCCCGGTCGCTCGTGCGCGAGATGCAGAAGGCAGCCGGCATCGAGCCGGTGCTCGAGGAGGCCCCGCCGGCCGAGGAGCCGGACGCGCCCGCCGCGCCCCCGCGCCGCGCGGTGCCGCAGTCGGTGATCTCCCGGCAGCTGGCCAACCCCTTCCTGGCACCCGACTTCTCCGCCGCCCCCGTGCGCGCCCCGCGCCCGCAACGCCTGGCCGGCTGGGAGCTGCTCGGCCCGCTGCTGACCTCCTTCGAGCGCGCCGGCGGCGGCGCCCCGGCGTGCATGGACCTGCCCTTCCCGACCGACCGCTTCACCCCGCCCGGGCTGGAGCTGATGCCGCACCAGGGGCAGCTGGTCGCCGCGGCCGCGGCCGGGCACCGGACGTTCCTGCTCGCCGACGAGCCCGGCCTGGGCAAGACCGCGCAGGCGCTGCTCGCCGCGGAGGCGGCCGATGCCTACCCGCTGCTCGTCGTCGTGCCGAACGTCGTCAAGACCAACTGGGCGCGCGAGGCCGGCCGCTGGACGCCGCACCGCCCGGCCACCGTGGTGCAGGGCGACGGCGAGACGGTCGACGGCTTCGCCGACGTCGTCGTCGTCAACTACGAGGTGCTCGACCGCCACGTGGGCTGGCTCGGCGACTTCGGCTTCCGCGGGATGGTCGTCGACGAGGCGCACTTCATCAAGAACAAGACCTCGCAGCGGTCGCAGCACGTCCTCGCCCTGTCCGAGCGCATCCGGTCGCGCACCGTGCGGCCGCTGCTGATGGCCCTCACCGGCACCCCGCTGATCAACGACATCGAGGACTTCCGGGCCATCTGGCAGTTCCTCGGCTGGATCGACGACGCCAAGCCGCTCGGCGAGCTGATGGACGCCCTCGAGGACACCGGCCTGACGCCCGCCGACCGCGGCTTCTCCGCCGCCGCCCGGCAGCGCGTGATCGACCTGGGGATCGTGCGCCGCCGCAAGGTCGACGTCGCCGCCGACATCCCCGCCCGCCGCATCGCCGACCTCCCGGTCGAGCTGGACGGCGCGGCCGGCCGGTCGATCCGGGCGGCCGAGCAGGAGCTGGTCCGCCGGCTGGTGCGCCAGTACGAGACCGCGCTGGCGGCCCGGACCTCCGGAGTCGTCGAGGGGATCGACGCCGACCTGGTGCGGCGGGTGGCCCGCTCCGAGCTCAAGGACGCCACCACCACGACCGGCGAGAACGTGTTCGGGATGATGCGGCGGATCGGCCGGGCGAAGGCCGGGCTGGCCGCCGACTACGCCGCCCAGCTGGCCCGCAGCGCCGGCAAGGTGGTCTTCTTCGCCAAGCACGTGGACGTCATGGACGCCGCCGAGGAGACCTTCGCCCGGGCGGGCGTGCGGTTCTCCTCCATCCGGGGCGACCAGACGCCGACGGCGCGCCAGCGCGAGGTCGACGCGTTCGTCACCGACCCCGACGTCCACGTCGCGGTGTGCTCGCTGACCGCGGCCGGTGTGGGCCTGAACCTGCAGGTCGCCTCCAACGTCGTGCTCGCCGAGCTGTCGTGGACCGACGCCGAGCAGACGCAGGCGATCGACCGCAGCCACCGCATCGGCCAGACCGAGCCGGTCACCGCGTGGCGGATCATCGCCGCGCAGACCCTCGACGCGCGGATCGCCGAGCTGATCGACACCAAGGCGGGCCTCGCTGCCCGGGCGCTGGACGGCTCCGACGAGGAGGTGTCCTCGTCGGCCGACGTGCAGCTCGAGGCGCTGGTCGCGCTGCTCACCGACGCGCTGCGGACGTCGTCCGGGCAGGAGGAGGCCCTCGGCGCCTGACCGCACCGCGCCGGTCCCCGCGCCGGTCCCCGTGCCGGGGACCGTTGTCCCGGCGTGGGGACCGGCGCGATGCTGCCCCATGGCGTCGAACCCCACGTACGAGCAGTCGAAGCAGGTCGCCGAGGCCAGCCGTGAGACCTCCTGGACCAAACCGTCGTTCGGCCGGGAGCTGTTCCTCGGGAACCTCCGCCTGGACCTGGTCCACCCGCAGCCGGAGGCCGACCCGGCCGCGGTCGAGAAGGGCGAGGCGTTCCTGGAGCGTCTCCGGGTCTTCCTCACCGAGCGCGTGGACCCGCGGGAGATCGAGCGTGACGCCCGGATCCCCGACGACGTCGTCCGGGGGCTGGAGGAGCTCGGCGCCCTCGGGATGAAGATCCCCGAGGAGTACGGGGGCCTGGGCCTGAGCCAGGTGTACTACAACCGGGCGCTGGCCCTGGCCGGCACCTGGCACTCCTCGATCTCGACGCTGCTGTCGGCGCACCAGTCGATCGGCCTGCCCGAACCGCTGCGGCTGTTCGGCACGGAGGAGCAGAAGCGCGAGTGGCTGCCCCGGCTGGCCCGGGACCACCTCTCGGCGTTCCTGCTCACCGAGCCCGACGTCGGCTCCGACCCCGCGCGGATGAGCACCACGGCGGTCCCGACCGACGACGGCACCGGCTACCGCATCACCGGCACGAAGCTCTGGGCGACCAACGGCGTCATCGCCGACGTGGTGGTGGTCCTGGCCGTCGTCCCGCGGTCCGAGGGGCACCCGGGCGGCATCACCGCCTTCATCTGCCCCACCGACCGGGAGGGCGTGCGCGTCGAGCACCGCAACGCGTTCATGGGACTGCGGGGCATCGAGAACTCGGTGACCCGCTTCGACGACGTCCTCGTCCCCGCGGGCGATGTCATCGGGGGCGAGGGGAAGGGGCTGCGGATCGCCCTCACCACCCTGAACACCGGCCGGCTGTCGCTGCCGGCGATCTGCGTGTCGACGGCCAAGTACGCCCTGAAGATCGCGCGCGAGTGGTCGGCCGAGCGCCGGCAGTGGGGGCGGCCGATCGGGGAGCACGACCCGGTGGCGCAGAAGATCGCCTGGCTGGCGGGCACGGCGTTCGGGCTGGAGGCGGTGCTCGAGGTGTCCAGCCGCCTGGCCGACGACAAGCGCAACGACATCCGGATCGAGGCCGCGCTGGCGAAGCTCTACGCCTCGGAGCTCGCCTGGACCGCCGCCGACGAGGTGGTGCAGGTGCGCGGCGGGCGCGGGTTCGAGACCGCCGAGTCCCTCGCCCGGCGCGGCGAGAAGCCGGTGCCGGCCGAGCAGATGCTGCGCGACATGCGCATCAACCGGATCTTCGAGGGCTCCACCGAGATCATGCACCTGTTCATCGCCCGCGAGGCCGTCGACCAGCACCTGCAGGTCGCGGGCGGCCTGCTCGGCGACTCCGGCCTGGCCGACAAGGCGCGGGCCGCAGGGAAGGCCGGTGCCTTCTACGCCCGGTGGTTCCCGACGCTGACCACGGGACCGGGCCGGCGCCCCGGCGCCTTCGCCGAGTTCGGCGAGCTGGCCGGGCACCTGCGCTGGGCCGAGCGCGCCGCGCGCAAGCTGGCCCGCTCGACCTTCTACGCGATGGCCCGCCACCAGGGGCGCCTGGAGCGCAAGGGCCGGCTGCTCGGGCGGATCGTCGACATCGGCGCCGAGGTGTACGCCGTCGCCTGCGCCTGCGTGTACGCCGACACCCTCGGGCGCGAGCGCCCCGAGCGGCGGCAGGAGGCGGTCGAGCTGGCCGGCCTGTTCTGCGGCCAGGCCCGCCGCCGGGCCGGCCGGCTGTTCCACGACCTGTGGGCCAACGACGACGACCGCCAGTACGCGGCCGCGCAGCGGGTGCTCGCCGGCCGCTACGCGTGGTTCGAGGAGGGCGTGCTCGACCCCGCCGGCGACGGCCCGATGATGCCGGCGCACGCCCGGCCGGACGGGACGTCGGTCCCCGTGGAGGCGGCGGCCACGCCGTAGGGGGCTGCCGGGTGGCGGCGCGCACCGGGCGACCGGACCGGTCCCCGGTGTCCGAGAGGACATGACCCCGGGGACCGGCTCCCGGCCGGGCGGAGGAGCAGCCGCCCGGGCGCTGACCCGGCTGCGGCGACGCGACCCGTCGCTGGCCGCCGTCCGGCGGGCCGGCCGGGTGACCGTCGCCTCCTGCGCCGCGTTCTACTCCTGCCGGTACCTGCTCGACGCCCCGGTCGCCGCCGTCTACGGGGTCTTCGCCGCGGTCGCGCTCGGCAGCCTCTCCGAGGTCACGGGACGGCCGGCGGAGCGCACCCGGGTCCACGCCGGCAGCCTCGTGGCCGGCGCCGTGCTGGTCACCCTCGGCACCCTGCTCGCGGTCACCACCTGGACGGCGGTCCTCGGCATGCTGGCGGTGGGGTTCCTCGTCGCCTTCGCCGGCGTCGGCGGGCCGCGGGTGGCCGGCGTGGTCAGCGGGCTGCAGCTGTTCTACGTGCTGCCGTGCTTCCCGCCGTACGCGCCCGGCACGCTCGGCCAGCGCCTGCTCGGGATCGGGCTGGGCATCGCGCTCCTCGCCGTCGCCGACCGGGTGCTGTGGCCGGCCCCGGCGCCGGCGGACCCCGCCGCCCGCCTGGCCGGCGCCGCGGGGCGGGTGGCCGCGTACGCGCGGGTGCTCGCCCGCGAGCTGCGGGGCGGCGGCGGGGCGGGGTCGTCCGCGCCGCGGGCCGCCGCGGCGGACGCCGCGGCCGCCCTGCGGCTGAGCGCGCTGCCGGTCGCGGAACGGCCGCTCGGGCCCGGAGTGCGCGACCGGTGCCTGGTGCGGGCCGCGGCGGCGCTCCGCGTGGTCGCCGGCCGCCTGGGCGCGCTCGCGGACGCGTGGCCCGCCGGCGGACGGCGGGCGCACCCCGCCACCGCGCACCTGGTGGCGGCCGTCGGGGACGCCGTGGCCGCGGCGGGGGCGGCCCTGCGCGGCGCCGGACCGCCGCCGTCGACCGGCCCCCTCGAGGCCGCGCTCGCCGCCCTCCGCACGTGGCGCAGGCAGCAGCTGCCGGCGGTCGCCGTCGACCCGCCGGCGCTGCGGGCCGGCGTGGGCGCCGTCGCCGTCGCGGAGGCCGCCCGGAGCCTGGTGCTGACCGTCCGCGGCGCGGTCGGTGCCCCCGTCGCCGATCCGGGCGACGTCCCCGGCGACCTCTGGTTCCTCACCGCCCCCCGGGGCCGGCTGTGGTGGCAGCGGCTGCGCACGCACCTGACCCCGCGGTCGGTGTACCTGCAGAACGCGGTGCGGCTGGCGCTCGGCCTCGCCGCGGCCCGCGCCGTCGCCGGGGTCCTCGACCTCGCGCACGGCTTCTGGGTGCTGCTGGCGACGTTGAGCCTCATGCGGACCAGCGCGGTCGCCGACCGCTCGGTGCTGGCCCGCGCGGTGGCCGGCACCGCCGTGGGCGCGGTAGTCAGCGGGGTGGCGCTGTTCCTCGTCGGCGGGGACACGGCGGTCTACGCGTGGGCGCTGCCGGTCCTGATGGGGGTCTGCCTGGCGGCCGGCCCGCTGTTCGGGGTGGCGGCGGGGCAGGCCGGGTTCACCGTCGTCGTCGCCCTGCTGTTCGCCCAGGTCGGGCCGGCGGACTGGCGCATCGCCGCGGTCCGCTTCGAGGACGTCCTCGTCGGCGGGCTCGTCGGCATCCTCATCGGCACCGCGGTGTGGCCCCGCGGGGGGCGGGGGGAGCTCGTCCGGGCCGCCGGGGAGTGCCTGCGGGCGGGTGCGGCGGAGGTCGTGACCGTCGTCGGCCAGCTGACCGGGGCGGGGCCGGCGCCCCCGACCGCGCTCGGCCGGCTGTCCGGGCTGCTCGACCACACCTACGCGCAGTACCGGTCCGAACCGGCCCGGCCGGGAGCCCGGGTGGACTGGCTGGCCGTGCTCGGCGTGGTGCACCGCCTCGACCACTACGCCCGGACCCTGCGGTCCCGGTACCCCGCGGCCGCGGCACCGCCCTGGCCGCGGCCCACCGCGCAGCTGCGGACCGCGGCCGCGGACGTCGCCGCCGGCTACCGGGGAGCGGCGGCCGCCCTCGGCGCCGGCCGGGTGCCCTCGGCCCGGCCGACCGTGCGGGTGGACCCGGTGCCCCCGGAGGAGCTCGCCGCGGCCCCGGACGACGCGCTGCGCCTGCTCGACACCTGGGGCTGGCTGTTGACGACGGCGGACGACCTGGCCGGCGTCGGCCGCGCCCTCACGCCCGCCGCCCCGGCCGCGGCGGCGCCCCGTCAGCGCTCGAAGCGGTAGTGCAGGACGACCGTCCCCCGGCGGGACCAGGCCGTGCTGTGCGCCGCGAGCCGGTGGTACAGCCGCAGCAACGGCGGGAACAGGGCGACCTCGGGCTCCCGGCTGAGCAGGATCTCCCGGACCAGGTGCAGGCGCGGGGCCCAGCGTTCGAGCTCGTGCGGGTCGTCGAGGCCGGGGAACCGGAGGAGCCCGGAGACCGCCCTCGTGCCGGGCACGAGCCGGGTCGCCCGCAGGGCGAAGCGGGAGTAGCTGTTGAAGGCGATCTCCCCGGAGGGGAAGTGGCCGGTCAGCCGGTCGAGCAGGGCGGTCACCTCCTCCCGGTCGAGGAACCCGACCAGGCCGTCGGCGACGACCACCGCCGGCCGGCCGGACGGGACGGCGTCCAGCCAGTGCCCGTCCCGCACGTCCGCGGCGATCGTGCGGGTCCGCGCGCGAGCGGGCACCACGGCGTCCCGGGCGGCGACGACGGCGGGCAGGTCGACGTCGGACCAGGCCACGGTGGGCGGTGGGGCGATCCGCGCCCACCGGGTGTCCAGCCCGGCGCCCAGGTCGAGCCCGACGGCGTCCGGGTGGCGGTGCACGAAGTCGAGCGCGATCTCGTCCAGGCGCTTGGCGCGCAGCGCGCAGCTGGTGACCAGGTTGGCGTCGACCCGGCTCCCGGTGGCGCCCGGGCCGAGTTCCCGGACGATCTCGTCCGCCAGGGTGTCCCCGAGGACCGGGCGCGGCGAGCGGGAGTCCGCCGCCCGGGCGCGGAGCGTCACGAGGAGGCTCTCCTCCAGCGGCGTGAAGGCCGGGAGGGTGGTGACCATCGGATCGGCTCCTCGGGACGTCGTGCCCGCCGGTGGTCCACGGCCTGGGGCACGTGCACCGGCATCCCCGCTCCGCGCGTCCCAGCCAAGCCCTTCGGTAGTGCGCCGCTCCAGGGCACTTCGGCCCCGGGCACGCCCGGGGCCGAGCCCTCGGACCACCGGGAGCGCGGGCCTGTTCCGGCGGAGGTGCCGGTGGGAGCATCGCTGCGTGCCCGAACGGCGCGCCCGGTGCGCTGTCGCGCTCGTCGTGCTGGTCGCCGCGGCCGCGTGCGGGTCGGCCGACGAGGCCGCAGGAGGCGCGTCGCCGACCGGCGCGCCGCCGAGTGTGGGCCGGGACGCGCCGTGGATCGTGTTCCAGGGCGTCGAGCTCGGCCTCACGCTCGCGCGCCCCGGCGGATCCGGCGTGCACACCATCCTCGACGGGGAGACGCTGCACCCCGACTGGTCGCCCGACGGCGCCGAGATCGCCTACGTCGACGCCGAGGACGGCCCCGGCCAGGTCTGGGTGACCGACGTCGCGGGCGAGCAGCCCCGGCCGCTGCTGGAGTCCTCCCCGGCCGGCCTCGAGGACCTCTACTGGGAGAACCCGGCGTGGTCCCGCGACGGTGCGCGCATCGCGATGGTCGGCTACGACGGCGACCCGAACGAGACAGCACCCGCCCGGTCCGTCCTCGCGATCGTCGACGTCGCCACCGGCGAGCTCACCGTCGCCGGCGAACTCGTGCTCGCCGACGGCCGGCTGCACAGCTTCCCCCGCTGGTCGCCCGACGGCGATGCGCTGGTCATGAACGTCGACCACTTCACCGGCGAGGTCTGGGACGGTTCCACCGTCGCGGTGAGCCGTTCCGGCGACGGCGGCTGGAGTCCGCCGGCGGCCATCACCGAGGTCGGCCCGTTCGGGCGGGTCGACTGGCACCCCGACGAGGACCTCATCGTGTTCGGCGACCACGACATCGGCGGCGAGCAGGACACCGACGAGCCGACGAACCTGTTCACCATCCGGCCGGACGGCACCGAGCGGCGCCCGGTCACGGACTTCGGTCCCGGCGAGGAGCGGGCTTCCCAGCCGACCTGGACGGCCGACGGCCGCATCCTCTTCACCTACGTGACCGGGGACGGCGACCTCGACCGGGCCGTCGCGCGGATCGACGCCGACGGGTCGGATCTGGAGGTCCTCCTCGAGCCCGAGCTCGTCGGCCCGGGGAACCGGCCGCACCCGCGCCTCCGCCCGGTCCCGGTCGGGGCGGAGTGAGCGCCGCCGGGCGCACCGGCGTCCGCGCGAGGCCGCTGGTCCGTCGGCTGCCCGCTACCGGGCCAGGCGCAGCGGCGGTGCGGCGGGGGCGGGGCCGTCGGCCGCTGCCGATCCTCCAGGGAGGAGGACGAGCGCGGGGCGGGACGCGGTCGCCCGGGGGCACCCGAGCCGGGCCCGGAGGGAGGCGTTCGGGTAGCCGGAGGGCAGCCGGTGGCACCGCTCGGGGGAGGGCGGTGGCGCCGGGGGAGTGCCGGGGTGCTGTGCCAGGTGGACGTAGCGGATGCCGTCCGCGGGGTCGTAGGTCCTCACCTCGTCCTCACCTCCTCCCGGATCCCGCCGACGCGGTGCCCCGGGGTGTGCGGTGGTGACACCTGCGGTGTGCTCCGGACAGGCACAGTGTCGTCCGGGGGTGTGACAGGACCGGACGTCGCTGCAACGGCTGCCCGGCCGCCCGGACGGCGCGGTCAGCGCGCCAGGAAGTGCACGCCGAGCCAGGCCCACGCCAGCAGCACCGTCAGCCGGCCGGGGGTGGTCCGCATCGCCGCACCGAGCGCCTGCGCCAGGGGAGCCGGGGAGCCCCTCCGGCGGGCGGAGACCTCCAGGGACAGGCCGGCGGCCAGGAGCAGCACGACCGCCGTGACGGATCCCGCGGTGCCGGTCACGACCGCTCCGGAGGGACCGCGGGCCGGGTCAGCAGCCAGGCACCGGCCGCCAGCCAGCCCAGGGTCGCCGCCGCCCGGGCGGCCGGGTGCGCGAGCAGCGGGTCGGCGAGGTCGCTCAGGGCCGGCAGGTCGCCGTCGAGGAGGGCGGCCGCCTCCCACGCCAGGGCCGCGGCCAGCCAGGCGAGCCAGGGCAGGGCCCGGCGGCCGACCTGCGGGGCGGCCGCGCCGGCGCGCGCGGCCAGCCCGGCCGCCGTCGCCAGGAGGCCGGTGCCGCCGACGGCCAGCAGCGCGCCGGTGGACAGCTCCCCGGACACGGGAACGGCGGCGGTGCACCCGGCGGCCACGACCACGGCCGTGACCCGGCGGGTGCGGGAGGGGGAGCCCACCGGTGCATGCTCGCCCATCCCGGCGCCGGGCAGCGCTCAGCCGACCACCCAGGTGTCCTTGGTGCCGCCGCCCTGCGAGGCGTTGACCACCAGCTCGCCCTCGGTCAGGGACACCCGGGTGAGGCCGCCCGGGAGCACGGTCGTCTCGTCGCCGGCGCAGAAGGCGTACGGCCGGTAGTCCACGTGCCGCGGCACGAGCGCGCCGTCGACGACCGTGGGGTGGGTCGACAGCGCCACCGGCTCCTGGGCGATCCACTCCCCGGGGTCGGCCAGGACGGCGGCGCGGGCGCGCTCGAGCCGGCCGGCGTCCGCGCGCGGGCCGATGACCACGCCCCAGCCGCCCGAGCCCGAGCGCGGCTTGAGCACCAGCTCGGGCAGCCGGTGCAGCGCCTCGCGGCACCGCGCCGGGTCGCCGAGGTCGTAGGCGGGCTGCGAGCGCAGCCGCGGCTCCTCGCCCAGGAAGAAGCGGACCAGGTCCTCGACGTAGGGGAAGGTGCGCTTGTCGTCGGCGACGCCGGGGCCGAACGCGTTGACCACCGCCACCGTGCCGGCGCGCAGCGGGCCCAGCAGCAGCTCGCCCAGCTCGTTGGGCCGGCCGTCGTCGCCGGTCAGCCGCTCCTCGCTAGTGCGCCGCCACAGCACGTCCACCCGGCGCCCGTCAGGTCGGGCCCGGCCATGCCGATCCAGCGCCGCGGCGGCGGCAGGCCCGGGGCCAGTTACCGGTTGGTGTCGAGCACCGCGGCCGGGACGACGCCGGCCCGCACCGCCTCGCGCGGGCCGCGGGCATCGGCGACGAGGGCCTCCAGCGCACGCAGCCGCTGGGTGAGGCCCGCGGCCACCTCCTCCCACTCGGACCGCTCGAGGACGCGCGGCACCGGGTCGACGGTGATCGGGTGCGCCTCGCCGGCGGGCCGTGCTCCATGCCGAGCCCGGCGGCCGCGCGGGCCACGTCGGCGGCCAGCGGGCCCGGGCCGTACGCGCGGACGGCGGCCAGCGCCGGTGCCGCGTGCGGCCGGTCGGAGCCGTCGGGCAGCAGCGCCTCGTCCGGGCCGCCCTCCGGGCTCACGCGGCCGCCGCCGGGCGGTGCGCGGCCGCGCGCTCGGCGGCCGTGAGGGCGGCGCGGGCCACCCACCGGCCCTGCTCCGGGTCGGTGACGTCGAAGCCGAAGGGCGCGTTGGCCTCCAGCGCGAGCAGCCGGCCGTCCGGCTCCACGAGCACGTCCACGCCCATCAGCCCGCCGCCGAGCGCGGCGACCATCCGCGAGGCCAGCTGCGCCATGTCCGGCGGCGCCTCGTACACCCTCGGGTACACCGTCCCGTGGGTGACGAGGGCGCCCTCCTCCCGCGACTTCTCGTAGACCAGGGAGGTGGGCGTGGCGAAGTCGCGCGCGCACGCCGGCTCGGCGATCCACTCCTGCAGCAGCGACGTGCCGCGCCGGGGCCCGCCGGCCGCCTCGTGCTCCCGCCAGCCCGCCTCGACCCGGCGGGCGGCGTCGAGGTCGCCGACCAGCTCGATGTAGCGGGCGCCGTCGCCCAGGGAGGGCTTGAGCACCATCTGCCGCCCGGGCACTCCCGGACCCGAGCGAGGTCCCACACGGCCGGCTGCGGCACGCCGGCGGCCGCCCACGCGGCGTGGGTCACCAGCTTGTCGGCGGAGGCGACCAGCGAGGTGACGGGGTCGAGCAGCGGCACGCCGGCCGCCTCGACCGACGTGGCCGGGGCGAACGTCGGCGCGTACGCGACCACCTCCTCGACCAGCACGTGCGCGATCGCCAGGTCGTAGCGCCCCGCCGGCGGGCCACTGACCGGCCAGCCGGCCGCCAGCCGGACGGCGATGGTCGACCGGTTGGACCGTCACCGATGGCCTGACGCGGACCTCACGGCCCTGACCCACCTCGCCGGTCGGGCGGCCCACGACGAGCTGCCCGACCTCGGCGCCCGGCTGCGGCAGGCGCACGGGTACCTCGCTGCCGGCCGCCTGGCGGCGGGCAGCGCGGACGACGTCCTCCCGGTGTGACGCGACGCCGGCCGATCGCGGGTCCGCGACGGTCGGTGGTGCCGTCCGGGGCGAGCGGGCGCCCTCGGGGCAGCGGGACGCCGGGCCCCGGGTCAGCCCGGCCGGGGTGGGTCGCGAGGGTCGGGGAGCCGAGCAGCTCGCAGGCGAGGCACCGGGCACCGGCGAGGACGGCCTCCCAGGGCAGGTGCAGCCGCTCGAGCTGCTGCGGGGGGAACGCGTCGCACAACGAGGCGCCGTCCCCGTCGACCAGGTGGAGGCGATCGTCCGGGAGCTCCGCCCGGATCGCCCGGGCCACCGGGAAGAGGGAGGGGTGGGGCCAGACGGCCGCGGCGACCTGCCGGTCGAGGAGGGCCGGGCTCGGGGTGGGGGTCAGCATCGCGCCATCCAGTCGACATCTGAACGACGTCGCCGTGGACCGGAGCGACCGGGCTCCGCCGGGGACCGGGGCGGAGGGCCACTGAGCGGCCGTCTCCGAGGCTAGCCACCCTCCCGGCGTCGTGCCACGCGACCGGCAGATGGCCGGGGGACGGGTCGGCGGACCGCCGGCGTCAGGGGGCCGGTGTCAGGGGGACAGCCCGAGCGTGACGACCGCGGCCGCGACGTCCTGCAGGGACGCGTTGTGGTCGCGGGCGTGCTTGCGCAGGACCGAGAACGCCTCCTCGACGGAGATCCTGCGCCGTTCCGCGAGCATGCCCTTGGCCTGCTCGATGACGACCCGGGAGGTCAGGGCGGTCTCCAGCTGCTCGTTGAGCTCGGCCAGCCGCTCCTGCGCCTGCCGCCGCTCGGTGACGTCCCGGATGTTGCAGATCCGGGCCCGGACCGCGGGGTCGTCGAGCAGGTCGGTCACGACCATCTCGACGTGCCGCCAGGAGCCGTCGGGGCAGCGGAGCCGGCACTCCAGCGTGCGGGACTCCTCGTCCCGCTCCCGGGCGGGCGGCCGCACGGCGGCCGGCCGGTCGTCGGGGTGCACGAGGTCCCACAGGTGCATCCCGAGGACGCGGTCCTGGGGCCAGTCGAACAGCCGGGTGAAGGCCGGGCTGGCGTACGAGACGGCACCGCTGCGGGACAGGACGAGGACCGCGTCGGACGAGCGGGCCAGCAGCGGGCGCAGGGCGTTGCCCACGTCCGTGGACACCCCCACGATCCCGACGAGGCGGCCGTCGTCGTCCCGCACGCCGACGTCGGTGACGAGCGCGGAGAGGGTCGAGCCGTCCTTGCGGACGGCAGTGAAGCCGCCGGACCAGGGCCTGCCCTCGCGCAGGGACCGCATGATCTCCTGGCCCTGTTCCTGCCCGGACTCGGGAACCGTCACCTCCGCGATGTCGCGGCCCAGGATCTCCCGGGCGGTCCAGCCGTACAGCTGCTCGGCCGCGGGGTTCCAGTGGACGATGCGGCCGTCGAGGTCGGTGGCGATGACCGCGTGACCCAGGGCGCGCAGCAGGCGGTCGGCATCCGCCCAGTCGGTCGTCACCGCAGCGGAGGCGGAGTCCTCGTCGCGGGCCACACACCACCACCCGATCGGATCGGCGGGCCGGCTCTCCCGCCCGGGAGAATCGTGCTGCAGCCGTCCGTTCCCGGCAAACCGCCGATCCGTTCCGCGCGGCACCGCCGGCCGGCGCGGTGGCCGACTGGCTCGACCTGCACGGTCCCCGGCAGGCTCGGGGACCACGGTCCGCTGACACGCCGAGGAGGCCCCCGTGATCGACGACGTCGTCGCCCGCTGGCACCGCTACACGGAGGACCACGCGCCGGGCGCCCTCGACGAACTCCTCGCCGACGACGTCGTCTTCTGGTCGCCGGTGGTGTTCACGCCGCAGGAGGGGAAGGCGATCACCACCCGCTACCTGGAGGCGGCGGCCGACGCGCTGGCCGGCGAGGGCCCCGACGGCGCCTTCCGGTACACGAAGGAGGTCGTCGCGGGCGACACCGCGGTCCTCGAGTTCGAGACCACCGTGGGGGGCCGGTACGTCAACGGGGTGGACATCGTGCGCTGCGACGAGGCCGGGCGGATCGTCGAGTTCCGCGTGATGATCCGCCCGCTGCAGGCGATCCAGGCCGTCCACGAGCAGATGGGCCGGCGCCTGGCCGCGGGCTCGTGACGGACGCCGGCCGGTGAGCGGCTTCGACCTCGCCCTCCCGCGGCGGGTGCTGTTCGGCCCCGGGCGCGCGGGCGACCTCGCGGACGTGCTGCCCACCCTGGGACGGCGGGTGCTGCTCTGCACCGGGCGGGACCCCGCGCGCCACCGGTCGCTGCTCGGCGGGTTCGACCCGGTCACCGTCGTGCCGGTCCCGCACGAGCCGACGGTCGACGCGGTGCGCGCGGCGGCCCGGGCGGCGCGGGACGCCGGCGTCGACGTCGTCGTCGCGATCGGCGGCGGGAGCGTGCTGGACACCGGCAAGGCCGTCGCCGCCCTGCTCGGCAACGGCACCGACCCGCTGGACCACCTGGAGGTCGTCGGCCGCGGGGTGCCCGTCGGGCGGCCGGCCCTGCCCTGCGTCGCCGTCCCGACGACCGCGGGCACCGGCGCCGAGGTGACCGCCAACGCGGTGCTGGCCTCCCCGGAGCACGGCGTCAAGGCGAGCATCCGCAGCCCGCACCTGCTGCCGGCCGTCGCCCTGGTCGACCCGCTGCTGACGCTGACCTGCCCGCCGGAGGTCACCGCCGCCAGCGGGCTCGACGCGCTCACCCAGTGCCTGGAGCCCTACGTCGCGCCGCAGGCCACCCCGGTGACCGACGCCGTCGCGGCCGCCGGGCTGCGGCGCGGTGCGCGGGCGCTGCGGACCGCCTACGAGGACGGCGGGGACCGGGCGGCCCGCGAGGAGATGGCGCTGTGCAGCCTGTTCGGCGGCATCGCGCTGGCCAACGCCAAGCTGGGGGCGGTGCACGGCGTCGCCGGCGTCGTCGGCGGCCTGGTCTCCGCGCCGCACGGCGCGGTGTGCGCCGCCCTGCTGGCACCGGTGGTCGAGGCGAACGTTAGGGCACTGCGGGAGCGCGCGCCGGCGTCGCCCGCGGTGGGCCGCTACGCGGAGGTCGCCCGGCTGCTGACCGGGCGGGACGACGCGACCGTCGAGGACGCGGTGGCCTGGCTGCGCGGGACGGTGGCCGCGCTCGGCGTCCCGCCCCTCGGGGCGCTCGGCCTCCGCCCCGCCGACCACGCCGAGGTCGCCGCGAAGGCCGCGCGCTCCAGCAGCATGCGCGGCAACCCCGTGGTGCTCACCGACGACGAGATCGGCACGGTGCTGCGCGCGGCGTCGTGACACACCGCCCCGGCCCGGATCGTCCGCCCCGGATGAGGTGGCGGCGGGCCGGCCGCGCTGGGGTCGGCACCTCGTCACGGATCCGCACACGTCACGGATCCGCACCCCGGAGGAGCGCGGATGTCCCTCCCCAGCACGGACGTCGGCCGGACGGGCCGCGCGGCGGCGCGGCGCCGTGGCCCCGTCGTCCGGATCGAGCTGCCCCCGCGCCCGCCCCACCGGACCCCCGCGAGGGCCGCGGCCGACCTGCTCCCGCAGGTCCTGGCGGTGCTCGGTGACCTGCCCCGGTTCGTCGTCACCCCGCTGCTGCGCCCCTGGCACCGCAGGTGGGGGGCCACCGCGGAGGAGGTCGCCGCGCCGATGCCCGGCGACGACCTGCTGCCCCGTGCCCGGTACCGGTGCACCCGGGCCGTCACCGTCGCCGCGCCACCCGAGGCGGTGTGGCCCTGGCTGGTCCAGGTCGGCTACCGCCGCGGCGGCTGGTACGCCGACGACCTGCTCGACAACCTCGGGTGGCCGAGTGCCCGGGAGGTCCGCCCGGAGCTGCAGGACCTCCACGTGGGCCAGCACCTGGCCTGGGGGCCCCGCGCCTCGGAGCGGTCGTCGTTCCGGGTCGAGGGCTTCCAGGCCCCGGAGTGGCTGCTGTGGCGGTCGCCCAACCGGACGTGGGCGTGGCGGCTGGTCCCGCTGGCCGGCGGCCGGACCCGGCTGGTCAGCCGGATGCACGTCGTGTACGAGTGGTCGCGCCCCGGGTGGGTGCTGGGCACGGTGCTGCTGTGCGAGGTCGCCGACTACCCGATGATGCGGCGGATGCTGCTCGGGATCCGGGACCGGGCCGAGACCGTCCGGCGGGACGGGTCGCACCGACCGCCCGCGCGGGTCACCCTGGACCGGTGAAGGTACTGGTCACCGGTGCGTCGGGGTTCGTGGGCGGCCGGCTGGCCACCGCGCTGGAACGGGAGGGCCACGACGTCCGGGCCATGACCCGCCGGCCCGAGCGGTACGAGGGCGCCGGCAGCCCGGTCGCCGGGGACGTCGGCGACGAGGCGTCGCTCGAGGCGGCGCTCGGGGGGTGCGAGGTCGCCTACTACCTCGTGCACTCCCTGGGCGACCCCGACTTCGAGCGCAAGGACGCCGAGGCGGCACGCGCCTTCGCCCGCGCCGCCGCCGCGGCGGGCGTCGGCCGCATCGTCTACCTCGGGGGTCTGGGCCGGGACGCCGACCGGCTGTCGCGGCACCTGCGCAGCCGGCGCGAGGTCGAGCGGCTGCTGGGCGGCACCGGCGTGCCGGTCACCGTGCTGCGCGCGGGCATCGTCGTCGGCCACGGCGGGGTGTCCTGGGAGATGACCCGCCAGCTCGTGGCCCACCTGCCCGCCATGGTCACCCCCCGGTGGGTCAGCACGCGGACCCAGCCGATCGCGGTCGCCGACGTCGTCCGGTACCTGGTCGGCGTCCTCGACGCGCCGGAGGCGGAGGGCCGGGTGTTCGAGGTCGGGGGCCCGGAGGTGCTCACCTACCTGCAGATGCTCACCCGCGTCGCCGACGTCCAGAACCGGCACCTGTTCGTCGTCCCCGTGCCGCTGCTCAGCCCGCAGCTGTCCTCGCGCTGGCTGGCCCTCGTCACCGACGTCGACGTCGCCACCGGCCGGTCGCTCATCGACTCGATGAGCAACGAGGTGGTCGTCACCGACGACGCCATCCGCTCGGTCGTCCCCTTCGAGCCGATGGACTACGACCACATGGTGCTCACCGCCCTGGTCGAGCGGGCGCGCGAACGCCGGCGACGGGTCGGGGAGCGGCGCGGCGGATGGCTGAGCCGCGGAGCCCGGCGGTGACGCGCCGCCGGGCCGTCCGGGCCCTGGAGGCCGGGATGCGGCGGGTGGCCGGGCCGCTGCTGCGGCAGGTGCCGCGGGACCACTGGGAGACCGACGCCGCGTTCCGGCGCCGCCGGCGGGTCACCGGCGCCGTCGCGGTGGCCGGCGCGTCGCTGCTGGGGGTGTCGCTGTCCACGCCCCCGGGCTCCCCGCGGTTCTACGGGCTGACCCTCGGGGTCGCGGGCACCTGGGTGGCCGGGGGGCTGGCGTCCGGGCCGCTGCACCTGGGCCGCATGTTCGGGCCGGGGGACCGGCTGCAGCGGCCGCTGCTCACGCCGGTCGTCTCGGGGTCGGCGCCTTCGGCGCGTTCTACGCCGCGGCGCTGGTCGCCCGGCGGATCCCGGTGCTGGAGCGGGCGATCGGCTCGGTGCTCCGCTACGCCGACCAGGGGTCGGCCCCGCTCGTGGCCACCACCACGCTGGCCAACGGCGTGGCGGAGGAGGTGTTCTTCCGCGGCGCGCTCTACGCGGCGGCCGGCGCCGAGCGCCCGGTGCTGGTCTCGACGGCGGTCTACGGCCTGGCCACCGTGGCCACCCGCAACCCGGCGCTCGTGCTGGCCAGCCTGCCGATGGGGCTGCTGTTCGGGATCCAGCGCAGGATCACCGGGGGGATCCAGGCGCCGGTGCTCACGCACGTGGTGTGGTCCAGCCTGATGCTGCGCTGTCTCCCGCCGCTGTTCGCCGACCGCCTCGCGGCGGAGGAGCGGCCGTCGGCGGCCTGACGGTGACCGCCCGGGACGCCGCGTGCCGGACGGGCCGGGACGCGGGTGCACCGCGGGCGGGGCCGGTCAGCTCTTGGTCCTCCGCGGGTGCATGAGCCGCTCCATCTGGGCGGCGGCCCGCTGCTTCTCCTTGCGCTCGCTGCGCTTGGCCTTCACGGCCTTGCCCGACTTCTTCGTGGAGTGGTCGTCGTGGGGCGACTTGTCGGCCATCGGAGTGCTCCCTCGTCGACGGCGGGACGACTCTCTCTACCGCCGGTCGCCCGGCCGCGCCAGGGAGTCCGGCGCGTCCGCTCGAGTCGTTCCCGTCAGGGCTCAGCGCGGCCAGCGCACCTCGATGCGGGTGACGGAGACCTCGACCCACGTCCCGGTGGGGCGCGTGGACAGCGCCTCCCGGGCCGCCTGCTCGAGCACGTGGCGGGCCGCCTCGGCGGCCCGGGCGGTGACGGCCGCCGCGACCGCGAACGCCGAGGCGGTGACGAGCGACCCGGCGGTCGTGCCGCGGGTCAGCGCCGGGAGCAGGGACCGCACCGCGGCCGGCAGCGGGCCCCGCGGTGCACGGCGACGGGGCACGCGGCTGCCGTCCGCCCGGTAGATCTCGCTCGGCTCGATCGGCTGCTGGCCGTCCACGGCGTCCCCTCTCCTCACCGACGCCCGATCCTCCCACCGGGCGCTCCCCGCGACGAGCTGTCCCGTGCGGGGAGCGGACGCCACGACCACGGGGCGGTGCGCTGACCCTGCGGCGCTGCCGGGATCTCGCGGGGACGAGAGAGGTCCCGAACGCGGAGCGGGTCCCTACGCTGGTGTCGTGGGCAACATCGGCAAGGAAGTCCGCCGCATCGAGGTCCTGCCCGTGCCCGAGCCGCCCCTCGAACCGGCCGCACCGGAGCGACCCGAGCCGCCCCGGACCCCGTCGCCCGTGAAGTAGCGGCGGTGGATCCCTACGGTGGCTTCGAGCCACGTGTGGGACAGATCAGAGCGCTGCGCACCTTCCGGATCGGTCCGGACGGTGCCCTCTACCCGCTGTTCTCCGACGAGCCGTGGCACGACGGTGCCAACCAGGCGCGCTGCCTGAGCAGGGACCGCCCGCCGCACCCCAGCCCGGCCCCGGACTGCACGTGCGGCTTCTACGCCTTCGGCGCGGAGCAGTGGACCGGTGACCAGCCGCGCAGCCGCCACGTCCTCGCCGTGGTCGCCTGCTGGGGTCACGTCATCGCGGGGACCCGTGGTGTGCGGGCCGAGTACTGCCGGATCGAGGCCCTGTGGCTGTCGGGTGCCGTGCCCGGGGACCTCACCGAGCGGGTCCGGCGGAAGCACCCCTCCGTGGCGGTCTACGAGAACCGGTCCCGGATGGTCGCGGAGCACCCGCCCACCGAGCTGGACTGCTACGAGCGGCCGGGCCGGGGGAGTGGCCGCCCCGCCGGACGGCTGTGGTGGTCGGCGGCGATCGCGGCAGCCGTGCTGGGTGTCCTCCCGGCGGACTGGCTCGGGGGAGCCGACAGCGCCGCACTCCTGACGGTCGTCCTGGGCGCGGCCTTCGGGGTGGGTGCGCTGCCCCTCGCCCGGCACGGCGTCGACGTCGACGGGTCCGGCCGGCACCTGCTGTGCCTGGCGACCTCGATGTGGCTCTTCGCCTCCTTCCTGGGTCCCCTCGGCGCGGTGTTCGTGCGGCTGCCCCTGCTGCAGGCGGCGTCGATCGTCGGGCTGCAGCACGTGTGCCTGCTCGTCGAGGGCCGCCGCATACCGGCGCAGATCCCCTGACCGCACGACCGCCGGCCGGGTCGGCGCCGCGCCGTCGCGCCGCCCGTCACGCCTGCTGGTCGGCGGGCTCGCGCGCGGCGGGAGGCTCCGGGGTCCGCGGCCGCGGCGCCGGCCCGGCCGTGACCGCCCGTCCCGCCGTCCGCAGGGCCTCCTCGGCCTCGGCGACGAGGCGGGCGACCAGCTCCCGGGCCGGGACGACGTCGTGGACGAGCTGTACCGACTGCCCGGCGAACGGGAGCAGGTCGTGGCCGCCGCCGGCCCGCACGCGGGCGCGCAGCTCGTGTCCCACGCGCTCGGGGTCGACCGTCTCCGGCGCCCGCTGCAGGCGGGAGACCAGCTCGGTCCGCAGCGCCCGCGGCGCGTACGGCTCCCCGATCTGCGGGAGGGTGAACCGGGGCATCACCCGCTCGCTGTGCGGGACCTTGACCGCGTCGGTGGCGTCCGCGGCCACGATCCGGTCCTTCCACTCCTGGTCGACGCCCATCTCGGGGGTGGCGAGGAAGCGGGTACCCAGGCTCGCGCCCTGCGCGCCGAGCGCGAGCGCGGCGGCCAGGCCCCGGCCGTCGGCGATGCCGCCCGCGGCGACCACCGGCACGTCCCCGGCCAGGTCGACGACGGTCGGCACGAGGACCAGGGTGCTGACCCAGCCGGCGTTGCCGCCGGCCTCCGTGCCCTGGGCGACCAGCACGTCGGCACCGGCCTCCAGCGCGGCCTCCGCGGCCCGCACGTCGCCGACCGCCTGGATCCAGCGGATCCCCGCGTCGTGCGCGCGGGCGACGAGCTCGGCGGGGACGCCCATGTGGAAGCTGATCGCCGCGGGCGCGAACTCGAGCGTGGCCGCGAAGGCCTCCGGGTCGAACGGCCGCCCGGTGTGGTTGACCGCGAAGGGGCGGTCGGTGCCCTCCCGCACCCGCTGCCACTGTGCACGCAGCTCCGACGGCCGGCGCAGCGCCGTGCCGAGGCTGCCGAGGGCGCCGGCCCGGCAGGCCTCCACCGCCAGCGCCGTCTCGTCCCAGGGGCCGAACGGCGCGACCACCACCGGCACGGAGACGTCGAGCAGGTCGCACAACCGGGTCCGCAGCATCGCGAGCTCCAGGACGAGGGCGGGACACGGAGTGTGGCCCCCGGCGGTCGACGGGGCCAGGGTGCCGTGCGCGCCGCGGGCCGAGGTGTCCCGGGTGCCCGGCAGAGGGGAACCTTGGTCCCTGTCGCGCGCCCCCGACGTCCCGACACTGGTCCCATGACCACCACAGCGGCTGCGGTCAGCGCCACGGCCGTCGCCGGACTCCGCACCGCGCTGCACGGCGAGGTCGTCACCGCCGCAGACGTCGGGTACGACGAGCACCGCAAGCTCTGGAACGGGTCGATCGACGGACGTCCCGCCGTCATCGCCCGGTGCACGGGCGCGGACGACGTGCGGGCCGCCATCCGGTTCGGCCGCGAGCAGCAGCTGCCGATCGCCGTCCGCAGCGGGGGGCACAGCTTCCCGGGGCTGTCCACCTGCGACGGCGGCCTGGTGATCGACCTCCGGCGGATGAACGGCGTCCGGGTGGACCCGTCCTCACGCGTGGCGGCCGTGCAGGCCGGGGTGCTGCTGGGGGCGCTGGACGAGCGGACCCAGGAACACGGGCTGGTCGTGCCGGCCGGCATCGTCTCCCACACCGGCCTGGCCGGGCTGACCCTCGGGGGTGGCATCGGCTGGGTCATGCGCCGCTACGGCCTCACCGTCGACTCCCTGCTGTCGGCGGACCTGGTGACCGCCGACGGCGAGGTCGTCCGGGCCGGCGAGGACGAGAACGCCGAGCTCTTCTGGGGGCTGCGCGGCGGCGGCGGCAACTTCGGGGTGGTCACCGACTTCCGCTTCCGCCTGCACCCCCTGGGGCCGCAGGTGGTGGCCGGGGCGACCTTCTGGTCCATGGACGACGCGGAGCGGGTCCTGCGCTCCTACCGCGACTGGGCGGCCGAGGGTCCCGACGAGCTGATGACGATCGTCGTCCAGCGGCTCGCCCCGCCCCTGCCCGTGGTCCCGCCGGAGCTGGTCGGCCGGCCGGTGGTGGCGGTGGCCGCCTGCTACGCCGGCGACGTCGACGAGGGGCAGCGGGTCCTGGCGCCGATGCGCGGCTTCGGGTCGCCGGTGCTGGACGTCGTCGCGCCCAAGCCGTTCGTGGCGCACCAGCAGATGTTCGACCCCTCGTTCCGGCCCGGCTGCTGGTACTCCGTCCGCTCCTGCGACGTCGCGGCGCTGAGCGACGACGTGATCGACGTCGTCGTCGAGCACGGCCGCCGGATCACGTCGCCGCTGAGCAGCGTGGCCCTGTGGCAGATGGGCGGGGCGGTCGCCCGGGTCCCGGACGACGCCACCGCCTTCAACGGCCGGGCCGCCGGCTTCACCTTCAACATCAACGGCAACACGGCGGGTCCGGACGGGTTCGAGGAGCAACGCCAGTGGGCGCGTGACTACTGGACGGCCCTGGCCCCGTTCCACACCGGCGTCTACGTCAACTTCCTCATGGAGGAGGGGCAGGCCCGCGTGCGGCAGGCCTACGGGGAGGCCAAGCTCCGGCGACTGACCGCGCTGAAGCGGGCGTACGACCCGACGAACGTCTTCCGGCGCAACCAGAACATCGACCCGGGATGACGTGGCGCCCTGACCGGTGACGCCCCGGCCGATAGCCCCGCCTGGACGCCGACGAGCGTGGACGGTGATCAGGCGACGGCCGTCGGCGAGGCGCCTCGTATCCTCCGCCGGCATGCGGACCCTGGTGGCGGTCGACTCGGTCCGGAGCTGGGTGATGGTCGCCGCGGCGTTCGCGGCGATGTTCGCCTCGTTCGGGATCGCCTACTCCTTCGGCGCGTTCCTCGAGCCGATGGCGGAGGAGTTCGGTGCCGGTCGCGGCGCCACGTCGGTCTTCTTCGCCCTCACCTCGCTCACGTACTTCGGCCTGGGCGCCCTCAGCGGCGTCGCGGTGGACCGCTACGGCCCCCGGCGGGTGCTGCTCGTGGGTGGGATCGCGCTCGGCGCCGGGCTGGCGGCGACCTCGCGAGCCGGTGAGCTGTGGATCGGACTGGTGACCTACGGCCTGGGGGTCGGGATCGGGGTGGCCTGCGCCTACGTCCCGATGGTGGCCGTCGTCGGCGGGTGGTTCGAGCGGCGCCGGACGCTCGCGATCGGGGTGGCGGTCACCGGGATCGGCCTGGGCACCCTCACCGTCGCTCCGGTGGCCGCCGCGCTGATCGACGAGCTGGGGTGGCGGCGGACCCACCTCGTGCTCGGGGCGGTCGGCGCGGCGGTGCTCCTGGTCTGCGCCGCGGTCGTCGCCCGCCCTCCGGTACAGGCCGGGCCGGCGGCGCTGACGCTGGCGGAGGCGGTGCGGAACCGCGACTACCGGCGGCTGTACCTGGCGTCGGGCCTCCTGTCCGTCGCGCTGTTCGTCCCGTTCGTGCACCTGCCCGGCTCCGCCGAACAGGGCGGGGCCGACCCGGTGGCGGCCGCGGCGCTGGTCGGGGTGATCGGTGCCGCGAGCACCGCCGGCCGGCTGGTGCTCGGGGCGGTCGCCGCGCGGACCGGTGCGTTGCGCGCGTTCCGGTGGTGCTTCCTGACGATGGGCGCGAGCTTCGCGCTGTGGGGCCTCGCGGGCGGGTACGGCGTGCTCGTCGCCTTCGCCGTCGTGCTGGGGATCGGCTACGGCGGCTTCGTCGCCCTCGGGCCCGCGGTGGTCGCCGAGCGGTTCGGCACCACCCGCCTGGGTGGGCTCCTCGGGGTGCTCTACACGAGCGCCGGGATCGGGTCCGCCGTGGGAGCGCCGCTCGCCGGGGCGGCCGTCGACGCCTCCGGGTCCTACGCGCCGGCCATCGCCGGGTGCCTCGTCCTCGGGACCGCCGCCTGGCTGACCACGCTCAGCGTGGCTCGCTGACGAGCACCGCGGCGCGCCGTCCGTGCCCGCCCGGGGCGGGAGGGCCCTACCGTCCGGGCGCATGGCCCGGCGGTCGGCGCTCGTGACGGTTGCCTCGGCCCAGCTGGTCGCCCAGCTGGCCGGGCACGTGGTCGCCCTGCGGCGGCGGCGGCACTTCGACGTGCCGTTCCTGACGGGCAGTCCCGACCACCTCGTCCGGGACTGGCTCTGGTTCGGCACGGCCTACAGCGCTCCTCCCTACCTGGTCGGACCCCAGGTCTGGGCCGTCGCCCGGCTGGCAGGAGGGCCGGACCACCGCGCCCGCCGGGTGCTCCGGTGGCTCGGCACCGGGCTGACGCTGGGCTACCTGAGCGAGCGGTGCAGCCGCGTCCGGGTGAGCCCGGACGGCGTCGACCGGGTCGAGACACCGATCGTCGTCACCGGGTGGGGCTGCGCGGCGGCGATGGCCGTCCTCGCCCGCCGGTGACCGTCCCCGGGGCCACGGCGTCAGCCGTGGCCCCACTCCAGCCCGCGACGCCGCGACGACGCGCCGTGCGACGAGCGCCGCCGCCGGCTCGCTGTCAGGGTGGGCGACATGGCCAGCGTCCCTCCCGTCGTCGTGGTGACCGGTGCGAACGGTCTGGTGGGCGCCGCGGTGTGCCGGGCGCTGGTCGAGCGGTCGGCGCAGGTGCGCGCCGTGGTCCGCCGCGCAGGCAGCGCGCCCGCGCTCGACGGCGTCACCGAGCACGTCGGCGACTTCGCCGACGAGTCCCTCGCCCGCGCGGTGACCCGGGGCGCCGACGCGGTCGTCACGACGGTCCACCCGATGGGCTCGCCGCGGGAGGTCCAGCACCGGGTGGGCGTCGAGGGCACGGCGGTCGTCGCCCGGGCCGCCCGCGACTCCGGCGTCGCCCGGCTGGTGCACGTCTCCACGGCCGGGGTCTACGACCGCTCGGCCGGGGTCGGGGACGTCGCCGAGGACGGTCCCCTCCTGCCCGAGGGCAGCGGTGACTACCCCGACACCAAGAACGCCGCCGACGCCGCGCTGGCGCGGGTCGGCGGGCTCACGACGGTGCTGGTCCGCCCGCCGGCGATCACCGGCGCCGGCGAGACCTCGGTCTGGAACACGCTGCGACCGCAGGCGATCCGCGACGGCGGTGCACCCCGGGCCAACCCGTCGCAGACCTGGCCCTGGGTGCACGTCGAGGACCTGGCGGCCTTCGTCGCGGACGTCGCCACGGGTGCCGTCGCGACGTCCGAGGACCCGGAGCGGGGCCCCGTGGCCGGCGGCACGACCCCGGTGATCGTCGCGGGCGAGCCCGCGACGTGGCGGGACTACCTCGGCACGGTGACCGACGCGCTGGGCGTCGCCCCCGAGTGGACCGACGAGCCGGTGTGGACCGGGCAGCTGCGCACCGACCGCGCCCGGCGGTGGGGCTGGGTGCCCCGGGTCGGCCTCGCGCAGGCCCTGGACGAGCTGCGGCGGGGCCTGGCGCCGCACGCCTGACCCTCAGCGCGGGGCGACGCGGAAGACCGGCCAGCCGATCTCGGTCCGCCAGGCCGACGGGTCGGGGGTGTCGCGCGGGCCGGCCAGGTAGGTCTCCCGCACCGGTCCGGCCACCGCGAGCGCGTTGGCCACCACCCAGGCGCCCAGCTCGCCGTAGGTGACGTCGATGTCGTGGTGCTCGCCGACGTGGGTGGCGACGGCCAGCTCGACGGCCGGCAGGGTCACCGGGTGCACGCGGCCGCTGCGCGGGGGCCGCGCCGTCGGCCGGTACACGAGCACGTGCCCGCGGCCGGCCTCGAACAGCGCGTTGTCGTAGAGCCCGCCCGGCGGCCCGGCCGGTTCGCCGACCACCGCGTCCAGCTCGGCCACGGCGCCCGAGTACCAGCCGAGGACGTCGGCGTGGTCGACGTCGTCCTCGACCGCGGCCACCGTCGCCGCCGGGACCGCCCGCAGCTCGACCTCGAGCGGTGGCGGCTCCGGCCGCAGCAGCCGGCGCAGGGAGGCCACCGCGGCGCGGGTGCGGTCCAGCTCCGCCTCGAGCCGGCGCAGGTGGTCGGTGACGAGGCCGGCGCGGGCGCGGGGGTCGGGGGAGCGCAGGATGCGCTGGACGTCGGGCAGGGGCACGTCGAGCTCGCGCAGCCGGTGGATGACCTGGGCGGTCGGGATCTGGTCGGCGCTGTAGTAGCGGTAGCCGGTCGCCTCGTCCACGGTCGCCGGCTCCAGCAGGCCCGCGTCGTGGTAGCGGCGGAGGGTGCGCACGCTGAGGTGGGTCAGCCGGGAGAACTCACCGATGGCCAGCACCGGAGCACTGTGGACCCTCCCCCCGGGGGAGGGTCCAGCCGTTGACCCTCCCGCCCCGGGAGGACGCACCGTCGCGGCATGGCCACACCGACCAGCACCCGGCCCGACCAGCTCCCGGCCCCGATCCGCGCGTACCTCGCCGCGCACGCGGCCCGCGATGCGGACGCCGCGCTGCGCGCCTTCACCCCGACCGCGGTGGTCGTCGACGACGGCACGACCTACCGCGGGACCGACGAGATCCGCGGCTTCCTGACGCGGGCCGGCGCCCAGTTCGGGTACACCACCACGCTCGTCGCCACGGAGCGCACCGACGACGCGCACTGGGTCGCCGTCCACCGCCTGGAGGGCGACTTCCCCGGCGGCGTCGTCGACCTCCGCTTCCGCTTCGCGATGGACGGCGACCTCGTCGCGGAGCTGGTCATCGCCCCGTGACGACCGCCGTCCGGCGGTCACGCCCCGGCGCTCGGCAGGCTGTGCCAGGTGTCGTAGGCGACGGCGGCCGCCCCCTCGCCGTCCCCGGCGGCGCAGAGCCGGATCAGCTCGTCGTGCCGGGTGACCGAGGCCCGGCCGCGGAGGGAGCCGAACCGCAACCGCTCCGCACGGCGCACCGTGGGCGTGAACTGCTCCAGGACGGTCGCGAGCGCCCGGTTGCCGGAGATGCGCACCAGCACGCCGTGCAGCTCGTCGTCGATCCGGAGGGCGGCCTCGACGTCGCCGGAGTCGACGGCGGCGGCGAACCGGCGGTTGGACTCGCGCAGGGCGGCGAGGTCCGCCTCGGTGAGGACGGGGACGGCCTCGCGGACCGCGAGCCCGTGCATCGCCGCCACGACGTCGCGGGCGTCCCGGACCGCGCGGACGTCGAGCGGGCTCACGACCGTCGACCGGCCCGGCCGGGCCAGCACCAGCCCGCTGTGCGCGAGGCGCAGCAGTGCCTCGCGGACCGGCGTCCGGCTGACGCCGAGCCAGGCGGCGAGCTCCAGGTCCCGCAGCTGCTCGCCGGGAGCGAAGGTGCCGTCGACGATCGCGTCGCGCAGGCGGCGGTAGACGTCGTCCCGCAGCAGGCTGCGGTCGACGCCGGGGTCGGTCGGGGGGATCGGCACGGGCGGACTCCCTGGCGAGCCGGCGCACCGGCGGGGAACGAGACGGAACGAGGAAGCGCGGAAAGGAGCCTTTCCGGCCTCCGACGATGAATGCAATATATCGCATACCGGGTGCGTCGACGGGGGCGCACACCGGGTGTGCGACCGGAGGGGCGACGACGGAGCGCCCGCTGACCGAGAGGGAGCAGCCATGACCAGCAGCACGCTCGAGACCCGCGCCGTCACGCCCACGGTGGTGCTCGTCCACGGGGCCTTCGCCGACTCGTCGAGCTGGAACGGCGTGATCGCCGAGCTCCGGCGGGACGGCTATCCGGTGATCGGGGTGGCCAACCCGCTCCGCTCGCTGCACGGGGACGCCGCACTCCTGCGCGACGTCCTGGAGGGCGTGGACGGGCCGATCGTCCTCGCCGGCCACTCCTACGGCGGCAGCGTGATGAGCGAGGCGGCCGATGGGCACCCGCGGGTGAGGGCGCTGGTGTTCGTCGCCAGCTTCCTGCTCGACGAGGGCGAGAGCACCGGCGACCTGGCCGGGAGGTTCCCGGGCAACGAGCTCGGGACGGCGCTGCGCCCGGTGCCCGTCCGCGGTCCCGACGGGCAGACCGCCGACGACCTCTACATCGAGCAGGACGAGTTCCCCGCGGTCTTCGCCGCGGACGTGCCGGCGGACGTCGCCGGGCTGATGGCCGTCACGCAGCGGCCGATCATCGGGGACGCCCTGGCGGACAAGGCGACGAAGGCGGCCTGGAGGACCATCCCGTCCTGGACCCTCGTCACGCGCCAGGACCTGGCCGTCCCGGCCGAGGCCCAGCGGTTCATGGCCGAGCGGGCGGCGTCGCACACCGTCGAGGTGGACGCCTCCCACGCCGTGACCGTCTCCCGGCCCGACGTCGTCGCGCGGCTGATCGACGAGGCCGCCCGCGCGACTGCCGCCTGATCCCAGGTCGACCGTCGCCGGGCCCGTTCCGCCGTCCGGTCGGAACGGGTCCGGCACCGGTCCGGCCCCGGCAGGACCGCGTCCGGGACGGGGCCTACCGACTGTCTTCCGCGGCGATGAGCTCGGCGACGTCGTCGGGCATCTGCGAGCAGTCGTCGTCGGTGTCCGGCTGGTCCTGGGCGAGCCCCTCGACGCCGGCGTCCTCGACCGGCCGGAAGCCCTTCTCGGCGATGTGCCGCGGCACCCGGTTCTGCGCGTTGACGACGTGCGAGCGCGACAGCCAGCCGAGGCCGTCGTCCACGCCGAAGTCGAGCCCGCCGCCCGGGGCTCGCTGGACGTGTCCCGGAGACGGCAGGAGCCCGACCAGCTGGACGGCCTGGTCGACGGACAGCGTGGACGGCGGGGTGTCGAAGTAGTACCAGCTGGCCGAGCAGATGCCGTAGACCTGCGGTCCGAGCTGGGCGTAGTTGACGTACAGCTCGAGCATGCGGCGGTCGTCGAGCACCAGCGCCAGCTCCATCGACAGGCCGGCCTCGACCGCCTTGCGCCAGGCGCTCATCTCCTGGTTGAGGAAGAGGTTCTTGGCCACCTGTTGCGGGATCGTCGACCCGGACGGGTCCTCCTCCCCGCGCAGGTGCGCCTCGGCGCGGCCGAACAGCTCGTCCCAGGTGAAGGCACCGTCGCGGTAGGGGAGCGGCTGGTCCTCGTGCGCGATGACGGCGGCGAGGAAGTTGCGCGACACGTGCTCGACCGGCACCGACTGCTGGACGGCCCCCTGGTCGTTGGCCAGCATGAACGCCGTCGTCGGCGGGTCGATCCAGCGCAGCGACAGCAGGACCAGCGCCTGGAGCAGGAAGGCGATCACCAGGATGCGGCCGGTGCGGCGGCGCAGGCGACGACGCCGGTCGCGCTTCGGGTCGTCCTGGGGCGGGACCTCGTCCCCGCGCGGCCGGGTGCCCGGACGCCGGCGCTGGTCCGGAGGCGTGGTCCCCGGACCGGGCGGCGGTGGCGGCGGCCATGATCGGGATCGGGGAGGCGGCGCGCCCCACGGGTCGGACGGCGGAGGTCCCGCCCAGGGATCGCCGTACTGCGCGGGCCGGTCGTGGTCGGCCACCGGCCGCGGCGTGCGCCGGGTGGGCACCCGGTCCGTCCGCCGCCGCTCACCCGGCACGTCACCAGCCGAGCGGCGGCGCGGCGCGAAGGGCATGAGGTGTCGTCCTCCCGGGACCCGCTGACCGGGTCCCCAGAGTACCGGGGGATCGGCGGCGGGCCGATCGGCCGACGGGTGAGCGCGCGCGGGCGCCCGGCGGCGGCAGCCCCCGTCGGGGTCGCCGTCCCCCTCCTGCGGTCGGGCACGTCGTCGGGCGGAGCAGGGCACCCGCCACCTGCGTGACGTGGGGACCTGCCTGTCAGGCGCTGCCGCGGGGCGAGGGACGACGTCCGGGGTGAGCGGCGGCGAGGTCTCGGACCAGGGCGCGGCAGAGCTCGTCGTCGACGGGCTCGAAGGACAGCATCTGCCGGAAGGCGAGGGGCCCCTCAGCTGGGAGATGGCCAGGTCCACGTCCAGGTCCTCGGCCAGCGTGCCGTCCTCGACACCGGTCACGAGGTCACCGTGGCCCGGCGGCCGGAGGCGGTGCCCGAGCGTCCGGGGCTGGCCGTGGTCGCCGGTGATGCGACCGACGTCGTGGCGCTGACCGCGGGGCTCAAGGGGGCGGAGGCCGTGGTCACCGCGGTGGGCGGGTCCGGCCTGCTCGCCGCCCGCAAGGGGACCACGGTCCACTCCGTGGGAGCCCGTGCGCTGCTCGAGGCCATGGCCGGCGCCGAGGTGGACCGGGTGGTCGCGGTGACCAGCGGTGGCGTCGTCCCGCAGCCTGGCGACGGCTGGTTCTACCGCCCAGTGCTCAAGCGCTTCTTCCTCGAGCCGCTCCACCGCGACATGGGGGTGATGGAGCAGCTGCTGCGCGAGTCCTCCGTCGCCTGGACCGTCGTCCGGCCGTCGTTCCTCGTCGGTGACGCCCGGCGCACCGACTACCGGATCTCGGTCGACGAGCCGGTGCCCGACGACCGCACGCTGTCCCGGTCGAGCCTGGCCCACCTGTTGCTGGCCGAGGCCACGAGCCGCGAGCACGTCGGACGGACCGTCGCGGTGTCCTACTGAGCACCGCGCCCATCGTGCGCCGTGCGCGCCGAGAAGGTGCTGCTGCACCGGGAGAACCGGTTGCTGCGGGACCGGCTGGTGCACGCCCCGAGGCCCGCCGGCCTGCCGACCGCCGTCGGCAGCGGGGAGCACCGGGGTGGCGACGCCGTCCGTCAGGACCGGCCGGCCGGTCGGCGGGCGGGAGGTGATCCGGAGCCACTGGCGTCCGGTGCCGCCACGGCGCCGGACGCCCTTCCCGGCTGCGCGGTCCCGGTCGGTCGGCGCCCACGTGGACGACGGTCTCCGGCGCCGCCGGCGTGCGGGATCGCCGTGAGGCGGTCGCGCAGCTCGGTGGCGAGGACGGCGGCCTGGGTCCGCCGCTGCAGGCCGAGCTTGCCCAGCAGGTTGCTGGCGTAGTTCTTCACCGTCTTCTCGGTCAACCCCAGGCGCTCGCCGATCTGGCGGTTGGTCAGTCCCTCGCCGAGCAGTCGCAGCAGCTCGCGTTCCCGCGGGGTGAGCCGGTCCAGCGGGTGCGGCCGCCGATCCGTGGGGTCGGAGACGGCCGCGGTCACCTCCGGATGGAACACGGTGCCGCCGGCGGCCACCCGGTGGACCGCGGCCACCAGGGCCGGGCCGCGGACGTGTTTGACCAGGTAGCCGGCCACCCCCAGGCGCACCGCGGCCTGCACCGTGGCGGGATCGCAGTAGGCGCTGAGCACCAGGCACCGCAGGCCGGGCACGCCGGCGCGCAGCCGGGCCCAGGCCTCGGCGCCGGAGCCGTCGGGCAGCCGCATGCCGACCACCGCCACGTCCGGGCGGACGGCCAGCCCGCGCGCCACCGCCTCGGCGACCGAGGTGGCCTCGGCGACCACCGTGAGCGCCGGGTCGTCGCCGAGCACCTGGCTGACGCCGCGGCGGACCACTTCCTGCTCGTCGAGAACGAGCACCCGCACGGCGTCTCCCGACCGCACGGCCACCTCCGAGCGCATCACGACCACCCCCCGCGTGACGCGTCCGTCGCCCGGGACCGATCGGGTCGGCTCACTGCTGGTCGCGGAGAGCCGAAGGCCGACCCGCGGGGGTTCGGCGCGGACTGCTGCGGGCGGCCCAGGACGGGTGTCTGGTGCAGCGGGGACGACGTCCTGCCGGCCGCCGGCGACACGGCCCGCGGGACGGCGGTGTCAGGTGTGGGCGGCTGCAGCCGCAGGCAGATGAGCACGACGTCGTCGTGCAGCCGCTGCCCGCCGGTCAGCTCGGCCATCACGGCGTCGCACCAGGCCCGGGGGTGGGCGCCGTCGAGCCGGGTGGCGATCGACGACAAGTGGCCCAGGCCGGCGTCGAGGTCGGCGTCGCGGCGTTCGACGAGACCGTCGGAGTACCAGAGCAGCATCGAACCGGGCGGGACGTCGACCGCGGCCTCGGGGCGGGGCTCGTCTGCGGCGCCGAGCGGACGGGACCGCCCGCCGGTGAGGAACCGGGCGTGGTGGTCGGTGACGAGCAGCGGCGGCGGGTGGCCCGCGCAGGCGTAGCGCAGCCGGCAGGTGGCCGGGTCGTACTCGCCGTAGCCGATGGTGGTGAGCGCCGCGCCGGCGATGGTCGACGACGCCCGGTCCAGCGCGTCGAGGACCGCGGCCGGGCCGTCGTGCGGGACGGCGGCCAGGGCGCTCAGCGCCGCGTGCAGCTGCCCCATCGTGGCGGCGGCCCGCAGGTCGTGCCCGACGACGTCGCCGACGGCGAACCCGACCCGGCCGAACGGCAGCGCGAACGCGTCGTACCAGTCGCCGCCGACGTCGTGGTGCTGGTCGGCCGGGCGGTAGCAGCCGGCGAGCTCCGCTCCGGACAGCTCGTCCGGCACGACGGGCAGGAAGGCCCGCTGCAGCTGGTGAGCGGCCTCCCGCTCCTCCTCGTACAGCCGCGCCCGGTGCAGTGCCGAGGTCATGAGCTCGGCCAGCGTGCCCGACGTCGCGGCGACGTCCTCGTCGATCGCGTGGTCGTCCGTGAACCGGAACTCCAGTGCCCCGAACGTGGTGCCGGCGGCCCGAGCCGGCACCGCCAGCGCCGCAGGCGACCAGGCCCGGACGGGGGCATGACGCCGGACGGCGGTCGCCAGGGGGGAGGGGTCGCCCACCGGCAGGTCGGCCACGGCGTGCCGTTCCGTGGTCCAGACCCGCAGCCGGCCGCTCTCCCGGTCGACCATCCCCACGGCGCCGGAGTCGGCGAGCAGGCCGATGCCGGAGCGGACCAGCACCTCGGCGATGGCGTCGGTCGTGGCGGCGGTCCCCAGCCCTGCGGTCACCTCCTGGAGGGCCTCCACCCGGCGCCGCGCGGCGGTCTCCCGGCGGGACACCGACCGGGCCCGCTCCCGTTCGGCGATCTCCACGGCCAGCAGCCACGCACCGAGGACGGCCGCGGCGATGAACAGCTGCAGGAGGGCGGCCTCCATCCGCGGGGTGTCGCTCAGCGGTGCCCACGGGCCGCGCCCGACCACGGTCATGACGTTCGCGGTCACGGCGACCACCAGGCCGGCCTCGGTGACGACGGCGACCCCGTACCGGACGGCCAGCCAGAAGAGCCAGGGGATCGTCAGGTACGCCAGCGGGAGGACGACCGGCCAGAACACGGCCACCGTCACCCCGGCGGTGCCCAGCAGGAGGAGTGCACGCCGGACCGGGCCGGGGGCGCCGGGGCGCCCCCGGTCCAGTTGCCAGGTCAGCACGGCGCCGCCCACGACCAGCACGCCGAGCCCGTCGCCGGCCCAGAACGGGAACAGACGGTCGAGCACGGCCGGCCCCTGCGACCACTGGATGGTCAGCGAGCCGATCACCCCGCCGACCAGTGGGCCGGCCAGCACGCAGCAGAGCAGGAACGCCGTCAGGTCGCGGCGCCGGCTCAGGTCGGGGTTCGGGGCGAACCGGCGCAGCAGGAGCGCGCCGACCAGGGGCTCGGCCGTGTTGGCCAGGGCGAATCCCCAGGCCGCGACCGGCCCGATGTCCTGGGTCCGGTCGATGAGCACCTCGACGAGCGCGGCCGTGGCCAGGATCCAGGGCCACCGGCGCCGGTCGCTGAGCACCAGCGCGGACAGGGTGACCCCGGCCGGCAGGAACAGCACCGCCCCGGTGCCCGACGACTCGAACAGCAGGAACGAGGTGATCGACCCGATGGCATACCCCGCGGCTACGGCGAGGACCAGTCGCCAGGGCACTGACAGGCGCGTCATCCCGGCCTCCGGCACTGAAGGGCCCGCGCGCCTGTTCGACGAGATCAGCTCGGTACCAACCCCGCCAGGCGCCCACCCCGAGGGTTGGAGGCCAGACGGAGCGCACGGAGGCGGGCTGAGCGGCCGGAACGCCGTGCACCGCACCGCGGTGCAGACCGGCTTCGCCGGCGCAGTTCCGGGAGGAGGGCGGCTCGCCTTTCCTGAACGGCGGCCCAGCGGCCCGCGTTTTCGACCGCTGAGCCGGGGTACGGTCGCGGTGCCATCCACGAGGACCCCGCACCGTTGCGCAGCCGACCGCCAGGTCGGGCGACGCACGGTGACCGCCCAGGACGACCACTGCTGACCGTGATCGCAGTCTAGGCGCGCTAGTGGCGTGCCCACCAGGTTCGCGGGAGTTCTCCGCGGCGGCCGTCGGGCGACATCCCGCACGGGACCGTTCGCGGAGCCGTCAGGCAAGGGGCCCAGCGGTGGCGTCAACGCACGATCCCGGAGCGCACACGACCGGCGAGGTCGCTCCACCGGAGCCCGCCGGCGCCGTGGTCCGTGCCGAGATCGCCGACGTCCGCCAGGGAGCCGAGCGGGCCCGCCGGGACGCCGATTCCGCGCAGGCGGCCCGCTGGGCCGCCGAGGCGGGCGCGGCACGGATGCAGGCGATGGTCGCCGGGTTGCACGCGATCGTGTGGGAGCGCGACCCGGTGACGTGGCGCTTCCGGTTCGTCAACGCCCGGGCAGAGGAGGTGCTGGGCTATCCGGTCCGGCAGTGGCTGGACGAGCCCGGCCTGTGGCAGCGGATCCTCCACCCGGACGACGCCGAGCAGGTGCTGTCCACCGTGCGCGCCACGATCGCCGACGGCGAGGACCTGTCCCTCACGTACCGGGTGCGCGCGGTCGACGGCCGCTGGGTGTGGCTGCAGCACCTGGCCCACGTCGCCCGCGACGAGGGCGGGACGGCGACCGCCGTGCACTCGGTCCTCGTCGACGTCACGGACGCCAAGCGGCGGGAACAGGCCGCGGCGCTCCTGGCCGGCGCCGGTGGCGCGCTCACCGGCCCGGGCAGCGTGGAGGAACGACTCGCGGCGGTCACCGGGCTGCTCGTGCCGGACCTGTGTGACTGGGCCGCGGTGTGGCTGCGTGGCGACGACGAGCGGTACCGCCCGGTGGCCGTCACCCCCGCCGGGCGGGCGGACGGGGTGCGGGCGCTGGGATCGGTGCGGGTGCCCGACGAGTTCGCCGCGGAGTTCCGGGCCGGACGCGCGTTCGCCGTCCCCCAGGTCACCGAGCAGATGTTCCGCGCCGCCACCACGAACGAGGCCCAGTCGGCAGCGCTCACCGCGATCGGCGGCGCCAGCTGGCTGGCCGCGCCGCTGACCATCGGCGAGGCCGTGGTCGGCCTGCTCACCCTCACCGCGCAGGCCCCGCACCGCTACGACGAGGCCGACGTCGCACTGGCCGCCGATCTGGGGCAGCGCCTGGCGACGATGGTGGCCGCCGAGCGGCTGGCCGCCCAGCGGCGGCAGCTGCACGAGATCACCGTGGCGCTGTCGGCGGCCGGCACGGTCGCCGAGGCAGCCGCCGCCCTCACTGCCGGGCTCCGCGACACGCTCGGCGCCTCCGTCGTCGCCGTGTGCATCCTCGGCGGCGACGGGCAGCTGCACACGATCGACGTCGTCGGTGCACCCGCCGGGCGCTGGGACGGCTTCGGCGGGATGCGGCTGACGCCCTCGCTGCCGGTGACCGACGCCGCGCTGACCCGCCGGCCGGTCTGGCTGCCCGACCGGGCGACCGTGGCCGAACGGTATCCCGCCGTCGTGGACAGCCTGCTGGAGCACACGCAGGGCATCGCCGCGCTCCCGCTGCTCGTCGGCGACCGGTTGGTCGGTGCACTCGCGGTGACCTTCCGGACGCCCAGGCCCTTCGAGCGCGACGAGCGCGCGTTCCTGCTCACCGTCGCCGATCAGGCCGCGCTGGCCTTCGAGCGGGCCGCGCTGGCCGACGTGCGCCGGGAGATGGCCGACACCCTGCAACGCAGCCTGCTGCCCGGCGACCTCCCGGCCGTGGACCGGCTGGCGGTCACCGCCCGCTATCTGCCGGCGGTCCAGGGCACCTCCGCCGGTGGCGACTGGTACGACGTCCTGCCGCTGGCCGGCGGTGCCGTCGCGGTCGCCGTCGGCGACGTCGTCGGCAACGGCGCTCCCGCTGCCGCGGTGATGGGCCAGCTGCGCAGCGCGCTGGCCGGCCTGCTGCTGGGTGGCTTCTCACCCGCGCAGGCGCTGGAGGTCCTGGACCGCTTCGCCGGCCACGTGTCGGGATCCCGGGTGAGCACCGTCTCCTGCCTGCGGCTGGAGCCGGACACCGGCCGGCTCACCTACAGCTCCGCCGGGCACCCTCCGCCGCTGCTGGTCGACACCGCCGCCCCCGGCGACGGCGACACCGGACGGCGCGACGGGTACCTCGACGGCGGGCTGGGTCCGGCGCTGGGCCTGCACGCTCCCGGATCCCGCCCGGAGGCGACCCTGACCCTCTCGCCGGGGGCCACGCTGGTGCTCTACACCGACGGGCTGGTCGAGCGTCGTGGCGCCACCCTCGACGACGGGCTCGATCGGCTGGCCGCTGCGGCCACCGCGCGGCGGTACGCCGCGCTGCCGGCCCTCGTCGACGGTGTCCTGGGCGAGCTCGTGGACGGGGGCGGCGGCACCGACGACGTCGCGGTGGTCGCCGTCCGGCTGCTGCCCGCTCCGCTGCGGCTGGACCTGCCCGCGGAACCCGTACGGCTGCCCGTGGTGCGACGGGCGGTGCGGCGATGGGCTCCCACGGCGGGGCTGCAGCCCGATGCGATCGAGGACCTCCTGCTGGCGCTCGGCGAGGCCACCGGCAACGCCGTCGAGCACGCCTACCGCGACGCGGGTGTTCCCGGCCGGATGCTCGTCGGGCTGGACCTGGGCACCGCCGGCGACGTCGCCGTCTCGGTCACGGACACCGGCACCTGGCGTCCGCCACCGTCCGATCCCGGCTTCCGTGGCCGCGGACTGCAGATCGTCGCTGCGCTCACCGGCGACGTCGACCTCTCGCCCGGGCCCGCCGGTACCACCCTGCGGTTCGTGTTCACCCCCGTGGCCCCGGTACCGGTCGTCCCCCGGCCCCGGACCACCGTGGAGCAGATGCCGGTGGCGCAGCGCCCCCATGAGCAGCCGGCCACCCTGGAGGTCACCGACGTCCAGGGCCGCCGATGCCTGGCGCTGATCGGGGACCTGGACCTCGCCGGGACCAGCGGGATCCGCGAGCTCCTCCTCCCGCACCTGACCGGTCACCGGCCGATCACCCTCGATCTCACCCGGCTCGGCTTCGTCAGCAGCGTCGGCGCCGGGCTGTTGCTCGAGGTGGCCGACCGCGCCGGACCCCGCAGCGAGCTGGCCGTCCTGCTCCCGACGACCGGACCGGTCCGCCGGATGCTGGACCTCACGGGACTCGCCTCGGCCCTCCGGGCCGACGCGGAGCCCCTCCCGAGCTGAGCGTGAGCCCGATGACCGTCGCTGGTGTGCCGGGTCGGCGCGACGTCCGCCGCACGCGCGCCGTCCGGCCGCTGAGCGCTACTCGGCCGCACTTCCGGCGTCGCCGCCCCGGCGCCACGCCTCCGCCGCCATGATCGGCGGGGGGCCGCGCCGGCTGGGTGTCGCCGTCGCCGTCGTGATCCTCGCGGCCGCGGCGGTGCTCGCGTGGCTGGCGGCCGAGGTCAACGCCCGCGCCGAGGCCGCGCTGCTGCAGCGGCAGGTGGCGCAGGCGGGGGCCGTGCTGACCACCCAGATCTCGGTCCTGCAGACCCAGCTCGCCGATGCCGGGCAGGTGGCCACCGCCACCGCCACGGACCCGGGCCCGTTCGGGCGCTTCGCCGAGGCGCGCGTCGCCGGAACGCCGGGCATGTCGCTGGCGCTGTGGCGGATCGGGGGCGGCGCCGCCGAACGGGTGGCGGTGCACGGTCCCGACCCGGTGGGCCCGCCGGACCCCGCCACCTTCCTCGCCGGGGTGCCGGCCGACGGCACGCTGGCCGTCACCGAGATCCTGCCCGGCCAGCCGGACCGGCTCGGCTACGCGCTGCGGCCGGCCGGCGACACCGCCGGACTGGTGATCTACGCCGAGTCGGCGCTGCCGCCGAACCGGCGCGTCGAGGTGCCGCCGGACGAGGCGTTCGGCGGGCTGGACTTCGCCGTCTACCTCGGCGGGACCACCGCGACCGACCGGCTGCTGTACGCCACCGGGCCGGTGCCCATCGGCGGGGACACCGCGGAGACGAGGGTGCCGTTCGGGTACACCGGGTTCACGGTCGTCGGCGCGTCCCCGACCGGGGTGATCGGCGGGCTGGCCCGCGCGGTGCGGTGGATCGTGCTGGGGGTGGGGGCGGGGCTGGCCGCGGCGGCCGCGGGGGCCGTGGCCGCCATCGGCCGGCGGCGCGTCGAGGCCGAGCGGCTGGCCGCCGAGAACGAGCGCCTGTTCCACCAGCAGCGGGGCATCGCGGGGACGCTGCAGCACGCGCTGCTGCCCGAGCTGCCCCGCGTGGACGGCGTCGAGGTCGCCGCCCGCTACGTCGCCGGCGTCGACGAGCTCGACGTCGGCGGCGACTGGTACGACGTCATCCCCCGCGGGCCGGGCTGCGCGGTGTTCGTCGTCGGCGACATCTCCGGGCGAGGACTGGACGCGGCGACCACGATGGCTGCGCTGCGCTTCGCCGTGCGGGCCCACCTCGCCGTGGGCGACGACATCGCCACCGTCGCCGCCAAGCTGCGCCCGCTGCTGCACGTCGACAGGGACCACCGGTTCGCCACCGTGCTCCTCGGTGAGCTCGATGCGGGCCGGCTGCGGGTGATCTGCGCAGGTCACTTCCCGCCGCTGCTGCTCGCCGACGGCGAGGCGCGGCTGCTCGACGTCCCCGTCGACCCGCCCATCGGGGTGGATCCCGTCGCCCGGCTGGCGGCCGTCACCGTGCCGCTCCCCGCCTCCGGCACCCTGCTGGCGTTCACGGACGGGCTGGTGGACCCCCGGGGCTAGGTCAGCGACGCCGGGGTGGACGGGTTGGGCGCCGCGGCCGCGGCCGCGGCCGGAGGGCAGCCGCTGCCCGAACTGCTCGACACGCTGCTGCACACGCTGACCGGCGACGGCGGAAGCGACGACACGGTGCTGATGGGGATGCGATGGACGAGGTAGCACAGAAGCCGCGGGCCGAGCTGACGGCCGACGCGTTCCCGGACGGCAGGCCGCTGCGGATCGGACTGGCGGGCGAGCTGGACCTGGCCGCCCTGCCCGCCGTGCAGCCGGCCCTGGATCGGCTGCTGGCCCACGACCGGCAGCCGGCGTGCATCGACCTCGGCGCGCTGACGTTCCTGGACTCGACCGGCGTGGCGGTGCTCATCCGGCTCGCCAACCACTTCGCCCCGGTCGAGGTGGTGCGCGCCACCCCGGCGGTGCGGCGGGTGGTGCAGGTGCTCGGCCTGGGCGCCCGCCTCGGCCTGGACGGGACCTGAGATGCCCAGTCAGGTCTTCCCCGCCGTCCCCGCCTCGGTGCCCGAGACGCGCGCCTACGTCACCGCGCTGCTCGCACGGCTCGCCCCCGACGTGTGCGAGACCGCCGCGCTGCTGGTCTCCGAGCTGGCCACCAACGCCGTCCGGCACGACGGTGGCCGACCCTTCGAGGTGACGGTCCGGCAGCTCACCGAGCCCGACCGGGTGTGGTGCGGGGTCACCGACACCAACCCCGACCTGCCGGTGCTCCGCTCGCCGTCGGTCACCGAGGAGCACGGCCGCGGCCTGCGCCTGGTCGCCGCGCTCGCCGACCGCTGGGGCGCCTACCGCCGCCGCGACACCGACGCCAAGACGGTGTGGTTCGAGCTGGGCCACACCCGCCGCGACGCTGCGCCCGCCGGCCGCAGCACCGAGGCCGAACGCACCGCCTCACCGACCGGCGCGAAGGGCGCGGGGACCGGTCCCCGCAGGCTCCGGCTACCCACCCCCCAGCCGCCGGGGATCGCCGGACATCCCGGGCCACAGGGGACGACGGGACGGTCCACGGGGCCGGTGACCGAGGCGGGAGGTCTCGTGACCTCCGGCGCGGCGGTCCGCCCGGCCCGTGGTCGGCGGCCTGCGGACGGTGCCGCTGAGGGGATCCGGCGCCGTCACGAACGGCCCGGCGAGCCCCACGCCGTACCGGACCTCCGCCCGGGGCGGGAGACCGCACGGGTGGGGTCCGTGCGGTGTCGCGTCGCGCCCGGTGAACGGCCGGCCGACGCACGCCGGCTCGCCGCCGCCGGCGGGTCCCCACTGGCGAAGGCGCCCGGGGCCGGGGGACGGCCATGACGGCGCCGGTGGAGGACGGGTGGCTCGCCGCCTCGGACGGCACCCGGATCGCCTACCGCGATCACGGCGGGACCGGTCGTGGCCTCGTCCTGCTGCACGGCGGGGGCGCCAACCTGGTGTCGATGGACCAGTACGCGACACGGCTGGGGACCTCACGCCGCACGGTGGCGATCGACGTGCGTTCCTGTGGCCAGTCGGACGATCCGCCGCACTTCACCCTGACGGATGCGGCCGGCGACGTCGCCACGGTGGTCGAGCAGCTCGGCATGGGGCCGGCGGACGTGGTCGGACACTCGATGGGTGGCTTCGTCGCCGGCTTCTACGGCACCGCGCATCCCGACGCCCGCATCGTGAGCATCGACGGGTTCGGACCGGGGACGACCACCGTCGGGTCGGCGGCTGACCGGGCCGAGTTCCGCGCCTTCCAGGGCCGGATGAGGGCCGCCTTCTTCCAGATGACCTCGGCGCCGGACACGGGGGATCGGGCCTGGCGCGACGAGCAGGTGGACCTGCTGACGGAGCTCTACCCGCGGATGGGCTACACCGCGCCGAACGGCCGGACGATGGCGCTCCGCAACTTCGTCGACCTCGGCGATGGACGGTTCCGGCGTCGCCCGCCCCGTCACCTGTTCGCCGACGCCTTCGCCGACGACGGCGACCTCGACGTCCTGCGGATGTACCGCGATGTCCGGTGCCCGACGCTGATCATCCGGTGCACTGACTCGGGGGCGCCCGCGGTGCTCGACCGTGAGCTCGCCGCCCTCAGCGCCACGAACCACATGGTCGAGGTGTTGTCCCTCCCGCTGACCCACCTGGCTCCCGCGTGGGATGCCCTCGACGACGTCGTCGCCGAGATCGAGCGCTTCCTCGCCACGAGCACCCCTGGCCAACCACCGACGCCCTAGCGTGCCGAGCACAGTGCTGGCCACCGCGTTCTCGCCGACGAGGGTGACTGCGCCGCGAATCGGTGCAGCCCGGCGTGACCGCGAACACGAGCAACCGGACCGCACCAGAGCAGGGACATCGCGCCCGTGGGGTCAGCGCAGGGCGATCGCCGGCTTCGGCAGCAGTGGCCGGGGTTGCAGGGGATGGAACCGCCAGAAGCCGAAGCCCTCGATCAGGAGGACGTCGACGGCGGCGAACCCGGCCTCGGCCCCGAGGACACGCACCGTCGACGCCCGGATGACCGTGCCCGTGGCCGCAGACGGTGCGTGTGACCGCGCGTCGGGCAAGCAGACCGACGTGCTGAACCCGTAGAGCAGCCGCTCCGCCGAGGGCGCACGCCTGCCGCTCGACGAGGCGAGTGCGTCCGCCCGGCGGGTGATCCGGGAGACCACCGCGCCGACCTGGTGGATCCCTGAGTGACCGCGAGATCCGGTCCGGGTCCCTGAGACGCCGGCTGCGGTCCACAGCAGGTGGCAGAGGCCCGGTCCATCGAGTCGAGCACGGAGCTTCTGGGCTACGGATTCCGTCGCGGTGCCCAGGGACCACCACGCCTCACCACCCGTGACTCCACACCGCGCAGAACTCCACGGTGCCGACGTCAGAACTGCCAGGAGGGAGGAACGCGCGAGTCCGGCAGGTAGCTGCAGTACGTGCCGGTCCGGACGGTGCGCCGGAGGTGGTCACCGAGGGGCGGGTGCAGCGCTGCCACACGGGTGATCGCCTTGCGTACCGACTGGGTGACCGCGGAGCGAGCGCGCTCGGAGGCCGCCGCGGCCCTCCTGTCCCGTCCGCCGAGACCAATCGCCCGGGCCAGTTCCTGGACGAGGAACTCCCGCTCGAACTGCGCCTGCGCGATGCGCCCCTCGTCGTTGTCGGCCCGCGCGTCGTCGATGTCGTCGTCGATCTCGGCCAGGCGTCGCCGGTACTGCTCCTTCGCTCGAGCGTCGAGGAGCTCACCGGCGTCGCCGAACACATCGCCAGCCGGGGACGCCGCGTCACCGCGTTCCGCCGAGACCAGGTCGAGGACGTGCAGCTCGCGGCCGGGAGCCGCCAGGAGCCGTGCCAGGTGGCGCATCCCCTTCGCGTCGCGGACTTGGACGCGACGGCCGTCGAACTCGACCGTCCAGGAGTCCCCGTCGCGACGGAAGACGTCGGCCTCCCGCCCGGTCTCGGGCTGCGGTGTGACGGCGTCGGGAGCTGTGGCGATGTCGTGCAGCGCCGCCTCGGCGGCACGTCGTTCGAGTCGTTCCGCATCGGCGTTGCCGAGCGCGGCGAGTGCCCCGGCCAGCCCGAGCCGGGCCTGCGCCGCCTCGTACGGCGCGCCGATCTCGGTCCACGCGCGGATGGCGTCGCGGAACCGGTCGACCGCCGAGGCCGCGTCGCCTGCAGCCACGAGCACCGCCGCGTCCGCACGGGTGGCCGCGGCGCGCAGTGCCCTGCTCCCGTGGCGCTCCGCGATCGTCGCCAGCTCGTCCGCCGCGGTGCGTGCCGAGGCGGTGTCGTGGCGGGCGGTGGATATGTCGACCAGGGCGTCGAGCAGGGGCGCCCGCCGCAGCTGGCTGTTGGGCGGTGACTCCTTCGACGGCACGAGCGGGGGACGGTCGAGCGCCTGCTGGATCGCCGTTGCCCCCGCATCGAGGTCGCCCTGGGCAGCACGGACCTGGGAGAGGGCCGGTTCCGGGTCCCATCCGGCCCGGTGGGCCGCCAGCAGCGCCGTCTCGGCGCCTGCGAGGTCGCCGCGGTGCAGGCGGATGCGGCCCAGTTCGGTCAGCGGCCAGCCGAGCTCGCGGCGGACGTAGGGCCGCAGCTCGTCGCAGGCGCGCTGGACCTCCTCTTCGGCGTCCGGACAGGCGCCGCGCAGCCGCAGGATCTCGGCGCGGTGCACGCGGCACCGGCCGTGCACGCTGCCGATGGCGTTGCGGTGCCCCCAGCGCTCCATCGCGTCGGTCCACTGCTCGGCCAGGTCGTAGTGCGCCGACCCTTGCAGGGCGCACACCACCTCGCAGTAGACGACCCCCGTCGACAGCGGGTCCAGGTCGCCGGACACCGCGGTGGTCGCTGCTTCCTCCAGCAGCGCCAGGCCGGGCTCGACCTCGCCGGCCATGAGGAGCAGCCGGGCTTCGGCGACCCGTGCGATCGCCGCGGCGGCGGGGTCGGCTCGCGAGCCGACCCCGACCGCCTGCCGTACACACCTGCGTGCTCCTTCCGGGTCCCCGCTGAGCAGGCGCTCGTAGGCGCGCACCACGTCGAGCCACGCGCGCGCGGGCGTCTCTTCGCCCGGTTCGAGCAGCCCTTCGGCGCGGCGCAGCCAGCCCCGGACCGGCGCCATCAGCGCCGTGTCGAACAGCAGGTGCATCGCCACCCGAACGGCCGCGCCGGCTGCGGCAGTGGCGTCACCGGCGGCGAGGAGTTCGCCGTGCACCCGCTCCCAGGTCGCGATGGTGTCGTCGAGATGCCCGGCCGCATACGCCGCGGTGGCCAGGTCGGGCAGGTCGGCGACCGTCAACTCGTCGGCGTCCCGAGCTGCGACGAGCTCCTGGTACGCATCCGCCCAGGCCCCGCGGGACGCGGCTGCCCGCGCGCGCTCCACTGCGCCACCGGCCTGCCCGACGTCGGCCATCCGACCCTCCGCCGCCCGCCACGGTGCTTACGGCCGTAAGTGTGTGTCTCACGCCTCCGGGACGAGTCAGCAGAACCTACTGCGACCGACACAGGGAGGGCGCTGTGGACACCACAGCAGTCAACGGAGTGAAGCTCGAGTACGAGACGACCGGGTCCGGGGAACCGGTGCTGCTGATCAGCCCGGTCCTGGCGGACGGGTTCACCCCGCTCGTCCGGGAGCCGGTTCTGCGGGACGGATACCGGTTGATCCGCTACCACAAGCGGGGCTGGGCCGGCAGCACCCACGTGCCGGAACAGGTGGAGGTCTCCGACCATGTCGCGGACGCCGTCGCCCTGCTGGACGACCTCGGCATCCCGTCGGCTCACGTGGTCGGGCACTCGACCGGTGCCGCCGTGGCCGCGCAGATGGCGCTGGAGGCGCCGGAGCGCGTCTCGACCGTGGCACTGCTCGAACTGTCGCTGCTCTCGGTGCCGGCCGGCGGAGCGTTCCTCGCGCAGGCGCAGCCGGCCTTCGACGCCTACACCGCCGGCGACCCCGAGCGCGCGCTGGCGTCCTTCCTCAGCGTCGCCAGCGGCATGGCATGGGACCGCTGCCGAGCGCTGCTCGACGACCGGGTCCCCGGCTCGGCCGAGCAAGCGGTCAAGGACGCCGACACGCTCTTCGGCGTCGAGCTCCCCGGCCTCGGCCCGTGGGCGTTCGGCGCCGAGGAGGCGTCGGCGATCCGGCAGCCGCTGCTGTCCGTCTACGGCAGCAACACCGCGCCGCTGTGGATGGAAGTCGCCGAGTTCCTGCGCACCGCGGTGCCTCATGCGGAGGAGGCGGTCATCGACGGCGTCGGGCACCTGCTCCACATCGAACGTCCCGAGCCGGTCGCCCGTGCCATCGCCAGGTTCCTGGCGGCACACCCACTCCGGCACTGACGCGTACCGGGGGCACCAGTGCCGGACGACAGGAGCGCCGTCGCCTGGGTCGTCCTGGCCGCGGCGTCCGGTCTGACCACCTGGCTGCGCCCTCGGCTGCGGTGGTGGACGCCATCGGGAGCCCGGTCGACATGGTGGCCCGTTCCTACGGCGCGCTCTGCTCACTCGGAGCGGTAGTGCGCACCGCCGGCATGCGCCGTCTGGTGCCCTACCCCCGGGTGCTGCAGCCGCCCGGTCTGCCGCGGACGACCGGATGGCGCGGCTGGTCGCTGAGGGCCGGCGGGCCGACGTGGTCGAGAGCTTCTTCCCCGCGATCGTCGGTGCCGTCGGGCACCGGGTCCAGCTGGTCATGACGGCACCGTCCTGGCCGGCCCGGGTGGCCGCCGCGCACATCGCCGTCCGGGACTTGCGGATGCGCGCCGTGAGCCGGCGAAGGACCGTGCACGCCACCGCGCCCGATCCCTGCGGTGCCGGGTGGGCCGGCTCGTCAGCAGGATTGCGAGGGACCGGCAGGTGCAGCCCAACCCGCCACCGACGGTCCCCGACCTCGCGGGCGACCCATCGCGGGTCGGCCCTGGTGCGGCGACGTCGTGCACCCCTAGGCTCACGGCGCCGAGGCGAGGCCGACCCGACCACCCGGCGAGCCGCCATGAGCCTTCCTCTGCTGGTCGCGGTCGACGACGACCCCGCCCTGCTCGCAGACGTCCACCGGGAGCTGCACAACCGCCACTCGGTCGACTACCGCATCTCCTGCCTGACCTCCGCCCGCGAGGCGCGCGCCACCCTCCAGGCGTGCGCGGCGGCGGGTGAGGACATCGCCCTCGTGCTCGCGGCCGAGCGGCTCGAGGGGGCATCCGGCACGGACCTGCTCGCCGAGGTGCCGGCTCTCTTCCCGGACGCCGTCCGCGGCCTGCTCATCGGCTGGGGCCACCTCGGTGACCCGGCCACCGGCGACGCGGTCTTCGAGGCGATCGCCCGCGGCCGCATGGACCAGTACCTGGTGCGGCCGGCGCCGCCCCCGGACGAGCAGTTCCACCAGGCGGTGTCGAGCTTCCTGCTCGCCTGGGCCGAGGAGCAGCGCCGCGCGCCGCACACGATCGACGTGGTGGGGGAGACCTGGTCGGGGCGGGCGTACGAGCTCCGCGAGGTGCTCGGCCGCTGCGCGATGCCGCACCGGTTCTGCCTGGCCGGCTCCGAGGAGGGACGCGCCCTGCTCGCCGGCGCGGGGGGCGGGAGGCTGCCACTGCTGGTCATGCCCACCGGCAGGGTCATGGAGGACCCCACCGACGCGGACATCGCGCGGGCGTCGGGTACGACGATCGACCCCTCCGGGGACCGGTACGACCTGGTGATCGTCGGGTGCGGACCGGCCGGCCTGTCCGCGGGCGTCTACGGCGCCTCGGAGGGGCTGCGCACCGTCGTCGTCGACTCGGGCAGCATCGGCGGGCAGGCCACGTCGAGCTCCTCGATCCGCAACTACCTCGGCTTCCCGCGGGGTCTCACGGGGGCGGACCTGGCCCGCCGGGCGTACCAGCAGGCGTGGGTGTTCGGCGCCCGCTTCGGCTTCATGCAGGAGGTCGCGCACCTGGCACGGGGGCCGGACGGCATCGTGGTCTCGCTGCGCACCGGTGGGCTCGTCGTCGCCCGCGCCGTCGTCCTGGCGACGGGGGCGACGTACCGCCGCCTGGGGGTCGAGTCGCTCGAGGCGCTGCACGGCGCGGGTGTCTTCTACGGCGCCGTCGCGTCCGAGGCGCCGCTGGTGGCCGGCGAGGACGTCTACATCGTCGGCGGCGCGAACTCCGCCGGGCAGGCCGCGCTCCACCTGGCCCGGTACGCCAGGAGGGTCACGCTGGTGATCCGTGCCGCGACGCTCGGTGCCGGGATGTCGCACTACCTGGCGCACCAGGTCGAGCAGACCCCCAACGTCGAGGTGCGGACCGGCACCGAGGTCGTCGACGGCGGGGGCGAGGGGTGGCTGGAGCGCCTGGTCCTGCGCGATCGCGCGAGCGGCGAGCGGGTGACGGTCGGCGCCCACGCGCTGTTCCTGATGATCGGCGCGCGGCCGCACACCGGGTGGCTGCCCACGACGATCGAGCGCGACGACGCCGGCTTCATCAGGACCGGCGCGGACCTGAGCGACGACGCCCGCCGGGCCACCGGTCGCCCGCCCCTGCCCCTGGAGACCAGCCTCCCCGGGGTGCTCGCCGCCGGCGACGTGCGGTCCGGGTCGGTGAAGCGGGTGGCCTCCGCCGTGGGGGAGGGGTCGATCGCGATCCAGCAGGTGCACCGCCTGCTGGCCGTGTGACGCGCTCCCGGCTCCGTGCGGCCGAGAGCGCGGATCGGGTGCCGGTCGCGGTCGGGGGACGCGCCGCGCGGCGCCGTGGCCGTCCGTCGAGTCGCGCGGTGGCCGGCGTCTACCTCGACGTGCCGGAGCCACCGCTGGGCTTCCGGCGGCGGGCGGCCGGGGCGACGTCGGTCCCGGCGGGGGCGCGGTCGTCCGGACCCTCGAACACGTCGGGGACGCCGTCCGCGTCGGTGTCGGCGGCCTCGGCGTCGCAGATGCGGCGGTAGCGGTGGTCCCGCAGGCGCAGCAGCACGGCGGCCAGCAGCGCCGCGAGCAGGCTTCCGGTGAGGACGCCGACCTTGACGTGCTCGGTGCGCAGCGAGTCGGCGCCGAAGGCGAGTTCGCCGATCAGCAGGGAGACGGTGAACCCGATCCCGGCGAGCACGGACAGCCCGATGACGTCGGGCCAGCCGAGGTCGCGGTCGAGCTCGGCGCGGGTGAACCGGGCCACCAGCCAGGTGGCCGCGGTGATGCCCACGGCCTTGCCGACGACCAGGCCCACGATGATGCCGACCGCGACGCTGTCGGTCAGGGCCGCGCCCAGCCCGGACAGCCCGCCGACGGTGACCCCGGCGGAGAAGAACGCGAATACCGGCACCGCCACCCCGGCCGAGAGCGGGCGGAACCGGTGCTCGAAGTGCTCGGCCAAACCGGGGCCGGCAGTTGGTCCGCCGGCGGCCTGACGGCGTGCGACGGGAACGGTGAAGGCCAGCAGCACCCCGGCGACGGTGGCGTGCACCCCGGACTCGTGCACCAGCACCCAGGTGAGGCCGGCCAGCGGCAACAGCAGCCACCACGACCGGACCCGGCGCTGGACCAGGAACCCGAACAGCGCGAGCGGCAGGAGCGCCAGCAGCAGCGGGATGACCGACAGCGCGGCGGTGTAGAAGACCGCGATGATCGTGATCGCCAACAGGTCGTCGACCACGGCCAGGGTGAGCAGGAAGGTGCGCAGCCCGGCGGGCAGGCGGGTGCTGATCACGGCCAGCACGGCCAGGGCGAAGGCGATGTCGGTGGCGGTGGGGATGGCCCACCCGGCCAGCGCGCCGTCGCCGGCGCCGGCGTTGATCGCGACGTAGAGCAGCGCCGGGACGGCCATGCCGCCGACGGCGGCGGCGACCGGCAGCGCGGCCCGCCGCGGGTCGCGGAGGTCACCGGCGACGAACTCGCGCTTGAGCTCCAGACCGGCGACGAAGAAGAAGATGGCCAGCAGCCCGTCGGCGGCCCAGGTGCCCAGGGTCAGGTCCAGGTGCAGCGACGCCGGGCCGACCCGGGTGTCGCGGATCGTCTCGTAGACCGCGGACCACGGGCTGTTGGCCCAGGCGAGCGCGGTGGCGGCGCCGACGATGAGCAGGACGCCGCCGACGGTCTCCCGGCGCAGGATGCCGGCGATGCGGCTGACTTCCGGCCAGGAGCCGGGGGAGAACAGGTGGAAGGCGCGGCGGGCGCGGGTGGTCACGGCGCACCTGCTCCCAGGGGTGGCGGGGGTCGGCGGACCGCCGACCGGGGTGCTCGGCGCACCCCCGGCCGACCCGCGGCAGGGCGCAGGCAGTCCCCGTGGGAAGTGGCGATCCGTGGCGGCCGGTGGGTCATGGGCGCAGATCCCGCCGGGCGTAGCGCAGACACCCGGCAGCGGCCAGCGCCACCGCGACCGTGAGCATCCCGACGGCGCCCGGGACGTTCCACGGCTCAGCCGGAACGGCGTGGAGGTGGGCGAACGGGGACAGCCACCGGATCGTGCCCGGCCAGCCGAAGGTGTCGGCGAGCACCAGCAGCAGGTAGCCGCCGACGGCCGGCGTCACCCCGATGGCGAGCACCGCCGTGGGTGCCCAGCCCAGGGCGGCCAGCGCTGACCCCAGGCACAGCAGCGCGACGGGGAGGACGGTGAGCGCGCCGGCCAGTGCATCGCCCAGGCCCAGGCCGGCGCCGACCCGGGAGGCCCCGGCCCATGCGGCCAGGCCCGCCGCGGCGGTGAGAACGGCGGCGGCGACGGCGATGGCGACGGCCTCGGTCGCCGCCCACCGGGCCCGGCCGACCGGCCGGGAGTACAGCAGGGCGAGCCGGCCGGCGGTCTCGTCGGCCGCGGTCGCGGCGACCTGGCCGGCGGTGAAGACGCCCACGGCGACGGCCAGCACCGTGTACAGCGCCGACACGTAGCCCTCCACCGACTCGAGCCCGGCGAAGCCGGCCTGTGCGGCCAGATCGGCGAACAGCGGGTTGTCGCGGAGGAAGTCGGTCATCGCCGTCGCCAGCAGCCCGATGAGCAGGAAGTAGGCCATCGCGCCGGCGGCCCAGCCGGCCAGTGGGCGGCGCGTGCGGTGCACGGCGAGACCGGGTAGCGAGGTCAGCAGCCGGCTGGGACGGGCCCGGCGGTCGCGACCGGTCACCCGGCCACGGCCCACGTCCCGTCCGGATGCGAGTGCGACGGCGGAGGCGGCCAGCGCGGTGACGAGGACGGCCAGCACCAGCAGCGCCGACCAGCGGGCCCCGGTGAACGGCGCCGCCCGCCCCAGCAGGCCGAACGGTGTCAGCCACGCCAGCCAGGCCAGGGCCGGCACCCCGTCGGCCACCATGCGGGCGAGCAGGCCACTGAGGAGGACCGCCACGGCCAGCCCGGACGCCGAGCGCCGGTCACCGAGCAGCTGCGCGGTGAGGATCCCGAGCGCGGTACCGACCATGCCCGTCCCGGCCAGACAGCCACCGAACAGCACCGCCCCTGGCAGTTCCGCCCCGGCGAGGACCAGACCGAGCCCGCCCGCGACACCGGGGAGCGCCGAGGAGGCCAGCACGACGCACAGGACCCGGGCCACGAGGGACTGCAGCCGCAGCCGCCCGGCCAGCAGCAGGTCCCACCGGCCGGCCTCCTCCTCCCCGCGGGTCAGCCGGCTGGCGGTCAGTGCCGCCCAGATCCCGACCAGCACCGCGAGGACGGTGCCGGTGCGCCAGACGGTGAAGCCGCCGACGGTGTCCAGACCGACCGGAGGGCCGAACAGCGTACGGATCGCCGGGCTCTCCGCCAGGGCGGCGAGGGAGTCGGCGCCGACGGCGCCGTCCCACCCCCGGTACTGCACCGCCACGAGGGCCGTCAGGCCGCCGCAGCAGGCGGTGACGACCGCAGTGCCGCGGCGGGCCTGCCGGACGGTGGCCGCGGTCGCCGTGCGGCCCGCCGACCGGAGCGGAGTGGGCGGACGGGCGGCCTCTGGTGCGCGGCCGGGTGCGCTGCGGGTGGTCATGCCGGCTCCGCGCCGTCGTAGTCCGGGAAGATCTCCTCCAGCGACGGGTCCCGGGCCTCCGGACGGGCGACACCGGCGTCGCCCAGGGCTCCCAGCACCGCCCCGGGCGGACCGGTGAGCGACAGCTCCAGTCGCACCGGACTGGGCCACCGCAGGTCGCTGACGCCGGGCAGCTCGGCGAGGCGCTGCAGCTCGGGCGCCGGTGGGGCCAGGTCGGCGACGACCACGGTGCGGCGCAGGCGCCGGAGGTCGGCCAGTCCGGCGAGCTCGACCAGCCGGCCGCCGCGCAGGATGCCCACCCGCGAGCAGATCGCCTCCACCTCGGCCGGCTGGTGGGAGCTGAGGAACACCGTCTGGCCGTGCGCGGGGGCCTCGGCGGTGCAGGCCCGGACCTCGCGCTCTATCAGCGGATCCAGGCCGCTGGTCGGCTCGTCCAGGACCAGCAGCGGCGCACGGGTGGCGAACGCGGCGACCAGGGCGACCTTCTGCCGGTCGCCCGTCGAGTAGGCGCGGGCCCGCCGGTCCGGATCCAGCGCGAACCGCTCCAGCGGCTCGTCCCGGTAGGCGGCGTCGGTCCCCGGGCCCACACCGGCCAGCAGCCGCAGGCACTCCCGGCCGGTCAGCGACGGCCACAGCGCCACGTCGGCCGGCACGTACGCCAGCTGCCGGTGCGCCCGTTCGACGTCACCGGCCGGGGCGCCGAACACCCAGGCCACGCCCGCGATCGGCCGCAGCGGTCCGAGGAGCACCCGGATGGTGGTCGACTTGTCCGCGCCGTTGCGACCGAGGAAGCCGAAGACCTCCCCGGGCGGCACGCTCAGCGACAGGTCGACCACCGCCTCGGTGACGCCGAACCGCTTGCCCAGCCCCTGGAGGCGCACCGCGGGGACGGGCGGTGACAGGGCGGACACGGTGCCCTCCGAGCAGTCGGGACGACGACCGCTGACCACGCTTCCCGACGCACCAGGGGCGAGGGGGGCGGTCGGCGCGTCCAGCGGTGGTCGTCGCGGTTCGCCGCGGGGCCGGCGACCGGCGGCGTCCGGCCCGGTGACCCCCGCGGAGCCGGCCGGCATGCGGCTGGCAGGCCCTGCTCAGGTGCACGTGCACGCCGAGGCCGGTCGTGTCGGCGCTGTCGAGGTCGTCCCCGACCAGCACCCGGGACCCGGGCGCGCTCACGGGGGCGCACCGGAGTCCCCTCGCAGGTGCTGTTCGGGAGCCCCCTCGTCCCCGTCGCTCAACCACCGGGCCACTCCCGCCGGGTCCCGGCGGGTCAGCTCCTCGAGGAGAAGAGGGCGGACCAGGAGGGCTCTGGCGCGGAGGTCGGGGTCCGCGCCGGGCCCCAGGTGCTCGCCGGCCGCGCGCCACTCGGCGAGCAGCAACGGTGTCCCGACCACCTGGAGGAACGGCCGCAGCTCTGCGACGTCGAGGTCCAGGGCGGGTCCGACGGCGCGACCAGCGGACTCCGCGATCCACCCGACGACCGCGACGCAGCTCAGCACGATCAGCACCGTGGCGGCCACCGACCCGAGGGTGCCGAACTGCCGCAGGCCCGCGATGCAGGGCACGGCCAGCGCGGCGCCCGCTCCCGATGACACCGCTGTGCGGCGGACCGCGGGGCCCAGAGGAGACGCCGGGTTCGCCGTCAGCACCACGATGCCGACGAACACCCCGAAGGCGGGCGCCGCGACCAGCACGACGGACGGGGGAGCGGTGACGGCACCGACGAGCGCGAAGGCGATCGCTGTCCCCAACAGCGCACGGCGGCAGACCCGGACGACCGGGCCGGGCCGGCGCCCTGGAGGGACGTGGGCGCCGTCCGGGCGCCGGGACGAGTCGGCCACGACGGCGTCCGCTGGTCAGGCCGGGCCCGGACCGGCACCCCGCCGGAGCCGGTGGCGCGCGGCCAGCCAGTTGTACCCCACCAACAGGATCACCGCGCCGACCACCGACCCGACGAGGCCCGCCGGACCGGATCCGCGGTCCCGCAGGCCTCCGGTGAGCAGGCCCAGGAGCAGGCCACCGACGAGTGAACCGGCCACGCCGAGCGGCAGGGTGGCCGGCCACCCCATCGCGTCCTTGCCGGGCACGAGCGCGCGGGCGAGGAGCCCGGCGACGAGACCGATGAGCAGCAGCCAGAGGAGCGAGGACACGGTCGCCTCCGTCGGGTCAGGGGGTCGGGCCCGGAGGTCCGGACGAGATCGGGTACGGGCTCACGGCGCGGTCGTCCGAGCCTCGGGGTCGCGACGCCGCACCGGGGCGCGCAGGCCGGCCGCCGGCGGTGCCGCGGGCGCGCTGCCGCGTGCGGATGTCGGCGCAGGCGCCGGCGAGGGCCGCGTCGACCGGCGCCGACGTACCGGCGAGCGTCGCGCCGAACTCGAGGAGCGGTGTCACGCCTGACCGCTCGGCATGGGTGACGCCGCGGAGGTCCACGCGGACGGTCCCGTCCTCCCGGTCGCACACGTACTCGAGCACCGCAGCCAGCAGCGCGCCGCCCGAGCGGCCCAGGGGACCGGCGACGGAGATGACGGTGCCCTGGCGATCCAGGTCAGGTCGGAGGAGGACCTCGCACCGGCGGCCGGCGCAGCAGTCGTCCGGCCCGGCAGGATCCACCCGGCTGGACCCGGCGGGCGGCGACGTCCTGCCGGTGGCCACGACCGGGTCCGCGGGAACGGGCATGGCGCGAGGCTAGGGACGTCGATGGCTGCCGGCAGGGCCTGACAGCGGACAGGTCCAAGCCGGAGAACTGCCGGGATCCGGCAAGCCGCCGGCCTAGCCGTCGCTCGGCAGGGGTTGCCGTGGCCAGTCGAGCAACCGGGCGCCGGTCACCGCGACGTGCAGGGTGAGCCCGTGCGCGGGATCGCCGGGCGCGTGCCCGGTGAGCTCCCGGACGCGCTGCAGCCGGTAGCTGACGGCGCGGGTGCTCAGGTGCAGACGTCGGGCCGTCTCGGTCGTGTTGCCGCCGCTCGCGAAGTAGGCCTCCAGGGTGTCCAGCAGCAGCTCCGCGCCGCCGCGCGCGGCGGTCAGCGGGCCCAGCACCGCCGAGACCAGGTCCGCCATCGCGGCCTCGTCCCGCACCAGGACCCGGTACACCAACAGGTCCCGGGCGTGCACGACCGGGTGCGGCAGTCCCAGGCGGCGGGCCAGGTGCAACGCCTCCAGCGCCTCGCGGTAGGAGTGCCGCACGCCGCCGGGCCCCGGATGCGGCCGGCCGACCCCCACGCGCCACCGGGGCCTGTGGGTCAGGTCGGCGGCGGCTCGGCCCGCCATCTCCGCGAGCTCCTGGCCGCCGGCAGCGGACCGGCCGGTGCCCGGAGCCGGCACCGACAGCACACAGACCAGACACCCGTCCTTCGCCGCGGCCAGCAGTCCCCGCTCCCCGAACCGCGCGCGCACGGCGTCCGCCAGCCATCCGGTCACCCGCATGCCGGAGTCGATCGGCCGGTCGGTGGCCGCGACGGTGACGACGTGCGTACCGGTGAGCGTGAGCCCGAACGGCTCCGCGCGCTCGACGAGTGACCCCACGTCGGACTGGCCGCTGAGGAGGTCGTCGACGAACTCGCGTCGGAAGGCCTCCTCCCGACGGACGACCTCCCGCTGGGCCTCGAGGTAGCCGGCGGCCAGCGCGGCCAGGGCGGTGTCGGCGGCGCGCCACACCGCCTCGCCGGTGCTGACCAACTCGGCGGCCCGCAGCGGCCTGCCCCGGACCTCCGCCAGCAGCTCGGGCAGCCGCGGCCACAGCCGCCGAGAGGCCGTCATGTACAGGTCGACGAGAGCCGGCAGCCCCACCCCCGCGGCCGCCGCCCGGCCGCCCAGGCGGCGGCAGGACGCCTCCTCGTCGCCGCTCAGCCGGCGACCGGTCCGCGCCACCGTCCAGAGGGCCGTCAGGTACCCGTCCAGCAGCGCGGTCGCCATGCCGTGCTCGCCCGCCGACGCCGCGGTGACCTCCTCCACCACCGCGTCCGCGGCCGATCCCGTGGCCCGGGCCTCACCGGAGGCGGGCACCGTGACGTCCGGCAGTACGGAAGCGGCTCACCCGGCCACCGTGACCGTTGGCCCACCGCCGCCGCAACCACCGGTGACGTCGGCGTCCTTCACGGGCAGCAGTGGCTCGGTGCGCGCCCGGGCCGCATCGGTGAGCTCATGCCGGCCGACCATCGACCGAGCCTGACCCACACAACGCACCATCAACAGGACAGGCCCTAGGCCCGTGGACGGACGGCGGATCACGGTGGGACAGTGCGAAGTGGATGACGAGGTGCCCCCATGACCGCTGGACAGCTGAGCATCGTGGCCACCCTGCTCGGTGTCGTCGCCGTGATCTTCTTCGTCCTCGGGCAGTCGACCCTCGGCGTGGTGTTCATCTTGCTGTCGGGTGGAGCATGGGCGCTGACGCAGTACGGCAGGGGTCTCACCGGCCATGGCAGAGGTCCCGGCGGACGCGACGACGAGCCCTAGTTGCAGGGTCGCTCCACGGTCGGCCGCTAGGCCTGACGCTCCCCCTGCCCTGTCATCGGCGAGATGGGCTTGTCCGCGTGCACCGTCGGCCCCGGATGACCCTGTCCGGCCGCAACGGCGTACCCGTGGGACGCAGCTCTACCGTCCTTGCACCTCGCCCTGGACGTCTTGAGCGGAATGAGAGCCGCTCCGCGCAAGGGTCCGGCCCCACGGGTGGGTGCTGCCACCCCGCCAGCCTGGCGCTGTGGCCACTCCCACCGGTCAGGTCCCACGACCACGGCGTCCTATCCGCTCCCGACGTGAGGACCGGTTCGAACGGAACTCGATCACCGGCGTGAGCCGTTCAAGGGTCCGGCAAGGTCCAGTGCAGTTCCGGGCACCGGCCGAGCTGCGGACGGCTACCGAGGGGCGTACGCGGATCCACGGCTGAGGGGCCGCACGGGCGGCCCGGGCTCGCGTGCGACTCCTGGCGGCCTGGACGTCGTCGGCCAGCCCGTCGTATCCGGACTCGGACTCGCAGCGGACGGCGAGTGCTCAGCGCCATGCCCGAGTAGGGCGACGTCGTGCGTGGCGATCACCCGCGGCGACCGGTCAGGCGTGTCCTGGCACAGGCCCTCGGGCGGGCCGATCAGGGCACGGGACGACAGCTGAACGACCCGGGGACAGGGGAGCGTCGTGCGCCCGGGTCCATCGGCGGATCCTCACCAGTCCGCCCGGCGCGCGACGGCGTCCATCTCGGCCGGGTCGGGCAGGGCCTCGGCGGGGTCGTCGGGCCACCCCGTGACCTGGACCGTGGCCCACTCCGCCCACCGGGCGACGAGCGCGGTGAAGTCGGTGATGAACGCGCCGGCGAGCAGGTTCTGCGCCGCCCGGTGCTGGAACGGGCCCTCCCCGGCCAGGTAGGCGCGCGCGGCTGCCTTGTTCTCCTCGTTGAGCGCGGCCGCCCAGGCCCGTGCGGCCGCCAGGGACGCCAGCGCGTCGGTTTTCGTGCCGTGATCGGAGAACCACACCTTCATCAGCTGCTCCCACTCGAGCACCGGGCCCTCACCGGGCTCGTGCAGCCACTCGGCGAGGGCCGTGCGGCCGGCCGGGGTGATCGCGTACACGGTCCGCGGGCGGCGCCCGACCATCTCGGTCACCGCGGTCGCCAACCCGGCCCGTGTCAGCTTCTTAGGTTCCTCGTACAGCTTGCTGTTCGCTCGCGGCCAGACCCGGCCGAGGTTCCGGTTCATCTGCCGGACCAGCTCGTAGCTGCTCCACGGCCTGACGGCCAGCATCCCGAGGATCGCGAACGACGTCGTCGTCAAGGAGCGGGCGCTTGACACGTGCCCTCCTCCGGAGTAGGCCCCTTGATAGTCCCAAAGGGACTATACGAGGAGGCCCCCGATGATCACCACCTCCACGTTCCCCGTCCACCCGGGCAACCTCGAGCAGCTCCGTGCCTGGGACGGCGAGGAGGGCGCCTACTGGGCGGCTCACGCCGACGCCTTCGACCGGGCCGTCGCGGGCTTCGATGCGGCCCTCTTCGACGCCGCGGCGATCGGCCCGGCCGACCGGGTCCTCGACGTCGGCTGCGGCACCGGCGGCACCACGCGCGCAGCGGCCCGCCGCGCGCCCGCCGGGGCGGTCCTCGGTGTCGACCTGTCGGCGGCGATGCTCGCAGTGGCCCGCCGCCGGGCGGCGGAGGAGGGGCTGTCCCACGTCGACTTCGTGCAGGTTGACGCGCAGGTCCATCCCTTCCCGCCGCGGACCTTCGACGTGGCCATCAGCCGCACCGCGGCGATGTTCTTCGCCGACCGGGTCGCCGCGCTGGCCAACGTCGGCCGCGCCCTGGTGCCCGGCGGCCGGCTGTCGCTGCTGGTGTGGCAACCGCCGGAGCGCAACGAGTGGTTCCTCGAGCTGACCGGCGCGCTGGCCGCCGGCCGGCAGCTGCCGACCCCGCCGCCGGACGCCCCGCACCCGTTCACCCTGGCCGACCCCGCCGTCGCCCGGGAGGTGGTGTCCGCGGCCGGCTACACCGACATCACCGTGGAGGGGATCGACGGGGTGATGGACCTCGGCGGCGACCGCCCGGGCGCCCACGACTTCGTGCTCGGGCTGCTGGGCTGGATGCTGGAGGGGCTCGACCGCGACGCGCGGGACCGTGCGGTGGGCGTCCTGCGTCGGTCGGTCGACGCGCACAGTGGCCCGGACGGGGTCCGGTTCGGCGCCGCGGTCTGGCTGCTCGCCGCCCGCCGGACCGGGACGCCCGGACGGTACTGATCCCGCGTGCGCGGGACGACGCGCGGCACGGTCGCCGTCCCGTGTTCCTGCGACACTGGGCGCCGTGGGCGGTCGCTCCACGGACGGCGACGGGCTCCGGCTGACCGAGTTGGTGGCGTCGATCTCCCTGGCCACGGACCTGGTGTCGGGCCAGCCGTTGGAGCATGCGCTGCGGACCTGTCGGCTGTCGGTGACCGTCGCCCGGTCCCTGGGACTGGACGACGGCACGGTCGCGGACGTCCACTTCGTCGCCCTGCTGCGGTTCCTCGGCTGCACGGCCGACGCCCCGGAGCTGGCGCGGCTCGCCGGAGGGGACAACCTCGGGCTGATGGCCGCGATGGCACCGGTCTACATGGGCTCGGCCGCGGAGGGGGTCCGGACGCTGGTGCGCACCACGGGGCGGGACTCCCCGCTGCCCCGCCGGGCCGGCCTCGTGGCCGGGGCGCTGGCCTCCTCCCGCACCGAGGTGTCCCACTGCGAGGTGGGCGCGCGGCTGGCCGCCCGGCTCGGGCTCGGCCCGGGGGTCGTGGAGGCGCTGGCGCACGCCTACGAGCGGTGGGACGGCCGTGGGCTGCCGGACGGGCTGTCAGGGGCGGAGATCCCGGCGGCGATCCGGGTCGTCGTCGTCGCCCGCGACGCCGTGCTCTGGCACCGGACGGGCAGCGCGGCGGCGACGGACGTCCTGGCCCGCCGCCGCGGCCGCGCCTACGACCCGGCGGTCGTGGACGCCGTCCGGGCCGTCGGGATCCCCGCGGCCGACGACCCGGCGGTGTGGGAGGAGGTCCTCGCGGGGGAGCCCGACCCGGTGCGCCGGGTGGGGTCCGCCGGGCTGGACCGGGCGATGGCCGCGGTCGGTGACTTCGCGGACCTGCGGTCGACGTGGACGCTGGGGCGGTCGGCGCGCCTCGCCGCGACGGCGCGGGCCGCGGGCGCCGCCTGTGGGCTGCCCGCCCCGGACGTCGCGACCCTGACCCGCGCCGCCGCGGTCGCCGACGTCGGCGCCGTCGGGGTCCCGAGCGGGATCTGGCAGCGCCGCGGGCCGCTCGGCGTGGACGACGCCGAGCGGGTGCGGCTGCACCCCTACCTGTCCGAGCGGGTCCTGGGGAGGTGCGCGCAGCTGCGGCCGGTCGCCGCGCTCGCCGGTGCCCACCACGAGCGGCTGGACGGGTCCGGTTACCACCGGGGCAGCGCGGCCGGGCAGCTCCCGGGCCCCGCACGTCTGCTCGCCGCCGCCGACGTGTGGACGGCGCTCCGGGAGGACCGGCCGCACCGTCCGGCGATCGCCGCGACGGCGGCCCGCGACGTGCTGTGGCGTGAGGCGGCCGAGGGCAGGCTCGACCGGACGGCGGTCGAGGCGGTCCTGTCGGTCGAGGGCGCGGCCGCCCGCCGCCCGCGGGCCCCGCGCCCGGCGGGTCTCTCCGAGCGGGAGGTGGAGGTGCTCCGGCTGATCGCGCGCGGCCACTCCAACCGCGAGGTGGCGCGCCGGCTGTGGATCTCGACGAAGACCGTCGGCCACCACGTCGAGCACGTCTACGCCAAGATCGGCGTCACCACGCGGCCGGCCGCGGCCCTGTTCGCCATGGAGCACGACCTGCTCGGGGAATGGGGCGATCACCCGATGCCGTCCTGACGGCCCCGGCCCACCCTCGGTGCACCGATCCGACCGGCGGGAGGGGATCACCATGGACGTCCAGACCGAGACCCGACTGACGATCACGTCCCGGGACGGCACCCGCATCGCCTGCTGGCGCACGGGGGAGGGGCCGGCGCTGGTCCTGGTGCACGGCGCGACCGCCGACCACACCCGGTGGGAGACCGTGCTGCCCCTGCTCGACCCGCACGTCACCGTGTACGCGATGGACCGGCGGGGCCGCGGGGGCAGCGGGGACGGCGCCTCCTACCGGATCGAGGACGAGGGCGCCGACGTGGCCGCCGTCGTCGAGGCGGTCGCCGACGCCACGGGCGGCCCGGTCGACGTGCTCGGCCACTCGTACGGCGGCCTGTGCGTGCTCGAGGCGCTGGTGCAGACCTCCCGGATCCGCCGGGCGGTGCTCTACGAGCCGGGCGCGGGAGTGCCCACCTCGCCCGGGTTCGCCGACGAGCTGGCGGCGCTGCTGGCTGCGGGCCGGCGCGAGGAGGTCGTCGTCCGGCTGCTCACCGTGGCCGCCGGGGTGCCCGCCGACCAGCTCGCCCGCATGCGGGCGCTGCCGTCCTGGCCGCACCGGGTGGCCGCCGCGCACACCGTCGTCCGCGAGGTGCGGGCCCACGACGGCTACCGCCTCCGGCCGGAGCGGTTCGCCGATCTGGACGTGCCCACCCTGCTGCTGGTCGGCTCGGACAGCCCCGCTGCCGAGGTGGAGTCGGCGGCGACGGTGGCCGCGGCGCTGCGGGGCTCCCGCGTGGTCACCGTGGCGGGCCAGGGACACGTCGCGATGCTGACCGCGCCGGACCTGTTCGCGACCGAGGTCCTCGCCTTCCTGCACGACCCGGCCGTCCCGCCACCCGAGGCCGGACCGGCCCCGACGCCCCGGGCGGAGAGGGGGGAGGACGGATCCGAAGAGGTCTACACGCTGGGTGCTTGGCGGGTGGCCGACGGCAGGCAGGACGCGTTCGTGGAGGCGTGGGAGCGGCTCAGCCGCTTCTTCCGGAGCCTGCCCCGTCCGCCCGCCCAGGGAACCCTGCTGCAGGGCCTCGACGAGCCGCGGCAGTTCTACTCCTTCGGGCCGTGGCGGACGCTCGACGACGTCCGGGCGATGCGCGTCCGGCCCGACGCCCGGCGCCACCTCGACGAGCTGATGCAGCTCTGCGAGGAGGGCCGGCCGGGCACGTTCCGGGTCGTGGCCACCGGCTGACGACCGGGCCACCGGGGCCGCGCCCACCTGGCGGCGCGGGGCTCATGGCGGAGGTCTCCTCACCCTCCAGGCGCCGCCCCGGCGCGGGACACTGGGCGCCGTGGCGCCGACGGCGTGCATCCGGTTGTTCGGGCGCGTGCAGGTGCAGCTCGACGAGGTGAGCAGCGGCACGCTGCGGTCAGGTCGCGCCGAGTCGTTGCTCGCCTGCCTCGTGCTGCGCCGGGGCGTGCCGGTGTCCCGGGAGCGCCTGGCCGCCGTGCTCTGGCCGGACTCCGAGGAGGGACAGGCCCGCACCAACCTGCGCCACCTGGTGCACTCCCTGCGTCGCGACCTCCCGGCCGTCGACCGGTACCTCGAGACCACCGCACGGACGCTGTGCTGGCGCGCCGAGGAGCCGCTGTGGCTGGACGTCACCGCGTTCGAGCGGCTGCTCGACGGCAGCTGCGACGCCCCGCCGGCCAAGGTCACCGCGCTGCGCGAGGCGGTCGCGCTGTACCGCGGAGAGCTCGTCGACGGCTGCGACGACGAGTGGCTGCGCGAGGACCGGGAGCGGCTGCGCCGCCGGTACCGGCAGGCGCTGGGCGAGCTGGCTGCGCTCACCGAGGCCGGCGGCGACGCAACTGCGGCGGTTGCGCTCGCCGAGCGCATGGTCCGCGACGACCCGCTCGCCGAGGACGGCTACCGCCTGCTGATGCGGGTGCACAGCAGCGGCGGTGACCGGACGAGCGCGCTGCGCGCGTACCACCAGTGCGTGACCGCGCTGGAGAGCGAGCTGTCGGTCGAGCCGTCGGCGGAGACGCGGCGGGCCTACCAGGAGCTCGTCGCGGCCGAGTACCCCGCCGCGACCACGGTCCGCATGGCGGGGCCTCCGCTGGTCGGCCGCACGGCCGAGCGCGCGCACCTGGCAGAGGTGTGGCGGGCGGCCGAGGCCGGAGCCGCACGCTTCGTCCTGGTCACCGGCGAGGCCGGGATCGGCAAGACCCGCCTGGTCGAGGAGTACCGGGCGTGGTGCGCACGCCGCGGTGCCGCCGTCGCCGACGCCCGCTGCTACCTCGCCGAGGGACCGCTGGCCTACGGCCCCGTCGTGGACTGGCTGCGCCGCCCGGCTCTGCGGGCGTCGCTGCGCGCGCTCGAGGAGGCGCGGTTGACCGAGCTGTCGCGGCTGCTGCCCGAACTGCTCGACGAGGTCCCCGACCTGGTGGAGCCGCCGCCGCTGCCGGAGACCGAGCAGCGGTCCCGGCTGTTCGACGCCGTCGCGGCGGCCGTGCTCGGTCCCGGGCGGCCGGTGCTGCTCGTCGTCGACGACCTGCCGCACGCCGACCGGGAGACGTGCCGGCTCCTGCACCACCTGCTCCGGTCCCACCGACGGGCACGGCTGGTCGTCGCCGCCACGGCACGGACCGAGGACGTCGAGGTCACCCCCCACGTCCGCGCCCTGCTCACCGGGCTGCGCGACCAGGACCTGCTCACCGCGATCGAGCTCGCCCCGTTCACGCCCGAGGAGACCGCGACGCTCGCCGAGCGGCTCACGGGCGCGCGCCCGTCCGCCGAGGACACCCGCCGACTGCACCGGCAGACCGAGGGCAACCCCCTGTTCGTCGTCGAGGCGCTCCGCGCCGGAGAGCGCGGGGGCGACGCGCTGACCCCGCGGGTGCAGGCGCTCATCGAGGCGCGGCTCGCCCAGCTCGGCGACGCCGCCCGCGCGGTGCTCGCCTGCGCGGCGGCCATCGGGCGTGAGTTCCACCCCGACGTCCTCGCCGCCGCCTCCGGCGTGGACGAGGACACGCTGGTGACCGGCCTCGACGAGTTGTGGCGCCGCCGCGTCGTGCGCCAGCACGGCACGGACGGGCAGGCCCCGACCTACGACTTCGCCCACGACCGCATCCGCGAGGTCGCCTACCGCGGGATCGGCCCGGCCCGGCGGCGGCTGCTGCACGGACGCATCGCCGCCGCTCTGGAGCAACTGCACCGGACGGCGGCAGAACCCGTGAGCGCGCAGATCGCCGCCCACCACGAACGGGCAGGCGCCACGGCCGAGGCCGTCGCCTGGTACGGGCGGGCCGCCGCGGCGGCCCAGCTGCTCCACGCGAACGGCCGGGCGGTGCAGCTGCTGGACCGGGCGCTCGCGCTCGTCGGCTCGCTGCCCGCCTCGCCCGACCGCGACCGGGTCGAGCTGGAGCTGCGCACGGCGGCGCTCGCGCCCCTGGTCCCCCTGGTCGGGTACACCTCGCGCGGGATCACCACCACGCAGCGGCGGGCGACGGAGCTGGCGCGCTCGCTGGGCGTCGACCTGTCGCCCCAGTTGGTGCGCTCGCTGGCCCTGCACGCGCTCACCCGGGCGGACTTCGCGGCCGCCACCCGGTGCGGGCGGCAGCTGCGCGCCGCGGGCGAGCGACGCGGGGACGACGTCCTGGTCGTCGAGGGCGACTACGTCCTCGGCGTGGCCGCGTTCTGGCAGGCGGACCTCACCGCGGCACGCCGCCACCTGGAGTCGGCGGTGCGGCGGTACCGGCCGGAGGACCGCACGACGCACCTCCTGCACTACGGGCAGGACCCGAAGGTCGTCTGCCTGGGCCGACTCGCCTGCACCTACTGGTTCCTCGGCCTGCCCGCCGACGCCCGCCGAGCGCACACCGCCGCGCTCGCCTGGTCGCGCGAGGTCGCGGACCCCTTCAGCCGCCTCGTCGCCCTCACCTTCGGCGCCCTGCTCGCCTTGGAGACCGGTGACGAGGCCGAGCTCCGCCGGCTCACCGCTGAGCTGGCCGAGATGGGCTCCGACGGGATCAACGGCGACGTCACGCGGGCCTTCACCGGCTACCTGGCCGTGCTCGACGGCCAGGGACGGGCCGGGCTCGACTCGGTCCACACCGCACTGGCCCACGCAGCGGTCGCTGCTGCCGCGCCCGGCCAGCACGCCATGATCCAACGGGTACTGCTCGCGGCCCAGCTCGCGGCGGGCGACACCGCCGCTGCGCGCGCCGCCGCCGACCGGCTGCTGGCGATGGACGGCCCCGCCCGGCTCTGGGCGCCGCTCGCCGGGCGTGTGCACGCCGACCTGAGCGTCAGCACCTGATCCCGGCACCCGGCGGCGGAACGCCGGTGGAACGCCGGAAGCCCCATCCTCCCCGTGACGTCGGAGGGAGGACCGAGATGAACCAGGAACTGATGACCCAGGAACTGCGGCGGGCCGGGTTCGCCGGTGCGCTCGTCGAGCCCGGGGACCCAGACTACGACTGGGCCCGGGCGGTCTGGAACGGTGCCGTCGACGCGCGGCCGGCGCTGATCGCGCGCTGCACGAGCCCCACGGACGTGGCCACTGCCCTGGCCCACGCGCAGCGGGCGGGGCTCGAGGTCGGCGTGCGGTGTGGCGGGCACCACTACGGCGGAGCCGCGGTGCCCGACGCAGGCCTGACCATCGACCTGCGGGCGATGAACTCCGTCGCGGTCGACCCCGCCGCGCGGCGAGCCCGCTGCGGCGGAGGAGCGCTGCAGGCGGAACTGGACGCGGCCACCCAGGAGCACGGCCTGGCCGTCACCGGCGGGACGGTCAGCCACACTGGAGTGGGCGGGCTGACCCTCGGCGGCGGCATCGGCTGGCTGACGCACGCGTGCGGGCTGGCCGTGGACAACCTGGTCTCCGCACAGGTGGTGCTCGCCGACGGGCGGTGCGTCCGCGCGTCGGCCGACGAGCACCCGGACCTGTTCTGGGCGCTGACCGGGGGCGGCGGAAACTTCGGCGTCGTCACCGAGTTCCAGTTCCAGCTCCACCCCGTCGGCCCGCTGGTGCACTTCGGCATGCTGTTCTGGGAACTCGAACGCGCCGCCGCGGCGCTGCGCGCAGCGCGGGACGTCCTGAATGCCCTGCCGCGGGACGCCGGTGGACTGGCGTTCGTGGTGAACGCCCCGCCCGCGCCCTTCGTGCCCGGAGAGCACCACTTCCGTCCCGGGGTCGCGCTCGCCGTCGTCGGGCTGTCCGGCGCGGCGGCCCATGCCGCGCTCCTCGGCGCCGGCCGCGACGCGCTTCCCCCGCTGTTCGCGTTCACCACCGACATGCCCTACACCGTGCTGCAGAGCATGCTCGACGACGCGGCGGCGCCCGGCCTGCTCGCCTACAACAAGGCCGTCTACCTCGACGAGTTCTCCGATGCGGCGGTGGACGCGGTGACCGCGCTGCTCCCGAGGAGGAGCTCTCCACTGAGCCTGATGCCGATCTTCCCGCTGGGCGGAGCCTTCACCGACGTCGATGACGACGCCACCGCCTTCGGCGGGCGCCGCGCGGCCCGCTACGCGGTGAACATCGACGCGGTCGCCTCCGATCCGCAGGCCCTCGCCGCGGACCGGGAATGGGTCCGCTCGATCTGGTCGGCGCTGCGACCCTTCGCCCCGCACACCGGCAGCTACGTCAACTTCATGACCGAGTACGAGCAGGACCGGGTACGTGCGAGTTACGGCCCGGCCAAGTACGAGCGCCTGGCCCGCATCAAGGCGCGGTACGACCCCGGCAACCTGCTCCACCGGAACGCCAACATCAGGCCGGAGCCGCCGGTGTCAGCGCCGGGCCCGCGCCGGCACGACGAGCAGGACGTCGTCACGCCGCGCACCGATCGGTGATCGAGCGCCGGTCGCGGCGGGTGCTAGCGCTGGGAGGTTCCCGGCTCGTTCCGCAGCAGCAGGCGGGTGCCCCGTGTGGAGAGGCTGTCCCGGAGGAGGTGGAGGGCGTCCAGGCCGGCGTCGTCGGCGGTCCGGACGCCGGCCAGGTCCACCACCACGGCGGACGAGCCGGTGCGCCGCACGGTCTCCACCGTGCCGCGCACGAGATCCGCGCCCTGGGTGGTGAGGTGCCCGCTGACCTGGATCGCGCCGGCCCGCGGGACGACCACCTCGGTGCGGGGGGCCTCGTGCCCTGACGGGCTGCGGGGGGTCATGCGGTCCTCCCGAGGGGGTGGCACGGCTGGAGTTCGACCTCACCCTCCCAGTCCGGGGCAGCGCCGCCGAGCCTGCACGGTGGGTCGTCACGAGGTCTTCACGAGAGGAGGATCAGTCCGGCGGCGCGGTGAGGAAGCCCGCGTAGTCCGCCGCGGTCAGCGGCGTCGACGTCAGCTCGCCTGATGGCAGCGGCGCCTCGACCGGTACGCCGTCGCTGGTCAGCCGTACGGCGGCGATGCCCGGCACGCTCGTCGCCGTCAGCACGATCTGGGCCACCGCTGTGCGGCTCTCCCGCCCCGACGGCGCCTCCGCGGTGCCCCCGAGGTCGACGGTGACCGTCCCGTCCTCGACCTCGTCCTCGTCCTCGACCTCGGCCGCGGACAGGGTGACGCCGGGCGGCAACGCGGTGGACAGGCCCTGCCGCCGCTCCTCCGCCGTGGGGCCGTCCGCCAGCTGGGCGAGCAGGGCGGCCAGTTGATCGGGGACGGAACCGGTGACCTCACGCCCGCGGGGGACCAGGACGTCGCCGGGCCCGACGAGGAGGATGCGCGGCTGGTCCGTGCGCGGCGTGGTGGTGGGTGCCGGCGGGGACGGGGTCGAGGGGGAGGCCAGGCCGTACGGGACGTCGGAGGGGGCGATGGTGGCCGGGGCCTGCCCGGTGGGCACGCCGCACCCGGCGACGACCAGCAGTGCCGCCAGAACCGGCGGCGCAGCCGCGCGCCTCACTCGTCGTCCCGAGGGAGGGAGAGGGTGAAGCGGGCGCCGCCGCACGGGCCATCGGTCACCCACGCGGTGCCGCCGGCCAGCGCCGCCGTCTCCGCCACGATGGCCAGCCCGAGCCCCGCGCCGGGCCGCGACCCCCGTGCCGACGCCGAGCCGCGGGCGAAGCGCTCGAACACCCGCTCGCGGTCGGCAGTCGGCACGCCCGGGCCGGCGTCGTCGACCGACAGCAGCACGACGTGGCCGCGTGCGGCCACCTCGACCCGCCGGGTGCCGCCGCCGTGCCGGTCGGCGTTGTCGAGCAGGTTGCGCAGCGCGCGCTCCAGGCGGCCCTTGTCCGCCGTGACCCGCATGTCGGCCGGGTCGCCGTCGGTCGCCAGCAGACCGGGGTCCCGGCCGGTGCTGACCAGCACCTCCCGGGTGAGGTCGGCCAGGCTCACCGGCGGGACCGGCCCGTCCGGTGTCCCGCTGTCGAGCCGGGCGAGTTCGAGCAGGTCGTCGAGGGTCTGCCGGAACCGGCGCAGCTCGGTCTCCACCAAGGCCAGCGCCTGCCGCGACCGCTCGGGGAGCTCCTCGCGCCGCGCGGCCATCACCGAGACGCTGGTGACCAGGGTGGTCAGCGGGCTGCGCAGTTCGTGGCTGACGTCTCCGACGAAGCGGGCGTCGCGGTCGATGCGGGCGGCCAGCGCATCGACCATGGCGTTGAAGCTGCCGACGATGGCGACCAGGTCGGGGTCGTCGGTGGCCGGCAGCCGGGTGCCCAGCTCGCCACCGGCGATCCGCGTGGCCGCCCCGGCGACCTGCTCGAGCGGCTGCACCGCGCGCCGGCTGGCCCACAGGCCGAAGGCCGCCCCGGCCAGGGTGGCCGCGGCCGCGCCGGCGCCGAGCACGGCGGCGAGCGTGCGCAGCACCTGCTGCAGCTCGAGCAGCGGGGTCACCTCGTAGAACTCGAGGTCCGCGGCGGGCACCGGGACGCCGACCACCAGCTGCGGGGCCTCCGTCCCGGGCGTGCGGACCGTGCCCGCCGCGCCGGCGGCGACCACCTCGCGCAGCGACGACGGCACGTCGCGCCGGCCGACCTCCAGGCTCGTCGAGTACCAGGCGTCGCCGCTGCGCACCACGACGGCCGAGGACCCCCGGGGCTCCAGCTCGGCCAGGACCGTGCCGACCTCGGTGCCGGCCGTGGCCAGCCGGCTGCGCACCACGTCGGCCTCGGCGAAGGCCTGGCGGGTCAGCGCCCGCTCGCGCTGGTCGAGCAGGTAGCCGCGGGCCAGCAGGAACGTGGTGACCACGAGGACGGCCGACACCAGCAGGGTGCCCGCGGCGAAGCCCAGCACGATGCGCGCCCGCAGGCCCCGGGGCCGCGGCGCGCGCCTCACCGCGGGTCCAGCCGGTAGCCCAGCCCCCGGACGGTGACGACGACGCGCGGCGCGCCCGGGTCGCGCTCGACCTTGGTGCGCAGCCGTCGGATGTGGACGTCGACCAGCCGCTCGTCGCCGAAGAAGCCGTGCTCCCACACGCGGGCGAGCAGGTCCTGCCGGCTGAGCACCCGTCCCGGCACCGAGGCCAGCTCGCACAGCAGCCGGAACTCGGTGAGCGTGAGCGGCAGCAGCGCCGCGCCGCGGTGCACGGTGCCGGCCTCGACGTTGAGCACCAGCGGGGCGGCCGGGTCCTGCTCGAGCACCACGGGGCGGGGCTGGGGCGGCGCGGCGGCCCGGGCCCGGCGGCGCAGCGCCCGCAGCCGGGCGGTGATCTCCTTGACCTCGAACGGCTTGGTCACGTAGTCGTCGGCGCCGGCCTCCAGGGCCGCGACGACGTCGTGGGTGTCGGCGCGGGCGCTGACCACGATGATCGGCAGGTCGTGGTGCCGGCGGACCTCGCGGACGACGGCGAACCCGTCCATCCGGCCCAGCATCAGGTCGACGACCATCAGGTCGGGGACGGCGACGCGCACCTGCCCGACGGCGTCCTCCCCGCTGACCGCCTCGGCGACGGCGTAGCCCTCGTCCTCCAGTGCCCACCGCAGCGCGGTGCGGATGGCGTCGTCGTCCTCGACGACGAGCAGCGAGGGCGGCACCGGCTCACTGTGCCACCGGCCTCCGGCCCGCCCCGGTGCGGGACCCGGGTTCGTCACGGGATCGCAAAGGTCTCGACCGGGCCGTCGCAATCACGGCTGGACAGGCTCGGTGTCATGACCGCAGCCGCGCCCACCGGGCCGTTCCCGTCTGTTGCGTACGACGGCGACGAGGTCGTCGTCGTACTCACGCCGGCGCTGGTGGCCGACGGCCTGGCCGACGTCCGCTGGCTGCTGTACGACGCGCTGCTGGGCGGCGCACGCACCGTGGTCGTCGACCTGGCCCGGGTGCCGCACCTGGACAGCCCGCTGCTGGCCACGCTCCTGGGAACGCACCGCGTGTGCCGGGCGCGGGGCGGCGCGGTGGTCCTGCGCGGGGCCGGGCGGCGCACCCGGGACGTGCTCGCCCGGACGGGGCTGTGGCGCGTCCTGCAGCTGCAGCCGGGGCGCCGCCGCGGCCAGGACCTCCCCGGGTGACCGGCGAGGACGGGGCCGGCCCGCCGGTCGATGACGGTTCCTTGACGACTCGTCCCACCTCCGGGTCGCGGGCGCCCGGAGCCGGGCGGGCGGGCGAGCCTGGTCCTCCGTGTCGAGGAGGGAGTCGAGATGACGTGTGGGGACTGCGGCGTGGAGCGCCGGGGGGCGCGCTTCTGCACCGGCTGTGGCCGGCGGGTGGTCCGGCCGGTCACCGCGGGCCGGCCGAGGTCCGTCCTCCCGCGTCCGCATGCCACGGTGCCGCCCGGCCCGAGGACGTCGGCGGGCTCGGTGGTCGACCGGTTCCGTGGCGCGCCGGAGGTCGTGGGGCGACGGACGCGGTGACGAGTCGGAGGGGAGCTCGGCGTGACGCGGGCGACCCGCCTCGCACGGTCGTCGGACCGTCGTGCGGCGCCGGCACCGACCGCCGATCGGATCGGGTGGTGAACGCGGCCGTCCGGGTCAGCTCGGGACGATGCGTGACCGGCCGGCCCGATCCGAGCTGGTGAGCCGAGCGGAGGGTGACGCTCCTGCGCCGCTACGCGCGTGAACACCGTGCTGCCCTGCGCCCGCTCACCGAGGTCATCACGGCGGCCGGGCCCGGCCGCGAGGTCGACATCCCCTGGTCCGGCTCCACCTGGCCTCCCGCTGAGAACCGACCCCCGGCGCCGGGCGCCGGGGGCGGGGCCGCGCGGCGGCCGGCGGCGGGGGTCAGAGGCGCCCGTCCGTGGTGGCGGGGCCCTCGACCTCGATCTCCTCCCTGCGCAGGTCCGCGCTGACCTGCTCCTCCTCCGTGACGGTCTCCGTGTCGAGGCTGACCCGCTCGACCGGCACGGCCTCCTTCGCCACGACCGGCCGCTCGGCGTGGAGGGTGACCTCCCGCTCCTCCTCGACGAAGGCGTGCCCGTCGGGGGCGTCGGCGTCGGTGACCGGCTCCCGTCGGACCCGGACCTCCTCGTGGGAGACGGGCCCCGTCTCGGTGACGTTCTCGGTGACGACGTACTTGCGCAGCCGCACCCGGCCGACCTCCTCCGCCCGGGTGCCCGTGACCAGGCGTTCCTCGGAGCGGGTGATCGCGTCGTCGGTGAGCGCCTCGTCGGTGAGCGCTTCGTCCCCGGCGACCCCGCTCGTGGGCGCCGGCCCGGCGGCCTCGCCGAGGTCCATCCCGTAGTAGCGGTAGAGATCCAGTTCCTCCTGGCGGGACAGATAGCCCTTGGCGTCGATCCGGGGGGCGTCCTTCACGGTGCTCTTGCTCACCGACACGCGGATCCCGTCGCCGGTCAGGGCGGCGTCACGGATCGGGACGAAGGACTCCCGGGTGCCGAACAGACCGGTGCGGACGGTCAGCCACTCCGGCTGGTCGGTGTCGTTGTCGAGGTAGACCTCGGACGCCGCGCCGATCCTCTCGCCGCTCGGGTCGTACACGTCCCGGCCGGTGACGCGGTCGATGCTCTCGGTGCCGATCATGGTCTTCTCCGCTCGTGGTGGTACAGGTCCGCCCTGTCCCCCCACTCTCGGGCGCTCCGGGAGGCGCTGCCGCGTGCCGGACCGAGTCGTCACAGAGGTGTCTCGCCCGTGTCATGAAGCCGTCGGGAACACCGGTGACCGGCCCGACGCGGCGAGCGGTGGCGCGTCGTGCCGGCACCGGTCCCCTCGGATGTCACGGGATCGCAAGGGGGTGGCGTGTCGACCGCAACACCGGGCGGGCATCGTCGGAGGTGTCCGCAGGGAACCGGCGGTCCGGCCGGAGGGACCCGGGCCCGGCGGTGTCCGCCGGGGACGACGTCGCCGGCACCGGGGAACTCCGGCAGGACACCGGACCCGGGCGGACGGTCCGACTCGAGCACGACCGCGACCGGCCGACGAGCCAGACCCGCCCGTGGCCGGCGGCCGTCGATCTCCCGGAGCCCAGCATGGTCGCAACCGTCCTCGCACTCCTCGCGCTGTTCCTCGGCGCCGCGCTGGTGGGCACGCTCGTCACCGGCCTCTTCTGGCTGACGCTCGTCGCCCTCGCCGGGATCCTCGGCACGGGCGCCGTGGGGGTGAGCCGGGTCGGCGTCCCGGACGACGACGCCCCGGCGAACGCCCGGCGGAGCCACCTGCGCCTGGTCCGCACCGGCTACGGGGCCGCACGCGGCGACCGGACCGGGCATGGCGGCGTCGACCGGGCGGCGTAGTCCCGACGCCGCCCTGCCCCCGGCGGTCAGTCCGTAGGGGTCGGGGTGGCCGTCGCGGGCGGGGGAGAGGAGGAGGCCGGCTCGCTGACCTCGCAGTCAGCGCTGTCCTCTCGCAGTCGCTGCTGCAGCGGCTGCAGCCTCCGGATGACCTCGTCGAGCCGGGCGGCGTCGAGGGCCGCGGCGGCTGCGCCGAGTTCGTCGACGGTCGCGGCGATGTCCTGCGCGGCGTTGATCGCCCGGAGGCACGCTGCGTTCACCCGGGTCTCGTCCACCCCGCCGGTCGTCTCCGCCGGCGGAGTCGCCGGTCCGGCCGTCGTCGGCCGGTCCGGCTGCGCTGCCGGGGCCGCGGGTGGGTCCTGCCCGAGCAGGCCCACCAGGAGCGCGCCGACGAGGAGCCCGACGACGAAGGTCCCGGCGGCCAGCCATCCCGACCAGGCTCGGCCCGGTCGCTCGGCCCGCCGGCCCTCGGACGGGGTCTGGGCCATGGGGATCCCTCCACCAGACGGTCCCGGGGACGACGGTCGTACCCGGCCGGAACAGCGGTACGCGCCCGGTTCATGACGAGGCGGGAGGCGGGAGTGTCCCCACGGCAGGTGCCGCCGGTCCTCCGGTGGGCCCGGCGGGCGGTCCGCGCGGTGGCACGCGCCCTCCGGGCGACCGTGGTGGCCGGGCGGTGGATCGTGGTCTCGGGCTGGGTCGCCGTCGCCGTGGCGGCGGTCGTGCTGCCGTCCTCGGGGAGCGGCGCCGGCGGCGACGACGTCGGAGCGCTGCTGCCCCCGGACAGTGAGGCGGTCGCCGTCCAGGAGCGCAGCCTCGAGCTGTTCCGCGTGCCGGTCCTCTCCGAGACCTCCGTCGTGGTCCACGACCCGGCCGGGCTCGACCCGCTCACCCGCGCCGACGTCGCCCTCTGGGCGCTGGCGCACACGCAGGCCTCCCTCCAGGGGGGCGTGTCCCCGAGCGGCGAGCAGATCGTCGCGGCGGTGCCGATCCCGACGTCGACACCCGGCACCGCGGTGACCTACCTGTACGTGACCCGAGGGACGTCGCTGTCGGAGGCCACCGCCCTGGCGCGTCAGTACGCGAGCCACTTCCACAACCAGGCGTCGGTGCAGACCTCCGTCACCGGCTTCACCCCGGCCCGGGTGGCGCAGGCGGAGTACCTCGAGGCCCGGCTGCACGTGTTCGAGGTGGCGACCCTCGTCCTCATCGCCGTCGTCGTCGGGCTGACGTTCCGCTCCGTCGTCGCGCCGGTGGTCGTCCTGCTCGTCGCCGGCCTGGCGTACGTCGTCGCGGTGCGCGTGCTGGCCGCCGCGGCCGGGGCGTTCGGCTTCGCGCTGCCCGACCAGCTGCGGCCCCTGACCGCGGCGCTGCTCATCGGGGTGGTCACCGACTACTGCGTGCTGTTCTTCTCCGGCTTCCGCCGGCACCTCGACCGGGGCCTGCACCGGCACGAGGCGGCCCGACGCGTCGTCCTCACCGAGGGCCCGATCGTGGCGGTCGCCGGCGTGACCGTGGCGGCCGGCACGATCGCCCTGCTGGCCGCCGACTTCGACCTGTTCCGGGCCTTCGGCCCGGCGCTGTCGCTCACGGTGGTGGTGGGGCTGCTGGTGTCCCTGACCCTCGTCCCGGCCGTGCTGGCCGTTCTCGGCGCCGGGCTGTTCGCGCCCTCGCGGGTCGCCGGTGGCCGGGCGCTCGAGCACAGCGGCGGCCGGGGGACGCGGTGGCTGGCCCGGCAGGTCGCCGGTCGAAGGGGTGCGCTGGTCGCGCTCGTCCTGGGGCTGGCCGTGCTCGTCCCCGCCGCGACACCCCTCTCCGACCTGCGCCTGGGGGTCTCCTTCACCAGCGGGCTGCCCGACGACGACCCGGTGGCGCGCGGAGCCGGGGTCCTCGACGAGGCGGGGGTCCGCGGCGTCGTGGCGCCGACGGAGGTGATCGTGGAGGGCGAGGGGGTGGCCGGGCAGCGCGAGGCTCTCGGCCGGTTCCAGGCGGGGTTGGCTGCCCTGCCGGGCGTCGCCGAAGTGCTCGGCCCGGCGCAGAACCCGCTGCCCGCCGAGTACGGCGTCGTGTTCTCGCAGGACGGCGCCGCCGCGCGCTTCGTGGTGGTCCTCGACAGCGACCCCCTGTCCGCCACCGCCATCGCCGACCTGCAACGGCTGCAGGACCGGGTGGACTCCCTGCTCGCCGAGGCCGGGGTCGAGGGCGTCACCGTGGGGATCACCGGTCAGACCGCCATCGCCGCCGAGCTGGCGGCCGTCACCCGCGAGAACCTGGAGCGCACGGCGGTCGCCGTCCTGGCCGTGGAGCTGCTGGTCCTGGCGCTGTTCCTCCGCTCCCTGGTCGCGCCGGTCGCGCTGCTGGCCCTGAGCGTGCTGGGGGTCGCCGCTGCGCTCGGCCTCACGGTCCTGGTCTTCCAGGTCCTGCTCGGCCAGCCCGGGCTCACCTTCTACGTCCCCTTCGCCACGGCCGTGCTGCTGCTGGCGCTGGGCTCGGACTACAACGTGTTCGCCGTCGGGGCCATCTGGGACCAGGCGGCACGCCGCCCACTCGCCCAGGCGATCGTGGTCGCCATGCCGGCCACGGCACGGGCGATCAGCGCCGCGGGGATGATCCTCGCCGCGACGTTCGCCATGGTCGCGATCATCCCGCTGAGCACCTTCCGCCAGGTGGCGTTCACGATGGCGGTGGGCCTGCTCGTCGACACCTTCCTCATCCGGCCGGTGCTCACCCCCGCGGTGCTGACACTGCTCGGCCGCACCGCGGGGTGGCCCGGCCGGCGCATCCGCACCACGGCTGCCCGGACCGACGCGCAGGCGCAGGCCGGGCTGCTGGAGGAGGAGGCCGCGCGCCGGCGCACCGACGAGCCCCCGGCACCGGTCGGGTCCCGCGGGCGGGCGGAGTGACCGGCGGCCCGCGCCGGGCCGGCGCCACCAGTCCGCGCCCGGCGCCCTCGGGGACGGGAGGTCGCCGGCGGACCGCCGGGCTGGCGCTCACCGTCGTGCTGGGCACCTGCCTGGTGCTGTGGGCCGCCGACGGGCTGGCCCGCTGGGGAGCTGAGTCGGTGCTGGCACGCGCGGTGCAGGAGCAGACCGGTGTCCTCGAGCGGCCGACCGTGCGCGTGCAGGGCGGCCCGGTCCTGCTCCAGGCGCTGCGCGGGCGCTACGACCACGTCGAGATCGGCGTCGGCGCGCTGTCGTCCGGGCCGCTGCGCGTGGAGGACTACACGGCCGACCTCGAGGGCGTGTACCTCTCCTTCCACGACCTCCTGGACGGCAACACCGCCCGGGTCCACGTGGCGCGGGCGTCCGAGGCGGCCTTCCTGACCCACGACGACCTGGCCCGCTACCTGGGCTTCACCGGGCGACGCCTCGATGTCGAGGCCGCGGAGGACGGTCGACTGCGGGCCGGCGGGACGGTCGACGTGCTCGGCGAGGACCGCGCCGTGTCCGCGCTGGTCGACGTGGGGGCCGAGGGCGCCGCGCTGGTCCTGCGGCCGGTCCGGCTGGAGGCCGCCGAGCCGCTGGAGGGGCTGTCGGAGCTCCTCGTCACCCAGCGGTTCACCGTGCGCATCCCCCTGGACCCGTTGCCGTTGGCGCAGGTCGTCGAGGCGGTGGAGGTGGGACCGGCGGGGCTGGCCGTCCGCACCTCCGGCGCCGCCGTCCGCCTCGGGTCGTGAACCGGACGTGGCGCTCGGGGTCGTGCGTTACAGAGCCATGACGCTTCCGCCGTCCGGGCGGGGCACCGCGGTCCCCGCTCCTACCGTCGGAGCATGGAGACCAGGACGACGCGACGCAGGCGGCTCTCCTCGGGGCTGCTCGCCGGTGCCCTGCTGCTGGTGCCGATGGCCGCCTGCGGGGACTCGTCGGGATCCGAGGACGCCGCCCCGACGCCTGACGCCACCGCGACGGAGAGCGCGCCCGCGGGGGGAACGGGCGGGAGCACCGAGACGGCCGGGCCGGAGGACACCGCCGGCGCCGACGGGCCGGAGGAGACCGCCGGGGAGACCGAAGGGACCGACGCCGACGTGCAGTGCTCGGGGAGCTCGTGCTCGGTGAGCTTGTCCGGGGACGGCGCGTCGGCCCAGATCCTCGGGGTTCCCGTGGTGCTCGGCGGTGTCGAGAACGGGCAGGCGACCTTCCGGGTCGGGGAGCAGGAGCTCACGTGTGGTCAGGGCGAGAGCGTCTCGGCCGGGCCGCTGACCCTCGCCTGTGAGACGGTCACCGAGGACGCCGTCACCATGACCGCCTCGCTCGGCTGACGCGGAGGCCACGCCCGTTGAGGGGCCGGTCACCTCGCCTCCGGCGGGCGGGTGCTGCCGGCCCCTCCGTCCTCGGCCAGGAGGTGGTGACCGACCACGCGACGGGGCGGGTCCCCGTGGTCGCCGTCCCGCTCCTGCGCGCCCACCGGCGATGGCCACGGCGGGGACACCTGGCGAGGGTGCTCCGGTCCCATCGGCTGTCCCACTGCCACTCGTGGGCAGCCCGCGATCGCCGACGTGTCTGATCGTGGGAGTGACCGGGTCCGCCGGGCGACGCGGCGGCCCGTGCACCGGCCAAGGAGGCTGTCACCGGTGGTGCGGGGACATCCGGGCGTGCGGATCGCGGCATCTCCCGGTCATCTGGCGGCGGCCGGTCTCACGGCGATCGCGGTGTCCTTCGCCTTCGCCCGGTACGGGTACGGACTCTTCCTGCCGCAGTTCCGAGAGACCTTCGGCCTGTCCACGCACGCTGCGGGACTGCTCGCCGCCGGCGGGTATGCCGGCTACCTGCTGGCGTTGCTGGCCACCGGAGCGGTGGTCGCCCGGACAGGGCCGCGCCTGCCCGTCCTGATCGGCACGTCGGCGGCGACCCTGGGGACGGCCCTGGTCGCCGCGGCGCCGAACACGGTGGTGCTCGCGATCGGGGTCTGCGTCGCCGCGACGAGCCCGGGGTGGTGCTGGGCGCCCTTCTCCGACGCCGTCGCCCGGCGGGTGCCGCGGGACCGGCGACACCGCACGCTCTCGGTGATCACGTCCGGGACGACGTTCGGCGTGCTCGTCTCCGCCCCGGCGGCCTGGCTGACCGACGAGGGTTCCGCCTGGCGCCTGGCGTGGGCCGGCTTCGCCGTCCTCGCCCTGGGATCGGCGGTCTGGAACGTGCTGCTGCTGCCCGGCGGACCCGACCCGCAACGCACGGACCCATCGGCGGGCACAGCGCCGTGGCGCTGGCTGTGGTGCGTCGGCAGCGCCCCCCTCCTCCTCGGCAGCGCTGGGTTCGGTCTCACCAGCACCGTGTACTGGACCTACGCCGTCGACCGCATCGCGAGTGCAGCGGACCTACCGGATGTCGCGGCACCGGTGTTCTGGGTGCTCGTCGGCGGCAGCGGGATCGTGGGCACCGCCACCGGCTACCTGGTGGCCACCGGCGGACTGCGCCGAACGCTCGTCACCACCTCGATCGCTCTCGGCCTGGCCTCCGCGCTGCTGGTCCTACCGCCGTCCTGGCCGCTGATGGCAACCTCCGCGGTGCTCTTCGGCTCGAGCTTCATGGTCCTCTCCGCACTGCTGGTGATCTGGTCCGGCGAGGTCTTCCCGGAACGACCCGCGACCGGTTTCAGCGCCGCGCTGTGCGCCCTGGCCCTCGGTGCGGTGGTCGGACTCCCTCTGCTCGGCGGCTACGCGGAAGCCCGTGGACTGCCCCTCATGTTCGCTGCCAACGCGACGCTGGTCATCCCGATGGTGCTGCTGCGGCCCCGGTTCGCCCAGCCGGCTGCTTGACGGTCCCTCAACCGGGCGGCGCCGTGGGCGGGGCCGGGCGCTCCCAGAGGTCAGTCGTGCCGGTCGTCCCCGGAGTCCCGCAGGTCGACGCCGCTCCTGTCCACCACTCCTGGCCGAGTGCCTGCGCAGCGCGGCAGCGGTGTCCGTCGGACACCCTGGACCGGTGTCCGCGCAGCACCGGAGCCGGTCCGGTCACCTTCCCGGACATCAGCGCCTGCTCGTAGCCGCTCGTCGAGCAGGTCGTCCAGGCGGCGGCACCGGGCGTCGATCGTCGCGAGCAGCGCCGCCTCCATGTCGGCGAGCTCGGCCTGGCGCCGTCGGACCTCGTCCAGTTCCGTCCGGGCGTCCTCCACGACTGAGTGGAGGGCGCGCAGGCGGTTGTCGATGTGCACGATGCGGTCGGACGGGGACTCGGACATCGGAGCCTCCTCCTGGGCGTTGTGGACGGTCACCTGACCGGCGCAGGCACGGTTGGCGGCACCACACGGCGCGGCAGTTCGGCGTCGAGCTCCGGCGGCGTCGGTCAGGACGCCTCGGCGGACGTGGCCGTGGTCGCTGCCGCGCCGTCCTCGGTGGGGTCCTGGTCGGACTCCTCGCCGGGGAAGTCGTAGGGCGGAGTGGGGTCCTGCTCCTCGGCGGACACCGGGACCTCGATGGTGACCTCGCCGGCCTCGGCGAAGGTGAAGGTGACGGGGATGGACTGTGACGAGCGGAGGGACCGGCCGAGGTCGAGCAGGGTCACGTCCGGTGCCCCCTCCGCGCCGGCGTAGAGGTTGTCGTTCGGGTCGACGCGGAGCGGGAGGCCGGTCCCGTCCCCACTCTCGACGCGGACACCGCCGACGTCCGGTCCGCTGATCTCGACGAGCGAGGCCGGCTCGATGCCGGTGTTGGTGATCGCGAAGAACAAGCGGGCGTCCTCGCCCTCCTCGTACACGCCGTCCAGCGGGTACTCGAGCTGCACCTGGGCGAGGGTCAGGTCCTCGCCGATCCGGAGGTCGGGCCCGATGGCGCCCCCCTCCACCTCCGGTCCCGGATCCTCGAGCGGCGCCTCGTCGTCGATGCCTCCGCACCCGGCGACGGCGAGCACGGCGCCGGCGGCGAGGACCCATCCGCGGACACGGTTCGAGTGCCTCGTCCGGTCGGTCGCGGGATCCAGCGCGGGCTCGTCCGGGGACCGCCACCGGGCAGTGCCGGTCCGGCGCCGGGGGTTCGTCCCGTAGCGGTGACCGCGGGAGTTCGGGTCGGGAAGGCGGTGTGCGGGCTGGGGCGCAGCAGGCGCCGGCATGACGACTCCTCACGAGGGTCGGGACCGGTGGCGGGTGGGTGCCGTCCTCTGCTGCCCCGTCCGGACCGCCGGACGCGGGCACCCTCGGGGATGTCACGCGACCGTCACCTCGGTGCAGCTCGTCGGCTCCACGGCCGGGAGCCGGGGGGCTGCGGCACCTCGACCTCCCCGTTGGGCCGCCGAACGTGCGGCGACCGCGCCCGGGCGCACGCCGCCTGCGGACGCCGTGGTCCGGCAGGATCAGTGGCGGTCGTGCCCGTGTACCTGCTCGCCGGTCGGCTGCTGCTCGGCCGACCCGTGCCCGCCGCCGTGGTACCGGTGCACGACGGCGTGTCCCTTCCCGCGGCCGATCAGCCAGCGGTTGACCGGCACGGTCACGACGAAGGCAACGGCGAGTGCGAAGGCCAGCGCGCCCCAGAACAGCGGGCTGTCCAGGCCGGCGTCCATCGCGCCGGGCACCAGCAGCATGACCGCGTTGTCGACGACCTCCATGACGGTGATGGAGACGGTGTCGGCGGCGAGCGCGACGGGGATCGCCGCTCGCAGCGCCAGCCCGGAGCGCATCACCGGCCCGATGGTGAACGCGTAGCCGAACGCGAACGCCAGCGCGACGGCGAGCACGATCGTCTGCACGTCCGACCAGCCCAACGCGGTCCCGACGACCATGCCGAGGACCTCGCCGATCGCGCAACCGGTGAGGCAGTGCAGGGTGGCGGACACGGCCAGTCGCGTCAGGGGGGCGCCGGTCGGGCGCCCGTCGTGCAGGGAGTGGTCCATCGGTGCTCCTCGGTCGGTCACGTGCAGGTCGGGCAGGTACCCGGCCGCGAGGCGGCGGCCGTCCGGGCTGATCGGTGGCAGGGGCGGCCGGCTGGGTGCCGCGGGTGGCGACGGTTGCGACGACGGGGACGGCGGCGGCCAGCAGCAGTCCGGCCCCGGCGGGTCTCAGCCCTGGGCGTCTCCCGGGACCTCGACGCTGTCGGCGATCAGGTAGGGCTCCTGCTCCCACTCCGCGAACAGAGCATCGTCCAGGTCAGCCCGGAGTTCCGCCTCCGCCTCGCGGACGGTGAAGGACTCCTGGACGGTGCCGGTGACCTCGACGGTCTTCTCGGGGGAGAGCGCGGTGTCCCCCGTGGCGCCGACGACCAGCAGCTCCTCGACGGTGGGGTCGTCGGCAGCGGCGATGGTGAACGCCTCCGGGGTGAGCACCTGGGCGACGTCGGCGGACAGGCTGACCACCTGACCGACGCGGGTGTCGACCTCGGCCGCGAAGGACGTGTCGTAGGGGCCGATGTAGGGCTCCTCGATGAGCGGCACGTCTGCGACGTCGGGGCCGGCTCCCGCGCCGGCAGTGTCGGTGCCGCAGGCGGCAAGTCCCACGGTGAGGGTGGTTGCCGCGACAGCCAGGGTGAGGCGGGTGGTGGAACACGGTCCGCGGGATCGGACGCTGTGCATGGTGGTCCTCTCAGCGCGCCGGGGGTCCCGGCTCGGGTGTGCACCCCGACACGTGTCCGCGCGCGCCGGGCCGCATCCGCAGGTGGTCGGGTCGTCACGGACCTGACACACGCCTCCGGTGTCGTCGTGGGCACCAGCGGCGCACCGTCGCGGGCTTCTGCTGCCGCGTCGCGGACGGGCGGCGAGGTCGCAGGTGACGAAGCGATGTCGCCTGCGACCGGCCCGGCATGACCACCTGGCTGCCGGGCAGAGCGCCCCTCGTCGGCTGGTCGCAGAGAGGGAGGCGTGGACGTGCGCAGGACGCGGAGGATCCTGACCGGAGTGGTGCTCGCGGTCGGACTGGGAGTGACGGGTTGCTCCGGGAGCTCGGCGGGGGACCCGCCCGGGGACGCGGTGCCGAGCGAGGAAGCCGACTCGTCGGGCGACCGGGATCCGGTGGACGGAGGCGAGGAGGACGCGGACGGCATCGACCCGGGCACCGGTGGCCTGGACGACGACGACGACACGGATGGCTGATCCGTGTCGGCCTGTGGCAGGCACGGGGTGTGGCGGACGGCGCACCGTCCGCCGGAGCACCTCGGGCGTCAGAGCAACTGCTCCCCGGCCAGGACCGCCTGGATGAGTGCGGCCGCCTGCTCGCCGGTGACCCCGGGGACGATCGCCTCCGGCGGGTGGTAGGTGCGCTGGATGCCGTAGGAGACCTCGTTGTAGTAGGCGGTCTGGGGTCTCGGTGCCGCCTGGCGGAGCGACTCCCGGATCAGTGGCGCCTGCGGGAACGCCTCGATGACCTCGGGGTCGTCGTAGACCGCGATGGAGGAGGCCGGGTTGCCGTTGGTGATGAAGTAGTAGGCCTGGTTCTGGTCGGAGACGATGCACTCGGCGGCGGCCAGGGCGAGCTCGGGATGGCGGCTGAAGGCGCTCACGCCCAGGTTGATGCCGCCGTACGGCGGGCGGGCGGGATCGTCGGCGTTCACCCGGGGATAGAGCGTCCAGCCGTAGTCGGCGGGGACCGAGGGGTCGAGTCTGCCGGCGTCGACCGCGGACAGGGCGCGGGGCCAGACGAACGGCCAGTTGACCATGAAGCCGCCGTTCGGTCCCTCGAAGGCGCTCGCCGAGGCGTCCTCGGTCTCGTTGGAGAAGGCCGCGCCGGCGACGCCGGAGGTGGCGACCGTCTTCATCACCTCGGCCGCCCGCACCGCCGCGTCGGAGGACAGTCCGAGCTCGATGCCCCCGGGGTCGTCGGCGTGCTGCGTGATGATCGAGCCCCCGGCCGACTCGACGAGCGCGTTGAGCCACACGGTCAGCGACTCCGCGCGGGCGCCCTGGGCGCCGATGTCGGTACCGGTGCGCTGAGCGGCATCGACGACCTGGTCCCAGGTCACCGGGCGGGACATGTCCAGGCCGGCGGCCTCGGCGACGGACTTCCTGTACCAGAGCAGCTGGGTGTTCGCCCAGAAGGGGACCGCGACCACCGCGCCGTCCCAGGTGGAGCCCTCGACGGCGCTCTCGACGACCCCATCGGTGACCCGCTCCTCGACGTCGTCGGGGATGTCGGCGAGGAAACCGGCCTGGGCGAACTCCGGGATGTACGGAGGGTCGAGACTCATGAGGTCGATGGCGTCGTCCTCGGCCGCGAGGCGGCGTACCAACTGCTCGCGCTGGGCGTTGGCGTCCCGCGGCAGCCGGGCGGTGCGGATCTCGTAGGCGCCGTCGGCTGCTCCGGTGCACCGGCGCGCGATCTCGGCCTGCCCACCGGAATCCGGGTTGGTGTACCAGGCGAGGGACGGCACGCCGTCGTCGTCGCTGCCACCGCACGCCGCCAACGTCGACGCCACGAGCAGGCCGGCGAGGAGGCACCCGGCTCGCCGGCCGGACGCGGGAGCGCGGGAACCGGATCCGCCGCGCCGGCCGGGATGAGGGCGGTTGACGGGCAGCACCACGATCGCCTCCGGTGGTCGTCCTGTGCGGGCCGGTCCGGTGACGGGGGAACACCGGACCGGCGTCCCCACCGTGGCCCCCGGGTGGTGATCGCAACCTCGGTCGCGGACGTCGTCAGCGGGATGTCACACGGCTGCGCTGCGCGGGCCCCGGATGTGACGGCTGCGTGACCACCGCACGTGTCCTTGCGCACGGCCACCGGGTCTCCCGGCACCGCCGGGGCGCGGGACGCGCGTCGCCGTGGCGGCTCGGGCAGCCGGTCAGCGGCTTTGCGACCGTGTGACGAAGCGGCCGGGCCCGACACGGCCGGCCGTGTGGTGGGCAGTCCTCTCGCCGTCGACGACGCCTGTGAGACGAGAGGGAGCATGACCAGCACCCGGTACCGCGGCGGGGGAGCCCCGGCGCCCGCCGCCGCCCCGTCGCCCGGCGTGGCGGGCTGTGACGCCGGTCAGGCGCGGTGATGGACGTCGAGGTGACGACCACCCAGAGCGTCGTCGGGGCGCTCGTCCTGGCGGCCCTCCTGGCCGGGCTGCACCTGTCCGCACCGCACCTCAGACGGCTGCCGCTCGTCCCGGAGCGGGCGACCGCCTCGTTCGCCGGCGGGCTCGCCGTGGCCTACGTCTTCCTGCACCTCCTGCCGGAGATCGCCGAGGGGAACCAGGCGATCGGGGAGGCGCTCGACGACGTCGTCGCCCCGACACCCCTGGTCGACCTGGGGATCTTCCTGGTGGCGCTCGGTGGCTTCGCGGCCTTCTACGGCCTGCAGCGGATGGCCGACCGGCGGGCGCCCGCCCCGTCGCGCACGCCGAACGGGCAGCCGATGCGGACGGACGAGCCCGGCCGCGTCTACTGGCTGCACGTCGGGGCGTTCACCGTCTACAACGCCCTCATCACCTACACCATGGCGCTGCGGCTGCGGACCGGGCTGGTCTTCGCGCTCCTGTTCACCGTCGCGATGGGCCTGCACTTCGTCCTCACCGACCGCTCGCTCGAGGAGCACTACCCCCGGCGCTTCCCCCGCACCGGCCGGCCGGTCCTCGCCGGCGCGCTCGTCGCCGGGTGGCTCCTGGACGCCTTCTTCGCACCCACGAGCACCCTGGTCGTCGCGGTGCTGACCGCGTTGCTCGGGGGCTCCATCCTGCTCAACGTCTTCAAGGAGGAGCTGCCGGCGACGGGACGGTCCAGCTACCCATGGTTCCTCACCGGCCTCGTGCTCTACGCGGGGCTGCTCGCACTGGTCACCGCACTGGGGGAGTGACCCGCGACAACCCCTGCGACGGCGCCCTCCCCGTCACTCGCGTGACCGGATCGACGCCTGCGTGCCGGGACCTCTGCTCAGGTGGTCCCGTCCCCCGGCTCGCGGACGAAGTCGTCGGGCGGCACGTCCGGGTCCTCCGACAGCCACCGGCTGGTCCCGGCCGGGTCCCGCCGCTGCAGCTCGGCGATGAGGACGCCCCGCCACCGGTCGCGGTCCCCGGGGGCCGGGCTGCCGGACAGGGGCGCCGCCGTCAGGTCGCGCCACTCACGGAAGAGGACGTCGACCGGGAGGGTGCGGAGGAAGTCGTGCGGGTCCTCCCGGCTGGCTTCCGGGGCCGCGGCCTGCCGGGAGGCGTGGTGTGGGTCGGGAACCGAGCCACACCACCATCCGACGGCCAGCGTCGGGGCGAGGGAGCCGGCGAGCATGCCGAGGGGGAGGAGGCCGACGGCCGCCGTCCCGGCCACGGCCGGCGGCAGCAGGGCGGCACACACGGCGGCCTTCGCGGGGTGGGGCAGGGGCGGCAGGTCGGAGACCTCCGCACGGTGCAGCAGGCGGACGAAGCCCCCGGTGAGTGCGGCGAAGACCGTCCCGACCAGCAGGGAGGGGGCGGGGTGGATCACCGCCCCGAGGACGACGAGCGGGCCGAGGACGACGGCCGCGACCGGCGGTAGTGCCCGGCGGGCAGCGGCCTTGAGGCCGGGGGTCGTCACGGAGAGCGCGCGGGCGGCCATGGAGTCCTCCGTCCGGATCACAGGTGTGCACCGTCGACCTCGGACCTGCTCGGCTCGACGCGCGACCTCACCTGTTCGGCCGGATTGTCATCTGTTCCTCACACGACCTGTGCCGACCCTCCGCGATGCCCGCGCTCAGCCCGGCGTGGTCGTCGCGCTGGACGGGGTCCCGGCCTCGGCGGGGGAGGACGCGGCCGGCTCGGGAGGCGCGACGGACCGGTAGTCGTCGCGGCCCACCGGCCGGTCGGTCAGACCGTCATCGGTCGGCACCTCGACGGGGGTCCCGTCCACGACGAAGCGGACGCCGGTGACCGCCGGCAGGTCGGTGAGCGTCCAGACGACCTGCGCCACCGCGAGCAGCTGGTTGCCGCCGGTGATGCCGGCGAACCCGCGGGTCACCGCGACCGTCGCGACGCCGTCGGCGCCGACGTCCTCGACCCCGACGACCTCGGGAGGCAGCGCGGTGCGGATCCCCCTGCCGGCCTCGGGGCGGGAGGGGCCCTCCACGAGCTGCTCGAGCGCCGCCTGGGCGGTGGCGGCGTCGGTCCGCCGCTCCACCGGGGTGAGGTCGGCGCCGCTCACGAGGAAGAGGGTCACCCGGGGGCCGCCGGCGGAGGAGCCGTCGGTGGTCTGGGCGGACGGCTCGGCTGCGGCCGTCACGGGTTCGGGTGCGCCCTGCGGGCGGACTCCGCATCCGGCGAGGAGCGCGGCGACCAGCAGCGCGACGGGACGTACGGAACCGCGCGAGGTGCTCACGGGGCCGGCCGGACCGGGAGCTCGATCGCGAAGCGGGCTCCTCCGGACGGGCTCTGTCCCACGGTCACGGTGCCTCCCATCGCCTGGACGTGACGGGCCACGAGGGCGAGCCCCAGGCCGGCGCCCTCCGTGCGGGTGCGGAGCCCTCCGCTGCCGCGCGCGAACCGCTCGAAGATGCGGCTCCGCTCCTCCTCCGGAACGCCGGGGCCGTCGTCGTCGACCAGGACGCAGGCGGTGCTGTCCCCGCGGGCGACCGTGACGCGGGACAGCCCTCCGCCGTGCTTGTCCGCGTTGTCCAGGAGGTTGCCCAGGACGCGTTCGAGGCGGCGCTTGTCGGCCTCGATCACGGCCTCGCCGGCGTCCGTGCGGACCTCGAGCTGCGCCGTTCCCAGGCCGGACAGCCTGCGGCGCGTCAGGGCCTCCTCGACCAGGGCGGCCAGGCGGACCTCCTCCACCGCGAGGTCGGCGTTGCCCGCGTCGGCGCGGGAGATCTCCAGGAGGTCGGCGACCAGCCGTTCGAAGCGGAGCACCTCCGTGCGGAGCATGGCCAGTCCCTCCTGGCCGTCGGGTGGCAGCCGGTCGGCGCCGCTGTCGACCAGATCGAGAGCACCCAACATGGCGGTCAGCGGGGTGCGCAGCTCGTGGCTGACGTCGGCGGCGAAGCGGGCGTCGGCGCGGACCCGGGCCTCCAGGGCGGCCGCGGTCCGGTTGAACGAGGAGGCGATGGGGGCGAGGGAGGGATCCCCGCGGGGATCGATGCGGGCGGACAGGTCACCGCCGGCGACGGCCCGCGCGGCCCGGGCGACGCGGTCCAGCGGCCGCAGGGCGGGACCGGTGACCCACCAGCCCACCGCCAGCGACAGCGGCACCAGGCCGATCAGCGCCACGGTGAGGCCCACACCGAGAACGCGGTAGGTCTTGTCCAGCTCGTCGAGCGGGAAGACCTCGAAGTACGCCTGGCCGGGATCGGCGAGCGGGATGCCGACCGCCATCATCGTGCGGCCCTCCACCTCGATCCGCTGCCGGGCCGCCGTGCCGTCCAGGACCGTCTCCGCGAGGACGGCGGGGACGGCGTCACGTCCGATGAGCAGCGACGTCGTCACCCACTCGCCGGCGTCGACGTACAGCGAGACGGAGCCCGTCTCGTGGGGGAGCTGGGCGAGCAGCTGGGGGATCGTCAGGCCCTCGGTGCCCAGGGCGCGCTGGACCTGGGCGGCGTTGGCCGCGGTCTGGACGAGGGTGGTCCGCTCGCGCTGCACGAGCAGGTACTGGGACACCGCGACCCAGACCGCCACGGCCAGCAGGGTGGAGATGACCACGGTGACCGCGGTGAAGGCCAGCGTGGCGCGCCCGCGCAGGGTGTGTCTGCGCCCCGCGCGACGTCCCGGGTCGGCAGGCGCCTCCTCGATGCGGGCGTCGGCGGTCCGGGTCGGGTCCGGAGGGGACCGGAGGATCGTCATCCGGGGACGCGGTAGCCCATGCCGCGCACGGTGGTCACCACGGTGGGGTTGCCGGGGTCCTCCTCGACCTTCTTCCTCAGCCGCCGGACGTGCACGTCCACCAGCCGCGAGTCGCCGAAGTAGTCGTATCCCCAGACGCGCTCGAGGAGTTCCTCCCGGCTCAGCACGCGCCCGGGATCGGCAGCCAGCTCGCACAGCAGGCGGAACTCGGTGCGGGTGAGGTCGACCGGTCGCCCGTCCCGGGTGACGGTGCCGTCCTGCGGGGCGATGTCCAGGCCGCCGATCGTGATGTGGGTCCGTGGCTCCGGGACGCGGGTGCGGCGGGCCAGGGCACGGATCCGTGCGGACAGCTCCTTCGCCACGAAGGGCTTGGACACGTAGTCGTCGGCACCGGCCTCCAGGCCGGCGACGACGTCGTGGCTGTCCCCCCGGGCGGTGACCATGATGATCGGCACGTTGGAGGTGCGGCGGATCTCCCGGCAGACCTCGAAGCCGTCCTTGCCGGGCAGCATGAGGTCGAGGAGGACGACGTCGAAGTCGCGCTCCCCGAGGCGCTTCAGCCCGGCCTCGCCACTGTCGGCCTCGGTGACGTCCAGCCCCTCCCGCTGCAGCGTCATCTGCACGATGCGGCGCACCCGGGGGTCGTCCTCGACGATCAGCACGGACCGCGGCACGTCACTGAGTCTGCTCACTCGGCTCCTGCTCGACCAGCCTCTCGGCGCTGACCGCCCGACGGTGGGCGGCCGGATCGACCGTGACCGGCGGGAACGGCGGTCACCCCCTCGGCCGCCCGTCTGTCACGGGATCGTCATGTCGGCGTCGACACCGACCGGTCCACGGTGGTGGAGCGGTGACGGCGCGGCGTCCCGGGACGGCGGCCCGCGGCTCGAGCGGGGACCTCGTCAGCACCTGGCTGCGCGACAGATCCATGACGAAAGCCCCTGACCCGTTGGGGCCGGCGCGCGAACACGGGACCGTGGTCATCGGCCGCCTGCGGCCGGGACGTCGACCACCAGACCGCGAGGATGGGAGGGCACGCACGATGGACAGCAGAGAGGAGAACGGTCGCGGCCTCCGAGGGGCTCCCGAGGGGCCGCGAGACGCAGCACCGCCGGCGGTCTCCTTCACCGAGGCGATCGACCGCCGCACCGGTCGCATCCGCGCGAGCGGGCGCCTCGACACCAGGGCGGCGGACATGCTTCGCGGCACGGTGGACGCGCTGCGTCGGGAAGGCTGCACGTGGGTCGTCGTGGACCTGGACGGCGTGCAGGCCGACGACGACGGAGCGGACGCCGTCCGCTCGCTGGAGAGGGGAGTGGTCGCCGACGGCGGTCACGTGACCCTGGTGAACTGGCAGGACCGTGGGGCTGGTCGGCTCGACGGCCACACCGGCGATCCGGGCCGGACGGGCTGAGGCGCCCCACGGCGGTCACGGTCCGCCTGGCGTCCACCTCGCCGTCGCGCTCTCGTCATCGCCGACGGCCCGTCGTGTGAGGGACGGACCGTCGGCGATCACGGTCGGCCCTCCGTCACTGCAGCCCGGCGACGAGCGAACGACAGGCCTCCTCACACCGCCGACATGCCTCCGCGCACACCCGGCAGTGCTCGTGCATCTCCGCGTGCGACCCGCACTCGGCGCCGCAGGCCTTGCAGGCGGCAGCGCAGGCCTCGAGGACGGCCCGGGTGAGGTTCGCGTCGTAGCCGGTGTGCCGGGACAGCACCCGGCCCGTCGCCTCGCAGACGTCGGCGCAGTCGAGGTTGGTGCGGATGCACTTCCTCAGATCGGCGACCATCTCGTCCGACAGGCAGGCGTCGGCGCATGCGGTGCAGGCCTGCGCGCACTCGACGCAGGCCTCGATGCACTCCTGCAGCGCCTGGCGGTCGACCCCACCCAGGTCCTTCGGATACGTCTCCAGCATCTGCCCGGCAACGGTCACGGGTTCCTCCTCGTGCCGGTGGCGGACGTCCGGTGCACGTCCGCGGGGGGCACCGACCCGCTGCGCCCTACCCGCGCCGGCTGGCGAGCCGGGCGATGTCACGGAACCGTCATGTGCGTCGCCGCGCCTCCTGGGCGCGTGCGGGTAGGCGGGACGGGGCCCGCCACGGGCCGGCCGGACACGCCAGGGAGGAGCCGCGATGGCCCGCATCGACCGCATCGCCGAGCCGTGGGGGACCCGCACCCCGTACGGGCCGGGGGAGACCTGGCCGACCCGCGTGGACACCTTCCTGGCCGACGGGCTGACCGAGGACGACGTCGACCGCTGGGTGCAGTCGGCGACGATCCTGCACTCGAACGGCGACGGGCTGGACATCGCGGTCAAGGACGGCCGCATCGTCGGGGTCCGGGGGCGCGCGGTGGACCGGGTCAACCACGGCCGGCTGGGACCCAAGGACCTGTTCGGCTGGCAGGCCAACAACTCCCCGGACCGGCTGACCCGGCCGCTGGTCCGCCGCGACGGCGAGCTGGTCGAGACCGACTGGGACACCGCGATGGACGCCGTCGCCGGCCGCTGCCGGGAGCTGCTCGACGAGCAGGGGCCCAGCGCGATCGGCTTCTACACGACCGGCCAGCTGTTCCTGGAGGAGTACTACACCCTGGGCCTGATCGCCCACGGCGGCATCGGCACCAACCACGTCGACGGCAACACCCGGCTGTGCACCGCGACCGCCGCGGCCGCGCTCAAGGAGACCTTCGGCTCCGACGGCCAGCCCGGCAGCTACACCGACGTCGACTCCGCCGACGTCATCTGCCTGTACGGGCACAACATGGCCGAGACGCAGACGGTGCTGTGGACCCGGGTGCTGGACCGCCTGGCGGGGCCGAACCCGCCGGCGGTCGTCTGCGTGGACCCGCGGGAGACGCCGGTGGCCCGGGCGGCGACCGTGCACCTGGCCCCGCGCCCGGGCACGAACGTGATGCTGATGAACGCCCTGCTGCACGAGATCGTCGCGAACGACTGGGTCGACACCGGCTATGTCGAGGCGCACGCGGTCGGCTACGAAGAGCTGGCGGCGCGCGTCGCGGACTACACCCCGGAGGTCGCCGCCGGGGTGTGCGACGTCCCCGCGGAGCGGATCCGGGAGGCCGCCCGGCTCATCGGCACCGCGCAGCGGCTGCTGTCCACGGTGCTGCAGGGCTTCTACCAGTCCCACCAGGCCACCGCGGCCGCCGTCCAGGTCAACAACGTGCACGTCCTGCGCGGCATGCTCGGGCGGCCCGGCTGCGGCCTGCTGCAGATGAACGGCCAGCCCACGGCGCAGAACACCCGCGAGGCCGGCGCCGACGGCGACCTGCCCGGCTTCCGGAACTGGTCCAACGACGCGCACGTCGCCGACCTCGCCCGGGTGTGGAACGTCGACCCGCTCGACATCCCGCACTACTCGCCGCCGACGCACGTCATGCAGCAGCTGCGCTACATCGAGGAGGGCTCGATCCGGTTCTTCTACGTCACCGCCACGAACCCAGCGGTGTCACTGCCCGAGCTGGCCCGCATCCGCTCGCTGCTGTCCCAGGACCGGTTGTTCCTCGTCGTCCAGGACCTCTTCCTGTCCGAGACCGCGCAGCTGGCCGACGTCGTCCTGCCGGCCGCGACGTGGGGGGAGAAGACCGGCACGTTCACCAACGTCGACCGCACGGTGCACCTGTCGGAGAAGGCGGTCGACCCGCCCGGCGAGGCGCGCCCCGACCTGGACATTCTCATCGACTTCGCCCAGCGCCTCGGCCTGGAGGACAAGGACGGCGCCCCGCTGGTCACGTGGACCGACCCGGAGGGCGCGTTCGAGGGCTGGAAGGAGTGCTCCCGCGGCCGGCCCTGCGACTACAGCGGCCTGTCGTACGCCAAGCTGCGCGAGCGCAACGGCATCCAGTGGCCGGTCACCGAGGACGCGCCCGACGGCACCGAGCACATCTACGTCGACGGGCAGTTCTGGGCCGCACCCGACTACTGCGAGAGCTACGGCCGCGACCTGGTCACCGGCGCGCCCCTGGACGAGACCGAGTACCGGGCGCTCAACCCCGGCGGCAAGGCGGTGCTCAAGGCCGCCGAGTACCTGCCCCCGCACGAGGTGATCAGCGAGGAGTTCCCGTTCCAGCTGATCACCGGCCGCACGCTGTACCACTTCCACACCCGGACCAAGACCGCCCGCGCGCCGCAGCTGCAGGCCGCCGCGCCGGAGGTGTGGGTGGAGATGTCGGCTTCCGACGCCGCCGATCGCAGCTGGGGCGAGGGCGACCTGCTGGAGGTCCGCACCCCGCGCGGCGCGGTCGAGGGCCGGCTGCGCGTCAGCGGGATCCGGCCGGGGGTGGTGTTCCTGCCGTTCCACTACGGCTACTGGGACGAGCCGGGCGGCTCCGCGCCGGACGGTCGCGGCCGGGCCGCCAACGAGCTGACCCTCACCGACTGGGACGCCTGCTCCAAGCAACCGATCTTCAAGACGGCGGCAGCGGCGGTGACCCGGGTGGCCGTCGGTGACGGTCCCGCGCCGGCGCCCACGACCACCGGGTCGCGGCCGGTCGCCGCGCACGTGCCACCAACCCGCGGCGGCGACGACGCGTTGGCGGTCGAGGAGGAGGACGCCCGGTGAAGCTCGGACTGGCGATCGAGGAGCTGCACCGGGCCGAGAACCACCTCGCCCGGGTCCTGTTCGCGGTCTCCGACCGGCACAAGGCCGACCACGAGGTCTTCCACGTCGCCCGCGACGTCGCCCGCTGGTCCCAGCGGCACGTCACCGAGCTGGCCCGCGCCGGCGCCGACTTCGGCGTCGACCTGGACCCGGAACCGCCCGGCGACCCCGGCATCCTCGAGAGGGTGCGGCAGGCCACCTCGGACCTGCTCGGCCGCCGGCCCGAGCCCGGCCTGCTGCTGCTCGCCGACCTCCGCCACGTGCACCGCGAGGCGGCCGGCGTCTCGCTGGACTGGGAACTGCTGGCCCAGGCCGCGCAGGGGGCGCGCAAGCGGGAACTGCTGCAGCTGGCGGAGCGCTGCCACCCGGACACGCTGCGGCAGATGCGGTGGGCCAACGCCAAGCTCAAGGAGTCCGCGACCCAGGCGCTGGTGAGCTGATGGACGCCCCGCAGACCCGGGTCGTCCTCCGGCCGGTCGCGACACCCCTCCCGCTGGGCTTCCTCGCGCTGGCCCTGGCCACCACCGTCTTCGCCGCCGTCCAGCTGGGCTGGGTGCCGCCGGCCGAGGGCCGGGTCGCCGCGCTCACCGCGCTGGCGGCCACCGTGCCGCTGCAGCTGCTGGCCGCGGTGGTCGGGTTCACCGCCCGGGACCCGGTGGCCGCCACCGGCATGGGCGTGCTGACCGGCACCTGGGGCGTGGTCGGGTTCACCACCCTCACCGCACCGCCGGGGGCGACCAGCACGGGGCTGGGCGTCCTGCTGCTCACCGCCGCGGTGGCCATGCAGGTGCCGGCGATCTCCGCCGCGGCGAGCAAACTGATCCCGGCGGCGGTCATGTGCCTGGCCGGGATCCGGTTCGCCGTCACCGGGGCGTACGAGCTCACCGGCTCGGCGGCCTGGAAGACGGCCGCGGGCTGGGTGGGTCTGGCGCTCGGCGTGCTGGCGCTGTACGCGGCGCTGGCCCTCGAGCTCGAGGGCAGCGAGCGGCGCACGGTCCTCCCGCTCGGCCGGCACGGCGCCGGCCGCTCCGCCGTCCGCGGGCGAGGGCCCCTCGGCGCGGACGACCTGGCGGCGGAGGCCGGCGTCCGGCCGCAGCTGTGACCGAGGGACCGGGGGTGGCTGCTGCGTGACCGTCGACGTCGTCCTGCTCGCCGCGGGAGGCCTCGGGCTGGTCATCGCGGCCGTGTCGGGACGCCTGCGCCGGTGGCCCGTGTCCGAGCCGGTGCTGGCCCTCGCGCTGGGTGCCCTGCTCGGCCCGGCGGTGCTCGGTGCGGTCGACGTCCCCCCGCTGACCGAGGACACGACCTGGCTGCACACGGCCACCCGGCTGCTCCTGGCCATCTCGGTGATGGCGGTGGCCCTGCGGTACCCCGTGCGGGACGTGCGGGCGAACGTGCGTCCCGTGCTCCTGCTCCTGGCCGTCGCGATGCCCGTGATGGCGGTCGTGACCGCGGGCCTGGCGGCGGCCGTGCTGGGCGTGGGGCTGGGGACCGCGGCGCTGATCGGCGCCGCCCTGTGTCCGACGGACCCCGTCCTGGCCTCCAGCGTGGTCACCGGCAAGCCGGCCGAGCAGGACCTCCCGGCCCGTGACCGGCAGATCCTGTCCCTGGAGTCCGGCGCCAACGACGGTCTCGCGCTGCCGCTGGTCCTGATCGCGGTCGCCGTCGCCGGCCCCGACGGGATCGGGGCGGCCCTGACGGAGTCGCTGTGGCAGGTCGCCGGCGCGGTCCTCCTCGGGGTCCTGCTCGGCTGGCTCGGTGCCCGGGCACTGCGGGCGGGGGAGGAGCACGGCTCCACCGACGCCGGTCCCCGGCTGCTGTTCACGGCCGTCCTCGCCTTCGCCGTCCTCGGCGCGGCCGGTCCGCTCCACGTCCACGGGATCCTCGCGGTCTTCGTCGCCGGGCTCGCCTTCAACGCCGTGGCCACCGGACCGGACCGCACCGACGACGTCCCGATCGACGAGGCGGTCAATCGCTTTCTGGTGCTCCCGTTGTTCGTCGCCCTGGGCGTCGTCCTGCCGTGGTCGGCGTGGGCCGACCTGGGGTGGAGCGGTCCGGTCCTCGCTCTGGCGGTCTTGCTGCTGCGCCGCCTGCCGATCGTGTGGCTGCTGCGCCGGCCGCTGGGTCTGGGGCGCGCGGACGCCGCGTTCCTGGGCTGGTTCGGCCCCATCGGGGTGTCGGCGCTGTTCTACCTGGCGTTGGAGGCCGAGCGGCTGGCCGTGGACCCGGTGGTGCTGGCCGCCGGCAGCCTGGTGGTGGCGGCCAGCACGGTCGTCCACGGGGTCAGCTCCTCGCCCGGCCGGGTGCTCTACCGGCGCGCCGGCGTGGTGACGGCCGACAGGCCCGGCGGCTGAGGAGGCGGCACACGTGTGGTTCGACGCGTGGTCCGACCTCGGACGCATCCTCGCCGTCGGTGCCAGCGCCTACGTGACGGTGGTGCTGGTCCTGCGCGTGTCGGGGAAGCGGACGCTCGCCAAGCTCAACGCCTTCGACCTGGTCGTCACCGTCGCCCTCGGCTCGACTCTGGCGACCATCCTGCTCAGCAGCGACGTCTCCTGGACCGAGGGGGCGCTGGCCCTGGCGCTCCTGGCGCTGCTGCAGTCCCTGGTCGCCTGGGTGACCGTGCGCCGCCCCGCAGCCCGGCGGCTGATGACCGCCCGGCCGACGCTGCTCCTGCGGTCCGGCTGCGTCCTGCCGGCGGCGCTGCGGGACACCCGGATGACCGTGGACGAGGTGCGGCAGGCGGTGCGGGCCGCCGGCTCGGGAGACCTGTCCTCGATCGCGGCCGTGGTCCTGGAGAGCGACGGCTCGCTGAGCGTCATCCCCGACTCGAAGCTGGGGAACGGGTCGAGCCTGGTCGGGGTCCGCGGGACCGAGGCGTGACCGGGAACGCCGGCCTGGCGGGCTGCTGACGTGATGGCGGCGCTCGCCGTCGCGACCGGCGTGGCCTTGGTCCTCGTCGTCCTGTTCGACGTCCTGTCGACCACCCTCACCCTCGGACGCGGGGCCGGCCCGGTGACCCGGCGCCTCCTGGGCCCGCTGTGGCGTGCGGCGGTGCGGCTGCGGGGGAGAGGGAGCCGCTCGCGGGTCCTGTCGAACGCCGGCCCCGTGCTCCTGGTGCTGACAGTCGTCCTCTGGAGCCTGATCACCTGGATGGGCTGGTGGCTGGTCTTCCTGGGCAGCCGGTCGATCGTGTCGGCGGACACCGGGGCCCTCGCCGGCCCCTGGGACGTCGCCTACTACGCGGGGTTCGCCGTGTTCACCCTCGGCGTCGGGGACGTTGTGGCCGACTCCCCGGTGTGGCGGGTCGTCACCAACGTGGCCAGCTTCGGCGGCCTCGCGCTGGTCACACTGGCCATCACCTACCTGCTGTCGGTGATCTCCGCCGTGGTCACCCGGCGAGCGCTGGCCACCCAGATCAGGGCGCTCGGGTCCACGGCGGGGGAGGTGGTGGTCGCCGGGTGGACGGGAGGATCGTTCAGCCCGGCGTTCACCCAGTACCTCGTCGGCCTCGCGGCACCGCTCGCCACCGTGGCCCAGCAGCACGTCGCCTATCCGGTCCTGCACCTCTTCCGCAGCCGGTCCCCCGAGGAGTCGGCGCCCGTGGCGATCGCCGTCCTCGACGACGCGCTGCTCCTGCTGTTCGCCGCGGTCGAACCGGCGGTCGCACCGGACAGGTCCGCCTACGGACCCGTGCGGAAGGTCATCGACCAGTACGTGCGGACGCTCGGCAGCATCACCGCCACCCGTTCCGAGGGCCCGCCTCCGCCACCGTCCGTGGCGCCGCTCCTCGCTGCCGGCATCCCGCTGCAGCCGCCGGCTGTCCTCGCCGGGCGGCTGGCCGCCGAGACCGACCGGCGGGCTCGCCTCCTGCAGCTGGTGCACGAGGCCGCCTGGACGTGGCCACCGTCATGAGCGCGGGTCCGCGGCACCAGGAGGCGGCGGCTGCGAGCGGAAGCCAGCGGCGTCGGCGAGGCCGGCGCCGACCAGGGCTCCGTCGCGGTCACCCGTCTCGCGGACGACGGTCAGTTCGCCCTTGGTCTCGTACAGGACGTAGCGGAGGTCGCCGAGTTCTCGGACGCTGAGCTCGCGCAGCTTCGCCACCACGTCGTTCTTGGTGAGTCCGCACAGGCGCAGCTGGTCCCGGCGCAGCCTGCCGTGGTCGACGAGCACGCGTACCCGGTGGTCGACCGCCTTCGCGATCCACCGGTTGCCACGACCGAGCGTCACCAACGCGTGCGCCGCGAGGAAGGTCACCAGCGCCACCGCGCCGACCAGGAAGGACTGCCCCTCGGCCACGGCCGTGCGGCCCATCACCGCACCGATGGCGACTGCTGCGGCGAAGTCGATCGCCGTCCACTGGGAGAGCGTGCGGCGGTGTGCGATGCGCAGCCCCAGGACCGCGGTGCCGTACATCAACAGCGCCTTCGCCACGACCCCGACCAGGGTGTCCGCCTGTCCCACCAGCCACGTCGGCATGGTCTCTCCTCGTCGCGGTCACATCGTCACGTGCCGCGCCCGTACCCGGATGTCGGTTCTGTGACGGAGAGGGTGCCCGGCGTCCTCCGGTCGTCGGTGCAGGGCAGTCCCCAGGAGACCGGACGCGTCGCTCGTTGGCGTCGCGCACACCCGACCCGGGCAGCTCGGCCCGGGAGCCACTGGGAGGACGGCATGTCTGTCTCCCCTCGACGGGGAGCCCTCGTACTGCGGCTCGCGGCCGCGGTCCTCGTCACCGGACCGGTCGCCCTGTCGGCGTGCGGGGGCGACCCCGAACAGCCCGAGACGGGGAGCGCTGCGCCGGACGTCCGCGGGTCGGAGGACCTGGAGGACCCGTACGACGGTCCCTACACGTCGGACTTCCGGGAGGACGTCGAGGCCTACGTCGGCCAGGAGGTCACACTCGAGGCGGCCGTGGACCGTGTCGTCCCCCCCCGTCGCGTTCACGATCACCGGCCCCGACGGCGAGGACGTCGGCTCGTTGCTGGTGCTCGCGAACGAGCCGCTCCCGAGCCTCGAGCCGGGCCACGAGGTCGTCATCGCAGCGGTTCCGCAGGACGACTTCGACGTGTCGGTCCTGGACGACGACCGCTCGGCCGCGCCGACTGCGGAGTCCTACGGGACGTGGGAGGGCGAGCCGTACCTGCGCGCAGGTGTCGTGACCACCTCCACGGTTGAGGCGTAGGGCTGAGCCATCGTCACGGGCCTGCGAGACCGCGGTCGAGCCGACCGCCGTCCGGGCCGGCCAGACCCGTGGGTGCTCGGTTGAGTGGACGGTGACCGATGAGGGCAGGTGGCTGGCACCGGGCACGCGATGGTCGGCATCGAGATGGGGGATGGGGTCACCGTGCGACTCGACATCGCCGCCGTGCTCGCCGATGGGCTCACCTACGTGCTGTGGCTGTGGCATGACGCCCTGGCCCGCGTCGCCGCCCGCGGGCACCGGCCTCGCGTGCACCGCTCGCGATTCGTGTCCGCGGTCCTGGTGGTCCGGTTCGTGCGCGCGGTGGTGGACACCGCCGTCTCAGCCCGATCTGGCTCACGGTGGTCGCCCCCAGCGGCCTCTTGGTCACTGGCGCGCCGCACCTGGGCCTGCAGCCCCGGCGCGCGGCCGACGCCCGATCGGTGGTCGATGCGGAGGAGGTACGGAGCGTGCGGTCGAGCCGTTGCCTCCGGATTCCGGTGCCGGCGTCAGCTCCCGGGAGGGTGGAAGCATGTCCACGGCTCCCCTGGTGCGTCAGCGCGCCTGCGCACGCGGGCCCCGGGGGCATGGTGGCCCGCAGGTCCAGCCCGGCCACGAGCAAGGCGGGAACGCAGGGAGCATGGATCTCTTCGGCGACCGGATACGGCGGCTCATCCCCGCCCTCCGGTGACTGCGACAGCCCGGGACGACGAGCAGCACGAGCAGGTCGCCCGCTCGCGTGGTGACGTGGTCGGGCTGTCGTCCGAGCATCTGCGACCGACGTCAGGCCGGGCGGGCGGCCGGCCACCTGCCGCTGAGGGCGAGGTCGAACCCCTCCTCCCAGGAGTGTCGTTCGTCGGCGGTGATCCGCGTCGAGTCGGCGGTGACGGTGACGACGTCCTGGTGCCGGTCGCGCAGGGCCTGGTCCAGCAGTCCCCGCGGGGCGCGCCAGGCCACCTCGCGGAGCAGGGCGGCGATCCGGCGCAGGACGGTCGGCTGCCCCGGCGCATACTGCAGGGGCTCCTCCAGGACGAGGTCGAGCAGCTGTTCGGGGGTCCATTGCGGCACGACCACGCGGACGACGCCGTCGTCGTCGACCCGGCACAGGGGAGCGAGGGGCCGGCAGAGGAGGTCACCGAGCAGCGCCGAGGCGTGTGACAGGGCGTGCACCGCGGTCGTGGGGTCGTTGATCCCCGGGGACAGCGCCCGGACGGCGATGTCGACCACCTTGCGTAGGCTGTAGGCGACGTCGCGGGTCGGCGACCGTTCGTAGCCGAGCCGCACCGATCGGCCGAGGTCCGCCTGCAGGGCGCCGGGGTCGACCTGCCGGTTCCCGCGCCGCGCCCACGCGTGGGCCACCGGCGTTCCGGTCACCACCGAGTCGCCGATCCGGGCGGCGAGATGGAGGACGACATCCGCCTCCACGGCGACCGACAACAGCCGCCCGTCGTCCACGTCGACGACGAAGCCGCTGGACCAAGAGGTGACCGGGACCCCGGGCCCCGGTGGCAGCCGGGGGGACGGCCGCTCGACGTCACGGGGCAGCTCTCGCTCGAGAGTGGCGCCGGCCTCCTCGTGAACGTCGCGGAGCATGGTCTCCACCCGTAGCGCGCGCGCCAGGTGCCCGAGGAAGAGGACCAGCGCCAGCACGCTGCCGAGCGTCAGGACGTAGGCCACGGTGATCGACAGGCGCGGGACGAACGCGGTCTCGAGCTCGGTCGCGCTCTCGGTCCGGACGGTCCGCAGCACGGTCAGTGCGTACACGAACGTCGCGGTCAGCTGGGCCAGGGTGAGTTGGACGACCCGGTCGGTGGCGAAGGTCTGCAGGAGCCGGGGTGAGTACTGGCTGCTGCCGAGCTGGAGGGCGACCACGGTCAGGGAGAAGGTCAGGCCCGTCACGGAGATGAGGGATCCCGCGATCGCGGCGAGCAGATCGCGGGCCGCGGACGGACCGCCGCCGAAGACGAACGCCAGCGGATGCCCCTCACCGCGCTCGAGCAGCTCGTCCACGGCCGGCAGTCCGATGCCGATCCCGACCGCCAGCAGGACACCCAGGATCGGGATGGGCCAGAGCGCGCTGCGTAGCCGCGCGCTGACTACGCGGATCGCTCTGTTGCCGCCTCCTCGGCCGCCCACGGGGCAGTCCTTCCGACATGTCGGGCACGACGGTCTGAGGGTCCCGCAGTGCGACGCTCCTTGCCCGCGCACGCCGGTCGCGGAGTGCACTGGCGCTGCTCCAGGCCCAACCGGCCGCCTCCGACCTCGTCCGCCAGGAGGGAGGGCCCGGGCGGGAGCGGCCGGATCTCTTCCACGCCTTCAGGCACGAGACGTGGGTCGAAGTGCCATGCTCCGGTCGAGGCGACTTGGTGGGGTGCCCAAGAGACTGGGGTGGGAGCTGTCAGTTCCGCGCTCAGGACGGTCAGCCCCGAGCGACACGCGCGGCCAGGGCGCTGCTGGGCCAATGAGGTGGCACCGCGCCGGCTCCTCGGCGTGGGAGGGGGCAGCAGCTGTGCGCCGACGGGGCGTCGAGGTCGACCGCCAGTCGTTGCTGAAGAGGGGGCCTGCTCGGCGATGGCGTCGTCTCGACGCCAGTACTCCGCCATCTGGGTCGGGTGGATGGGACGCTCCTCGTCGTCCAGGTCGTCGTCCAGGTCGTCGACGAGGTCGCCGATCTCGCCGGCGAGGTGCTGGCGGTCGCGGTGGATGCGCAGGCCGGCGTACTCGGCTCGCATCATGCGACGCATGTAGTCGGTGGAGCGCCGGAAGATGCCGGTGCTGATGCTGATGCTGGGCCTGCAGTTCGACGGAGAGCCAGTGGTCGGGTGCGACCTCGCAGGTGAAGAAGAAGATGGTCTCTGCGTCGTCGCAGAGCATCGTTCCGTCCTCGTGGTCGCGGGTCAGGCCGGCCTTGACCGCGGCGAGGGTGCCGAGGTCCATCTCGTTGAGCTCCATGTGTCCTCCGCTCGGGATCGACCGCACTCCTGGCGCGCGTCGGTGCGGCTGGGCAGGCCCATGCGACCCTGCGGCGGCGCGTCAGGGCAGGGATGACCGAAGGGTCGTAGCGGGGGAGTGAGACGGCGCGGAGGTTGCTACGCAGTGTCGGGGGAGGGCGTCGGGCGCCGACAGTCGGTTCTGGATGGCCCGCGTCTGCTGGCGCCCGGGAGTGACCCGTGGCCCGGCCTTCGGCGCCCGGGGACGCTCGGCGCGGGCCGGTCCCGCGGCCGGTGTTCGGCGTTCTCGCCGTTCGGGGCCAGGATGGGTCGAGGTGGGAGCGGGTAGCGGTCAGCGCCTGCCCGGACGCCGGACCGCTCCCCGGTCACGGTGGGCGTGTCGCAGGGGCAACCGCTGCCGGTCAGCGGACCTGGGCGTCCCGACAGCACTTCCCGCTGCGCGAGGGCGCAGTCCCGACGGGCAGGCGGTACGCGTGTCAGGCCGTGGCCAGGGCGGCGCCGATCTGCACGAGGATGCCGGCGGCGACGGTGAACACGAGGTAGGCGAACCAGCGGCGCAGTCGGGCGGTGTCCAGGTGGCTGCCGAGTCGGCCGGCGGCCAGTGCGGTGACCACGGCCGCAGCGGTGAACGCGATGGTGATCGGCACGTCCAGCGGTGCCTGGCCGGCGTGCGCGGCGAACCCGGCGGCGGAGTTGGCGGCGATGATGACCAGCGACGTGCCGATCGCGGTGGGCATCGGCAGGCCGAGCACGAGGACCAGCACCGGGATGATCAGGAAGCCCCCGCCGACGCCGAGCAGGCCGGTGAGGAACCCGACGACCAGCCCGCCGGCCAGGGTGCGGGGCAGGCAGCGGCGCCAGTTCACCCGCCCGCCGTCGACCGCGCAGGCCGCGCCGGTCGCCGGCTTCGCGGCCAGCATCCGCACCCCGGCGCCGATCATGAGGGCGGCGAACAGGCCGAGGACGACGTCGGCGGGCAGCAGCCGGTTGACCGCGGCGCCGGCGAAGGCGGTGGCGGCGCCGGCCGCGCCGAACAGGACCGCGATGCGCCAGGCGATCTGGCCGGCCCGGAGGCGGGGCAGCAGCGCGACCAGCGAGGTGGTGCCGACGACCAGCAGGGAGGTGGCGACGGCCTGTGGCAGGTCCTGGCCGGCCGCGTAGACCAGGACCGGGACGGCGAGGATCGAGCCGCCGCCGCCGAGCAGGCCGACGAGCGCGCCGATGCCCAGCCCGGCGACGACGGCGACGATCACGACCGCAGCGCTTCCCGGGCGTCGTCGACGGTGACCGGGCGCCCGCCGCGGTTGTACGGCAGCCGGGCCAGCGCCGCGCCCATCGCGCAGGTGTCGGTGAGCGCGGCGGTGGCCAGGCCGGTGCCGACGCCGCCGGCGAGGAACCGGGCCTTCGGGAACCGGAGGCTGGCCAGGATGCTGGCGGCGACCAGGCTGCCTGTGATCAGGCGGACCTGGCGCTCCAGCGCCCAGCGGGGACGGCCGCGGCGGACCGGCTGCCCGGCGGCGGTGTGCGCGGCGATGCCGCCGTCGAGGACGGCCAGGTGCTGGGCGCCGGCGTCGGTCAGCGCGGCGTGCGCGGTGCTGGCGCGGCCGCCTGCCTGGCAGACGAGCACGACCGGCCCGTCCAGGTCACCGGCCAGGTCGGTGGCGTGCTGCTGGACCAGGGGCAGCGGGATGTTGATCGAGCCGGGGATGTGCGCGGTCTCGTACTCGGCCGGGGTGCGCACGTCGATGAGGGTGGGGCCGGCGGTGCCGGCGGACCGGGCCGTCAGCTCGGCGGGGGTGATCAGGTCGGTGGTGCGGGAGTTCACGGGGTGCGATGTCCTCTGGATCAGGGGTTGAGGTCGTGCGGGCCGCGAGGGGCCGGCGGCCACCGGGGCGGGGGCGCCCGGTGGCCCGGGGGCGGGCGGTCAGGTGGCCCGGGGGCGGGCGGTCAGGTGGCGGCGGGCTGGGCGTGCAGGCCGACGGCGGCCGCGCCGGTGCCGGGGTCGTGGTAGCTCCCGTCGACCAGCACCGGCCGGCGGCCGGCGCGGGCGAGCAGGGAGGCGGCGATGGAGGCGCGGTAGCCCGAGCCGCAGTACACCCACACGTCTCCGGCGGGGACCTCCTCGAGGCGGTCGGCCAGGTCGTGGATCGGGATGTGGACCGAGCCGCGCACTCCGCCGCCGGCGCGCTCGTCGTCGCGGCGGGCGTCGAGCACGACCAGGTCGGGGTCGGCGGCCAGCGCCGCGGCCAGGCCGGGAAAGTCGCTGACCGGGTAGGAGCCCAGCTCGCGGCCGGCGGCGAGGGCCTCGGGGCTGCCGGTCGCGGCGCCGACGAGCCGGTCGAGGCCGATGCGGACCAGCTCGCGGCGAGCGTCGGCGACCTGCTGCTCGGTCTCCCCGATCAGGGTCAGCGGCGCGCCCCACGGGACGAGCCAGCCGACGTAGGTGACGAAGCTGGCGACGGCCAGCTCGAAGTTCAGCGCGCCGGGCAGGTGGCGGTGCGCGAACGCGGTGCGGGTGCGCAGGTCGAGCACCCACTCGCCGGCGGCCAGCCGGTCGGCGAGCTCGGCGGGATCGACCGGTCGCGGCATGGACAGGTCCACCGGCGCGGGGCCGGCGGCATTCGCCGGGCCCATGTGCGCGTACCAGGCCGGGATCGCGGTGAGGCCGGCGATGAGCTGGTCGACGAAGGTCTGCTCGTCCTGGGTCAGTGCCGGGTTGACCCGGGCCTGCTCGCCGACGGTGGAGGACTCGCCGCTGGTCGGGGTGGCCGAGCAGAAGCTGCCGAAGCCGTGGGTGGGGAACACCGGGGTGCCGGCGGGCAGCTCGGCGGCCAGCCGGCGCACCGAGTGGTACTGGGCGTGGGTGAGCTCGTCGGTGTGCTCGGGGCCGACCAGGTCGGTGCGGCCGGTGGCGCCGTAGAGCATGGAGCCGCCGGTGAACACCGCCTGCACCGCGCCGTCGGCGTCGGTGAGCACGTAGCTGACGTGGTGGTGGGTGTGTCCGGGGGTGTGCAGCACCCGCAGCCGCAGCGGGCCGGCGGTGAGGACGTCGCCGTCGGCGACCGGGGTCCGTTCGTAGGTGACGGGATCCCCGGCGGGGACGGCGTAGTCGGCGCCGGTGGTGCGGGCCAGGTCCAGGCCGCCGGTCAGGTAGTCGTTGTGGAGGTGGCTCTCGGCCACGAGCGCGATGCGGACGGTCCGTTCCTCGGCGAGGGCGAGGACCCGGTCGATGTCGCGCTGCGGGTCGATGACCACGCCGACGCCGTCGGCGCTGATCAGGTAGCTGCGGTCGCCGAGGCCGGTGGTCTCGATGACGTCGATCTGCACGAGAAGCTCCTCGGTACGGTACGGGGCAGGGGTATCGGGGGGTGACACGGGAGAGCGGTCAGCGGGTGGTGACCGGCCGGCCGTCGGCGGTCCAGGCGGCCATGCCGCCGGCGAGGCCGGCGACGTCGTGGCCGCTCCGGTGGCGATGGTCAGGCGAGGGTCAGGAACAGGCGCTCGAGCTCGCGCAGGTCGACCTCGCGGGCCTCGCCGTCCTCGGTGGTCGAGCAGTGGCGCATCCCGGTGGAGATGACCGCGAAGCCGGCCTTGCTCAGCGCCTTCGACGCCGCTGCCAGCTGGGTGACCACGGCCGAGCAGTCCCGGCCGTCCTCGATCATCTTCACGATGCCGCCGATCTGCCCCTCGATCCGGCGGAGGCGCTTGACGACGTCGGCGAGCTCGCCCTGGGGGATGTCCACGCACTCCATCATGAATACCCCCGGGGGTATCCGCAACCCGGCTATCAGTGGTGGTCGGCACAGCCGGGCGCACTTCCGCGTTGCCCGGCCGCGGACGGTCGCAGCGTGGTGACGCGCGGATCGAAGGGGGGCCGAGGCGGCCCTGCGGGCCCGGACGGCTGAGCTCGGGGGTGAGGTCGTCGACGGGGCAGCATCGGTCGACAACGAGGCGCCTTCCCCGGTCGGTGTTGAGGTACAGCTCGCCGGGCTCGGCCGCTGACGGGGCGCTGCCGCCGAACGCCCCGCTGCCGGGCAGCGTGCCGGCGGCCTTCGGTCGCGGGCCGGCGGACCGGACCGGCGACAGGGGAGCAGCAGGGGTGTGGGCCGGAGTTGCCGTGACAGCGGCTGCGGTCAGGCGAGGCAGAGCCGGCTGCGTGGAGCGGGCCAGCGGTGGAGCTGGGGCGATGCGGCGGGGCATGGTCGCACCGGTCCGGTCCGACTCCGCGTCGGCAATCACCACCACGGCGGCGCCGCCGACCCTCAAGGGACCACCAGTCGCGTCCCCACGCCTCTGTCGAGCGTCAACTGCCCGGACTGGAACCGCCGCCGGGAGGCACCCACTCAACAGAGCCTCGACCGGGGGAGCCGGGCAGCAAGAGGTAGAGCCTTCCCGGCGGCGGCGCGAACCCCGTCGATGGCGGGCGAGACCCATCGAACCTGAGGTGCATGAGGTGTGTTGCACTGGATCTCGTGTCTGCTCCAGTGAGGGAGGCGCGGGCAGAGCCACCGTGTCGGTCGGCGGCAGGGCGACCACGACGTGATGAGCGCCGGCTGCGTCACCTCAGCGTCGGGCGGTCGAGTGCAGCCGCCTGGGCGTGGGTGAGGAAGCGGCCAGGCTGCCAGCGCCCTCCGGAGTGGCGACCACGGGTTGGCGCCGGGGACAGGAGCACGGTGCGTACGCGAGAGGCTCGGGATGTGAGCTGACCCGGAAACCCGACCTCCTGGGGCTGGAGCCGGTTGACCCGTGGCCGCGGACCGGAGAAGCGTGGGCATCCCGCGCGAGGAGTTCCCGATGACCGCGACATCCGCCCGGGCCACCGTTGTCCGCCACCCACTGACGCGGCTGACCGCGGCGGAGATCGAGAAGGTCCGGGACCTCATCGCGGACGCCGGCCTGCTCACCCCCAGCACCCGCTTCGTCCACGTCGGGCTCGAGGAGCCGAACAAGGGCGACGTGCTCGGCTGGCGGCCCGGTGCGGAGGTGGACCGGCGGGTGCGCGTCCTATTGCTCGACCGTGCCACCGGGGTCGCCCGCGACCTGTCGGTCTCTCTGACGAGGAGCGGCATCGCCGGTGACGTCGAGATCGACGCGGCCACCGAGGGGCAGTTGCCCCTCCTCGTCGAGGAGTTCGTGGAGCTCGACGGGATCGTGGCCGCCGACGAGCGCTGGGCTGAGGCACTGGCCCGGCGGGGGCTGGCCGTTGCGGAGGTCCGTTGCGCGCCGATGTCCGCGGGCGCGTACGACCTCCCCGACGAGGTCGGCCGGCGGCTCGTCCGCGTGCTTCCCTTCCACCAGCCTGATCCGCAGGAGAACCCGTTCGCCCACCCGGTCGACGGCTTGGTCGGCGTCATCGACCTCACCGCGGGAGTGGTGACCGCGGTCCACGACCTCCTCGACCTCCCGGTGCCGTCCGAGCGCGGCCGCTGGGACGGCCCGCCGCATGCTGGGGAACCGAGGACCGACATCAAGCCGATCGAGATCACCCAGCCCGAGGGCCCGAGCTTCCTCGTCGTCGATGACGAGGTCAGCTGGGCCGGGTGGCGGTTCCGGATCGGCTTCGACGCCCGCGAGGGACTCTCCCTCCACCAGCTCACGCATGACGGCCGCTCGGTGATCTACCGGGCATCGATCGCCGAGATGGTCGTGCCCTACGCCGACCCCGCACCGGCTCGCTACTGGCAGAACTACTTCGATGGCGGCGAGTACCTCTTCGGCCGGTTCGCCAACAGCCTCGAGCTGGGTTGCGACTGCCTCGGCGAGATCCACTACTTCGACGCGACGCTGGCGGACGAGATGGGCCACCCGCGGGTGATCCGCAACGCGATCTGCATGCACGAGGAGGACTTCGGGCTGCTCTGGAAGCACAGCGACGTGTGGTTCGACATGGCCGAGACGCGGCGGCAGCGCCGACTGGTGATCAGCTTCGTCACCACGGTCGGGAACTACGACTACGGCTTCTACTGGTACCTCTACCTGGACGGACGGATCCAGGTCGAGGTGAAGGCGACCGGCATCCTCTGGACCAGCTCCTACCGAGGGGCCGACCATCCCTTCGCGACCGAGGTCGCCCCCGGGCTGGGCGCCCCGTTCCACCAGCACCTGTTCTCCGCGCGGCTGGACATGGCCGTCGACGGGGCGGCCAACTCGGTCTACGAGGTGGACGCCGTCCCCGAGGCGGTGGGTGACGTCAATCCCCACGGCAACGCGTTCCGCCGCCGGATGACGCTGCTGGCCCGGGAGTCGGAGGCACAACGGATGGCCGATCCGTCGGTCGACCGGGTGTGGCAGGTGGTCAATCCGTCGGTGACCAACCGACTCGGGCAGCCGGTCGGCTACGTCCTGGTCCCGGAGGGCAAGCCGGTCCTGCTGGCCGACGAGTCCTCGTCGATCCACGAGCGGGCCAGGTTCGCCACGAAGCACCTGTGGGTCACGCAGTACGACCCTGCCCAGCGGCACCCCGCCGGGGACCTGGTCAACCAGCACGCCGGGGCCGGTGGGTTGCCGGAGTTCGTCGCCGGCGACCGGCCGCTCGAGGAGCAGGACGTGGTCGTGTGGCACACCTTCGGGATGGTCCACTTCCCGCGGCCTGAGGAGTGGCCTGTGATGCCGGTCGACTCGTGTGGCTTCACCCTCGCGCCGTTCGGCTTCTTCGACCGCAACCCCGCCCTCGACATCCCCAGGTCTTCCGCCGCCCACTGCGAGCACTCCAGCCACGGGTCCAGCTGATCCGCCCACGCCGCACCGTTGCTCCGGATGCGCACTGCCAGCGCTGTTCCCGCACTTCGCGGTCCAGTTCGACCAGGTCGTCGGTGACGTCGTCGGCCGGTTGCCCGGCCGCGGAGGCGGAGCCACGCAGCACCGCAAGCGCCGAGAGGCTGTGCCTCGAGGGTGGGCAGGAGCATGCCGACGGCCATCCACAGCCGGCCGCGGCGCCGTGCGGCCGGGTGTCCGACCAGCCGGCAGCTCGGTCGGCGTCCAGAGCCATCGGTCGGCGCCACGGTGGTCGTCGAAGACCGGCTCCCGTGACGCATCGCGCCCCGAAGACGTCGACGGGGCACCCCGTCAGGATCGACTCAGGATCGACGAGGTGGAGGTCCGTGCAGTCGATCCCCTTCAGCCGCCCGCCACCGGGAGAGCGCGAGCACGCTGCGCAGCGGCGTGCTCCCGAACCCAGGTCACGGGAGACATCGGGGTGCGAGCGGCCGGCCCCCGGCGGCCTCGTGATCCCGCATCCGGGTGGCCAGGACGGCGGCCTGGGTGCGGCGCTCCAGGCCGAGCTTGGGCAGCAGGTGGCTGACGTAGTTCTTCACCGTCTTCTCCGCCAGGCCGAGGCGCTCGCCGATCTGGCGGTTGCTGAGCCCTTCACCGATCAGCCGCAGCACGGCGCGTTCCCGTGCCGTGAGACCGGCCAGCGGATCCCGCCGCCGGGCGCCGGCTCCGGGCGAGAGCACTGCCGTGACCTCCCGGGCGAACACGGTGCCCCCGGCGGCCACCCGGCGGACGGCGGCCGCCAGGGCCGGGCCGCGCACGTGCTTGACCAGGTATCCCGACACCCCCGCCCGCCGGGCCGCCGCCACCGTGTCCGGGTCGACGTACTGGCTGAGCACGAGGCACCGCACGCCAGGAACGTCCGCCTGCAACCGTGCGCAGGCGTCCGCTCCGGTGCCGTCGGGCAGCCGCATGCCGACCACGGCGACGTCGGGGCGCACGGCCCGGCCCCGGGCCACCGCTTCGGCGACCGAGGACGCCTCGGCGACGACCGACAGGCCCGGGTCGTCGGTGAGCACCCGGATCACGCCGCGGCGCGCCACCTCCTGCTCTTCCAGCACCAGGACCCGTACGACAGTCGTGTCCGACTGCACCGGCACCAACTCCTCACGGGATGTGGGATACGGCACAGGATTGTCTGCTCGGGCGCGGGCCGCGACCTCGCCGCACTGCGAGTCGCACCGCGCCGGCTCGCCGCGGCGCCCTCGGACCGGAGGGCGCCCTTCGAGGAACCACAGCGGATCAGCGGGAGATCCGGGGCGGCGGGGCGCTCGGGTGCACCCAGCGGGAACCTCCCGTGCGGAGCGGTCAGGCCGGGAGGATGGCGGGGTGGGTGCCGGTCCCGGATTCGTCCGGTCGGTCGGGGAGGACGGTCAGCTCGAACCACACGGTCTTGGCGCCGGTGTCCCGGCGGCGGTGGGCGCCCCAGCGGTCGGCGAGGGCGGCGACCAGGTGCAGGCCGCGGCCGTGTTCGTCGGTGATCGCCGGGGAGCGGGGGATCGGCTGACCGGTGCCGGTGTCGGTGATCCCCACCCACAGTCGCCCGTCGGCGGCGTCGACGTCGACGGCGAACGGGGAGCCGCCGGCGTGGCGCACGGCGTTGGTGGCCAGTTCGGAGACCAGCACGGCGACCGTCTGGCCGAGCTGTCCGGGTAGGTGCGCGACGGCCTCGGTGGCGAAGCGGCGGGCCGCGGGCACCGAGGCGGCCACCGCGGGAAAGGTGCGGCGGGCCATGCTCAGGCCTCCTCGCGCAGCCCCAGCCGGCCGCCGAGGCCGAGGACCTGCAGTACGCGGCGCACCACGGGGGTGGCGTGCACGGTCTCGACCGGGGCGAAGTGGTTGGCGATGCGCAGCAGCACCGCCACCCCCGACGAGTCGGCGAAGGTCAGCTCGGCGGCGTCGATGCGCACCGGCTGGGCGTGACGGCGCAGCAGCTCGTCCAGGGCCGGGCGGATGTCCTCGACACCGGCCAGGTCCAGCTCGCCGCCCAGGCGCACCAGCAGCGGGGCGCCGTCGTCGGCCTCGACCACGTCGAGCCGGGCCTGGGGGGTGCCGGTCATCTCGTCCATCGCATCCCCAGCAGCACGGTGTCGTCCTTCCCGCCGTCGGCGGTGAGCGCCTCCACCAGGTCGTCGAGGGCCTGCGGCAGCGGCTGGCCGTCGAGGGCGGCGGTGGCGGTGCGCAGCCGGTCCAGGCCGGTGTCGATGACCTCGCCGCGGCGCTCGACGAGCCCGTCGGTGAACGCCAGCAGCGTGCCGGCGGGTGGCACGCGCACCTCGGCCGCTGGCGGCGGGGCGGGGTCGTCCACGCCGATCGGCGGGGTGATGGGCACCGCCAGTGAGCGGGCGGAGCCGCCGGCGAGAAGTACGGGGGGGAAGTGTCCGGCGCAGACCAGCCGCAGCCGCCCGGTGCCGGTGTCGAGTTCGCCGATGAGCACGGTGGCGAAGCGGTGGTCGGTGCCGACGTCGAGCAGCCGGCGCAGCTTGGCCAGCACGACGGTGATGTCGTCGCCCTGCGCGAGGTAGGCGCGCACCGCGAAGCGCAGCTCGACCATCGTGGTGGCCGCCGGCAGCCCACGGCCGGAGATGTCACCGACGACGAACACGCACCACCCGGGCCCGCGGGCGATGACGTCGTACCAGTCGCCGCCGACGTCCAGCTCGTCGACGCCGGCGACGTAGCGGGCCGCGACCTCCAGCCCGTGAAGCGGGGGGACCGCGGGCAGCAGCGCGTGCTGCAGGGTGCCGGCGATGCTCCGCTGCTGCCGGTAGAGCCGCTCGTTCTCCTCCGCCAGCCGCTCGGCCTCCGCGCGCCGCCGCGCGATGGTGGCTGCCGTGGCGGCCGCGGCGGTGGCCAGTGCGGCGCCGACGCCGAGGACGATCCACGGCAGCGCCGAGGACAGCGCGCCGGTCAGGCTGATCGGGGAGGCGCCGACGACGGTGATCGCGGTGTCGCCGAAGGGCACCGAGGTGCTCTCGGTGTTCCCGCCGATCGGCACCGGCCCGGTGGAGTACAGCAGGTCCTCGGTGTGTGTGCCGCGGCCGAGGTAGACGCCGAAGTCCAGGCCGCCGAACGCGTCGTCCGACGGCGGCACCTGGATGCGCCGATCCGGCGGTAGCAGCGACTCCGCGTAGACGACCAGCCCGGTGGCGTCGCCGGCCGGGCGCAGCGCGTAGCCCAGCCGGGCCGGCTCGCCGGGGAGGATCCCGGTGACCGCCAGCGTGCCGTCGGCGGGCACGCCGGTGAGGAACGCGGTGAACCCGTCACCGTCGGGGGCGACCGGGTCCGGCCCCTGCACCGACAGCAGCTCGGTCCGCCCGTCGTCGCCGATGCGCCACAGCGACAGCGACATGCCCTCCGAGTCGGCGACCCGGGCGGCGGCGAAGCGCTGGAAGGCGTCGGGATCGGCGTCGGTGGCGGTGGCGATCTGCCCGGCGTCGGACAGTTGGGTGGTCAGCACCGCGATCTGGGTGGTCAGCACGGCGCCGGCCTGGGCGACCTGGCGGTGCAGCAGGTCGGCCTCGGCGCGGGCGTTGACCTGGCCGGCCAGCACGGCCAGCACCGTGGTGAGCGCGAGGACCACAGCGGCGACGAGCGCAGCGATCCGGCGCGGGCTGCCGATCATGGTGAGCGGAACCGTACTCCGGCGGGGTCTCAGCGGGAGCCACGCCGACCCGCCACTCCTCGGGAGCCCAGCCCCTCACCGCCTCCGGACGGAGCGGCGCCGACGGTCAGGCGGCGGGCGCGATCGGCTCGGGCACCAGCACGTGCCGGTCCAGCCGCAACCGGCGCAGCGCGCGCTGCAGGTCCGGTGCAGGACGGTGCACGATCAACTGCCGGTCGTGGCGCACCGCACGGCGGTAGGCGGTTCCGAGCGCCCGGAGACCGGCGGTGTCGACCGCGGTGACCCCCGCCAGGTCCAGGTGCCACTGCCGGGGACCGGCGACCAGCAGGGTGGTGACCGCCGCGGCGAGCAGGTGGGTGCTGCGGCGCTCGAGACGGCCGGCCACGCTCAGGCGACCGGCGACCGGCGACCAGGTCGACCTGCACGGTCAACGACGGCGGACCGGCCGAGTGCGGGCGGGCGCTGGTGTGCTGGGACGACATGGATCCCCCTGGTCGCGCAGGGGACCGGGTGCCGCCTGCGAACGTCCGTGGTCGGTGCTCAGGCCGGGTGTACCGATGACGAAATGGTGAGGCACAACACTGCTGTGGTCAACTTGATCGACGCGGGAGCTCCCGAGCAGGACATGATGTTCCGGAGAGCTGGGCCCGTTCGAGGACGCGACGGACCGCGGACCTGCGCTCCCCGGCTGACTCGCGCCTCTCGCCAGCGACCGGCCGGACGTCGGCGCCTGACGACGCGATCCCGCATCGGCCTGGCTCACGGGACAGCCGCGGTCAGGGGCGCTCCGCGCGAGCCGACCGTCCGGCCCGCTGTGTCCCGGCTCCACCACGCCGCCGTGGTCTTCGCGGCCCGGCGCAGGCGGATCGTGGCCCCGGCGGTCAGTCGTCGGACCGACGGCCCGACCGGACTGCCGACGAGGTGGACAGGAACGGCGTGGACGCCGCGGACCCCTCCGGATACGGCGTCGTGACGGTCTCCTCACTGCCTCTGGCCTGCAGCGGTCCGGCAGCGCACGCGCAGCCCGTGCCGGCCCGGCGTCGCGGTCCGGCCGGCCGTCCAGGGACGCCAGGCGTCCGGGCCGAGGTGGAGGCCGAGGTCGGTGTCGGTCCACGGGCCGTGTTGCCCTCGGCAACGTGAGCCCCGATGCGACCGGACGATCAGGAGCAGGTCGGACCACCGACGCCGACCACCGTCACCTCCGGGCGCCGGAGTGGCCTCGACGAGCCTCGTCCGTGCGGGCGCACCACCTCAGGCTTCGACCGGGTAGCAGTCCTCACGGACCTCGCCAGGCTGGCAGAAGGCGAGGTCGGCCCCGGGCGAGGGGTGCTCACCGGGGACGGTGAGCAGGACGGCGACCAGCGTCAATGCGACGAGCAGCAGCAGAGCGAAGATCCCCGCGTACAGCACTCGGGTCGTCACGGTGCCCTCCCGGTCCGGTTGTGCGTTTCCCTCGTCCTCCAGCGCCACTAGCCTCCTGACCGCACGCAGAGGAAGTGCACAGGACGGGTTCAGGACCCGAGGTCGTGCGGCGGGTCGCGCGCGGTCGTGGTGGTGCCTGATCCGCGGTCCGGGGGAGCCGCACGTGGCACGGGACGCAGAACCGGTCGACCTGCAGGTGCGGATCCTGGGTCCGCTGCAGGTCCTCCGGGACGGGCGCGTCGTCCGGTTGGGAGGCCTGCGCCCGCAGGCGATCCTCGCCCTGCTCACCGTGCACGCCGGCCGGGTCGTCCCCCAGGAGCAGTTGATCGAGGAGGGCTGGAACGGGCGGCCGCCGCGGACCGCGCCGGCCGTCCTCCGCACCTACATCGCCCAGTTGCGGGCCGCCATGGAGCCGACCGGCGCCCGGCGTCCGGACGACGCTGCAGAGGCGACAGGCTCCGAGCAGTGGCACGTCCTGCTGACCCAGGGACCGGGCTACCTCCTGCAGATCAGCGGGGGACAAGTCGATGCACAGCGGTTCGGAGAGCTGGCCGGCGCGGGACGGCGCGCGCTGGCTGAGGGAGCTCCCGGGCAGGCGGCGGACCTGCTGGGCGAGGCGCTGGCGTTGTGGCGGGGACCGGCGTTGATGGGCCTGGCCGACCTGGGGGCACTGCGCGGCCACGCCCACCGGCTGAACGAGGACCGGTGGCAGGCGGTCGAGGACCGGATCGAGGCGGACCTGGCCTGCGGCCGACATGCGTCACTGGTGGGAGAGCTCCACGCCCTGGTCGAGGCCGAACCGCTGCGAGAACGACTGACCGGCCAGCTCATGCTGGCCCTCTACCGGTGTGGGCGACAGGTGTCTGCGCTGTCGGTCTACCAGTCGCTGCGCGGGCGCCTCACCGACGAGATGGGCGTGGTCCCGGGTGCGGACCTCCAGCGCCTCCAGCAGGCGATCCTCCGACACGACCCGCAGTTCCAGGCGGCACACACCCCTGTGGTCCGGCCGCAGGTGCCTCCGGCGCGGCGTTCCCAGCCTGATGCGACGCAGCTGTCCCCGCGCGGCGCCGCCGGCGTCGAGCCACGGACGGGCCGGGACCCGACACCGGCGACCTCGGGGGAGTGGCAGCTTCTCGGCCGGCGGGCGGAGATGTGCCGCCTGGAGGAGTTGCTCGCCTCCGGTGGCAGCGGGGTGGTGGTGGTGGGACCACCGGGAGTGGGCAAGTCACGGCTGTGCGCGGAGTTCGTCCGCAGGCGGTCGGAGGCCGGGCAGCCCACCATCCGGCTGTCGGCGACCAGCAGTGGACGGGAGATCCCGCTGGGGTGCATGGCCCACCTGGTCTCCTCGGCGGGGCCGGGCCGGGAGACCAGCCTCGTGCAGGGCGACCTGCTCCATGCGACGGTCAGCAGCATCATCGCGAGGACGACCGGACCCGAGCGACTGATCATCTTCCTCGACGACGCGCACCTCGCCGATCCCGCGACGATCACGGTGCTCGACCAGGTGGTCCGCGCGTCGAACGCCTTCCTGCTCGCGACGGAGCGCTGGCAGGACCGCGATCCGCTCGTCGACCTGTGGAAGAACAGGGTGATCGAGCGGATCGATCTCGACCCCCTGTCCGACGCCGACGTGAGCCAGTTGCTCGACGCGGCCCTGGGCGGTCCCTCCGAGGCCCGGACACGCAGCCGCATCCTCCGCCTGGCCAGCGGGAGCCCGCTGTATCTGCGCGAGCTCCTGGCGGGTGCGCTGTCGTCCGGAGCGCTGCAGCGGCATGCCGGCGAATGGACTTTCGGCAGGGAGTTCAGGCCCTCCGACCGGCTGCTGGACATCGTCGGAGAACGCCTCCGCGGCCTCGCACCAGGAGAGGCCGACGCACTGGAGGCCGTGGCGACCGCCGAGCCGGTTCCGCTGGAGGTGCTCGAGCGCGTCGCGGCCCCCGAGGCCATCCTGGGGCTCGAGGTGCACGGCCTGGTCCGGGTCGAGGAGGGAGCGGACGCAGTCCTGGTCCTGCCGGCCCATCCCATCTACGGCGAGGTGGTGCGGGCCCGCCTGCCCCGGCTGCGACGCCGACATGTCTCCGCCGGGCTCGCGCGGGCCTTCACCGACTCTCCTCTCGCGGAGGGGTTTGCGGTCCAGCACGCCGTCCTCTGCCTGGACGGCGGCGTCGCCGCCTCCCGGTCTCTGCTGGAGCTCGGCGCCCGACGAGCACAGGCGGGCGGGGACCACCGGCTTGCGTTGCGGCTCGCGCAGGCGGCGCTGGACGCCGGTGCCGGCACCCGGGCCGCCCTGATCGCGGCCGAGACAGCAGCCGCCCTGGGCCAGACGGACATCGTCGGTGGCTTCTATCGGCAAGCGGCGCAGTGGGCCGTCTCGGACGAGGACGACGCCGGGATCGTGATCAGCCAGGCTCGCGGCCGGCTCTACGACAACGACGCCCCCAGCGCCTTCCAGCTCATCGAGCGCGCACACCAGCGCCTGTCGGCCACGAGTTCGGGACCCGCTCTCCGGGTCGCCAGCGCCGAGCTCAAGGGGTTCACCGGGGAGTGGGCCGACGCGCGGGACCTCGCGCTCGCGCTGCAGTCGTCGGACGTACCGGTCGACATCGCCTTCGCAGCCGACTGCATCGCCGCATTCGCCGCCTCCTTCGCCGGCACCCACGCCACGGCGCTCGCCGCAACACGACGAGCCCGACAGGCCCTGACGGTCGGCCCGATCCCGCAGCCACAGTTCCTGCAGTGGCTGGAACTGGCCACGTACCAGGTGCGCGCCTTCGACGGGGGGATCGATCAGGCGGTGCGGGACGCTGCCGCCCACGCGGAGCGTTCTGCGGCTGGGATCGAGCACCCCGACTGGGCGGGCGTCTGGTCCTTCGGCGCGGCGGACTTCGCGTGCCTCACGGGATCGGTGACCGCCGAGACGAGGAAGCTCGCCGAGCAGGCGGTTCGTCTCCTCCGGCGTCGGGACGTGAGCAACGTCTACTCCCTCGCCGTCTCCGTCGCGGCCCTGACCGCAGCGATGGCAGGCGACACTGCCGAGGGGGACCGTTGGTTGGAGCACTACGACCGGGACCTGCGCGCCAGCGAGCAGAAGAGCACGGCACTCGCCGACCGCGCCCGGGCCTGGTTGCTGCTCCGCGCGTCCGGGCCGGATGCCGCCGCTCGCCACGCGATCCGTGCCGCCGCCCAGGTCATCCGGCACGTTCCCCTCTACGCGGCTCCGCTCCTCCACGACGCGGTCCGGTTCGGCCGCCCGGACGACGCCGTCGCCGGGCTGCAGGACGCGGCAGGCAGGCTCGACGCCCCTGTGTCGACGGCCATGGCGCACCACGGCCTCGCCGCGCTCGATCGAGACGTCGACCGGCTCCACGCCGTGGCGCGCGAGTTCACCAGGCTCGGCGCGCGGCAACTGGCCGCTGAGGCGCTCATGGCCGCCGACGCACTCGCCCCAGCAGCCGGACACGACGACGAGATCGCCGCACTGACCATGGAGGAGATCGTCGTGGCGCCGCACAGGACGGAACGGTGATGCCCGGACGCAGCGGCGCTCGACGGTGAGCCGGGACCTCGCGCGGAAGGGGCGGCTCTGCGGATCCTCCGCGGTGCGCGGCCAGGGTGCGCACATGTCTCTCCTCCGTCGCCTCGTTGTCGTCCTGATCAGCGCCACCGGCGCCGTGGGACTCGCGGCCGGCCTCTCAGACGCCACCGGGATCGCTCCTCGCGGGGACGTCGTGTCCGCAGCCGCCGCATGCGGTGTCACGACGAATCGGGAGACCCCGAATCGGGAGACCACACTGGTGGCGGATACCGAGAGGTCGGACTTCGCTCTCGCTCCCTAGGAACGCCCAGGTCGCGCGGTGCTGCTCCGCTCCCGGGTCGTCGACGTCGACGCCGGCACCGTGGCCCCGCTCCGTGCCTACCGGATGGTCCGTGAGCAGGTGTCACCCGGCCCGGTGCGGGACTCCGCGCTGGTGCTGAGCGGGCTCGACGGCACCCACCGCCATCCGGAGCGGTTCTCCCGCCGCTTCACCGCCCAGGTGGCCCGGGCGAGAGAGGCCTTGGGGAGGAGCAGTCACCGGTCATCCGGCTGCACGATCTCCGGCACACGCACGCCACGCTGCTGCTCGCCGACGCGTGCCGGTGGAGGTCGTGTCCGAGCGCCTGGGGCACGCCAGCGCCACCATCACGCTGACCGCCTACCGGTACGTCCACCCCGGCGTGGGACGGGAGGCCGCCGACCGCTTCGCGGCCCTGCTCGACGGCTGACCGGGGCCGCGCAGCATCACAGCGGTGTCACGAGGGCCTTGGGGGTCCGGACACGACAGCGCCCCGGGTCCCTGACCTGCAGGAACACCGGGGCGGTGCGGTGTCCGAGGGGGGACTTGAACCCCCACGCCCGATAAAGGGCACTAGCACCTCAAGCTAGCGCGTCTGCCATTCCGCCACCCGGACGAGTGCGAGGCCAAGACTACCCGACGCCCTGCGCGGCCCGGCACGGGTACCCCGCCGTGTCGCATCGCCCGGTCGTCCCGTGCCCATCGGAGGCGGGGGCGGGCCCGTAGTGTCGCCGGGGTGGAGAACCGAGGTCCCGTCCAGGCCCAGGCCGAGGTCGCCGAGCTGCTCAGCGAGCTGATCCGGATCGACACGACCAACACCGGTGACACCGCCACCAGCGCCGGCGAGCGGGTCGCCGCCGAGTGGGTCGCCGGCAGGCTGGACGAGGTCGGCATCGGTTCGCAGATCCTGGAGTCCGAGCGCGGGCGGGCCAGCCTCGTCGCCCGCATCCCCGGCGCCGACCGCAGCCGCCCGGCGCTGCTGGTCCACGGGCACCTCGACGTCGTGCCCGCCGACCCCGCCGAGTGGAGCCTGCACCCGTTCTCCGGCGAGGAGCGCGACGGCTACGTGTGGGGCCGCGGCGCCGTCGACATGAAGGACATGGACGCCATGGTCCTGGCGCTGGTGCGCGAGTGGGCCCGCACCGGCGTCCAGCCGCCGCGCGACGTCGTCCTCGCCTTCGTCGCCGACGAGGAGGCCGGCGGCCGGCTCGGCGCCCGCTGGCTGGTCGACGAGCACCCCGACCTGTTCGCCGACTGCTCCGAGGCGATCAGCGAGGTCGGCGGCTTCTCCATCACCGTCCGCGACGACCTGCGCCTCTACCTCGTCCAGACCGCGGAGAAGGGGCTGGCGTGGATGCGGCTGACCGCCGGTGGCCGGCCCGGGCACGGCTCGTTCGTCCACGACGACAACGCCGTCACCCGGCTGTGCCAGGCGGTCGCGCGGCTGGGCTCGACCCGGCTGCCCACCGTGCTCACCCCGCCGATGCGCCAGTTCCTCGCCGCGGTCGAGGAGGCCTACGGCATCGAGATCGACCCGGACGAGCCGGAGGAGGCGCTGGCCCGGCTGGGCAGCATCAGCCGGATGATCGGCGCGGCGCTGCGCAACACCGCCAACCCGACGATGCTCACCGCCGGCTACAAGACGAACGTCATCCCCGGGACGGCGAGCGCCACCGTCGACGGCCGCTTCCTGCACGGCCAGGAGGAGGAGTTCGAGCGGCAGCTGGCGAGCCTCGTCGGCGAGGGCGTCCAGCGCGAGTGGATCGTCCACGACCAGGCCGTGGAGACGACGTTCGACGGCCCACTGGTCGACATGATGGCCGAGGCGCTCACGGCCGAGGACGACGGCGCGCGGCCGGTGCCGTTCACCATGAGCGGCGGCACCGACGCCAAGAGCTTCGAGCGCCTGGGCATGCGCTGCTTCGGCTTCTCCCCGCTGCGGCTGCCCGCCGACCTCGACTTCGCCTCGCTGTTCCACGGCATCGACGAGCGGGTGCCGGTGGAGTCGCTGCGCTTCGGCGTCCGGGTGCTCGACCGGTTCCTCCGCGGCGTCTGACGCTCGGCACTCCGCAACGATCATGGCGCGGTGACGGCGACACGCCGTCGGACGTCGGCGTGTCGCCGTCACGGCGCCGTGATCGCGGGAACGGAACGGAGGGGCCGGTGGCGCGGGGACGGACGGGAGGGGCGGCGTCACGGGAGGGCGCCCGTGGTGTGATGCCGGGGTGACCTCTCCCACACCTCCCGCCCCGGGTTCCGTCGCGCTGATCACCGGAGGGACCGGCGGCTTCGGCCGCGCCCTCACCCAGAAGCTGCGCGAGCGGGACGTCACCGTCGTCGCCGCCGACCTCGACTCCGAGCGCAACCGGTCGGTGGCCGAGGAGCTCGGCGCGCACTTCGTCGCCCTCGACGTCACCGACCGCGCCGCCAACGAGGCCGTCGTCGCGCAGGTGGAGGCCGAGCACGGCCGGCTCGACGCCGCCTACCTCAACGCCGGCATCTCCGCCGCCAAGAGCGACGACGCCCTCGACCTCGACGAGTTCATGCGCGTGGTCGACATCGACCTGTTCGGCGTCGTCTACGGCGTGCAGGCCGCGCGCCCGGCGATCAAGCGGGCCGGCGGCGGCGCGATCGTGGTGACGGCGTCGCTGGCCGGCCTGTCGCCGATGCCCACCGACCCCGGCTACAGCGTGGCCAAGGGCGGCGCGATCGCGTTCGTCCGGTCGATGGCGCCGCGGCTGACCCGCGAGGGCATCACCATCACCGCGATCTGCCCCGGCTTCGCCGACACCGCGATCATCGACCGCATCCGGCACGAGTTCGAGGCCGCGGACTTCCCGGTCATCCCGGCCGCCGAGGTCGCCGACGCGATGGTCATGGCCTGGACCTCGGGGGAGCCCGGCGCCGCGTACGTCATCCAGCCCGGCGTCGGCACCGTGCCCTACAAGTTCAAGGGCGTGCCCAGCGCGAAGACCGCGACCGGCGAGACCGCCGTCGTCCCCGAGGCGCTGCGGCCGCCGTCCATGCTCTGACCGCTCTTGCCGGGGGCCGGTGACCGGCGTCACCCGGCCTCTGGCAGGGTCGGCGCATGCGTGCATGGCGGGTACACGAGCTCGGCGACCCCTCGGAGGTCATGCGGCTGGAGGACGTCGAGGAGCCGACCCCGGCCGAGGGCCAGATCAAGGTGCGCGTCCGCGCGGCGGCGCTGAACTTCCCCGACGTCCTCATGGCGCAGGGGAGGTACCAGGAGCGCCCGCCGCTGCCCTTCACGCCCGGCGTCGAGCTGTGCGGCGAGACCGAGGACGGGCGGCGGGTCATCGGCGGCCCGGCCGGCGGTCCCGGCGCCTTCGCCGAGTACGCGCTGATGAACGCCCGCGACGCCTGGCCGGTGCCGGACGGCCTGTCCGACGAGAAGGCCGCCGCCCTCCACCTGACCTACCAGACCGGGCACGTCGGCCTGCACCGCCGGGCGCACCTGCAGGCGGGGGAGTGGCTGCTGGTGCACGCCGGCGCCGGCGGCGTCGGCTCGGCGGCGATCCAGCTCGGCAAGGCCGCCGGCGCCAAGGTGATCGCCACCGCCGGCGGCGCGCACAAGGTCGAGGTCTGCCGCGAGCTCGGCGCCGACCACGTCGTCGACTACACGGCCGAGGACTTCGTCCCCGTCGTCAAGGAGCTCACCGGAGGCGAGGGCGCCGACGTCGTCTACGACCCGGTCGGCGGCGACGTGTTCGACAGGTCACGGAAGTGCATCGCCTTCGAGGGCCGGCTGGTCGTCGTCGGGTTCACCAGCGGGCGGATCCCCGAGGCGCCGGCCAACCACGCGCTGGTCAAGAACTACAGCGTCGTCGGCCTGCACTGGGGCCTGTACAAGAAGAAGGACCCGGCCGTGATCGGGCAGACCCACGACGAGCTGGTCCGGCTGGTCACCGCGGGCGCGATCGACCCGCTCGTCGGCCAGGTGCTGCCGCTGGACCGGGCGCCGCAGGCGCTGGCCGCGCTGGCCGACCGCGGCACCGTCGGCAAGGTCGTGCTCGTCCCCTGAGGACGCGACCCCTGAGGACACGACAGGGCGTGCTCCCCACCCCGGGGAGCACGCCCTGCGTCGTCTGCGAGCCGGCTAGGTGACCGGCATCGGCAGGTAGGACAGCCGCGCGCGGCGCCGCAGGACGACCTTGCGGGTGCCGTCCGCGTGTAGCTGGAGGCGGGCCAGCTCCCACCCGCCGACGTCGGATTGGAGGCTCAACATGGTCGCCGCTGCGGAACGGGACGTGCCCGGGGGGATCCGCAGCGGCGCGTACTCCCAGTCGGCGGCGTTCACCCGCCCGATGTTGCCACGGTGGACACCTGCTGGTCACCCGGGTGCCGGTCCCCGGACTGCCGCGGCCGGGGACCGGCGGCAGGATGGACGGCGACCCGATCCGCACCCGAGGGAGGACGACGTGACCGATCCCGGTTCCGCCACCGACGCCGACCGCGCCGAGCAGGAGGCCCTCCTCGAGCCCGCGGAACCCGCCGGGGCCGGCGACGCGGGACCGGTCGGCGACCTCGACGCGAACGAGGCCGACGCGCTCGAGCAGCAGCTGTCGACCGCGCCGGGCTCGGCCGGCCCGCTGCGCCCCGTCGGCGACGTCGACGCGAACGAGGCCGACGTGCTGGAGCAGGAGGCGGACGTCCCCTTCGACGACGAGGACCGCACCGTCTGACCGGGGGATCGTCCGTGGGGGCGAGCAGACCCCCGGCACGGCGATCGTGGCGACCACGCCCACCGGCGACCCACCACGCCGGCGGCGCTCGCCGCCTGGGCGCACGAGCAACTGCGCCCGCTGCTCGCTCAGGCGCCGTCGAGCCCCGGGTAGTCCGCCCCGGGCGCCTCGGCGGGCGGCCGCAGCAGGGTCACGGTGGCCCACCCCTCCTGCAGCAGGGCGTCGTCGGTGCCCGGCACCGGCCCGTCGGGGGTCTCGTGGAAGGTGAGCGTCACGAAGTCCTCGCCGGCCTCGCCGACCTCGACCTGCACCGCACCGAAGGTCGCCAGCCGGGCCGGGCACAGCCCGCGCAGCCGCTCCGGCGGGACGTCGGGGGCGTTGACGTTGACCACCACCGGCCCCGGCGCGTGCCCGAGGGTCCACCGCAGCGCCCGGCGGGCGACCTCCTCGGCGGTGGCCCAGGCGTGCGCCGCGGCCGGGTCGGCGGTGTCGGCCAGGGACACCGCCAGGGCCGGCAGCCCGTGGGTGGCGCCGGTCAGCGCGGCGCCCACGGTGCCCGAGTGCAGCACCGCCGTCCCGGTGTTGGGGCCCCGGTTGACGCCGGAGAGCACGATGTCCGGCCGCGGCCCGAACGCGCCGCGCACCCCGGCGAAGGCGATGAGCGCGGGGGAGGCCTCGACGGCCAGGGTGCGGACGGCGCCCCCGCCGGGCGGCGCGTGCTCCCGGACCGCCAGCCGGTTCCCCTGCAGCAGCGCGGTCAGCGAGGCGCTGGACCCGCTGTACTCCTGGTCGGGCGCGGCCAGCGTCACCTCCAGGCCCGCCTCCGCCGCCACGCGGGCCAGCAGGTGCACTCCCGGGCTGTCGATCCCGTCGTCGTTGGTCACCAGTGCGTGCACGCGGCCCCCTCCCGGTCGGGTCGGCGCCCCCGTGCCCCACGGGAGCGTCCGGCACACCCGTCCGGGGTGGCCGCGTCCCCGGAGGGGCACCCGCCCGGCATGCTCGGCGGGTGCCCCTCGTGCTCGTGTTCCTGCTCCTCGTCGCGCTCGTGCTGCCGCTGCTGGCCTGGTCGCTCGCCGGCCGCCGGTTCTGGGCGGACCTGCGCGGCCCGGGCACCCGCGACCTGCGCGCCGAGGTGGTCGCCCGGCACGGGCTGAGCGGCGCCGAGGCCGACAGCGTGCAGACGGCGGTGACCCGCGGCCGGCCGGTGGACGACGCGCGGCTGCGCCCGGCGGCGGCCGACTGGGCCGGCACCACCCTCACCGTCCTCGACGAGCAGCGCGCCGCGCACGCCGGGCGCGACCGCGCCGCCTCCGTCGTCCTCGGCCTGGCCGGGCTGTGCCTGCTGGCCGCGGTGGTGCTGGCCGTCGTGCTCGACGCGGGCGGGGTGGTCTACCTGCTGGTGGTGCTCGCCGCGGGGACGATCGGCAACCTGGCGCTGCTCCCGGCGACGGTCCGGCGCAACCTGCGGCGGGCGCGCACCGCCAACGGCGGATGACGTTCCGCTTCCCCTCCGCCGGTGGGTGTGGTTAGGCTTCCCTTACCGTCGTCTCGAGGGGGAGCCATGACCACCTGCCCGGGTCCTCCAGCGCTCTCCGTCGCCGGCGCCCCCGAACGGGCCCGCACCGCCGCGACCCGCAGTGCCGCGGCGCTGTGCGTCGCCGGCCGCGAGCCGAGCCGCCCCCTCGCGCACGCCACCACCGCCGCCGGGCAGGTGCTCGTGCTGGTCCCCGCCGACGGCGAGGTCGCCGCCGCCCTCGAGGCCGCGCCGGACCGGGACGTGTCGGCGCTGCTGATGGTCAGCGACCGCGCGCCGGTGCCGCTGCGCGACCCGGTGCGGGCGACCCTGTGGCTGGCCGGCTGGCTCACCCCGGTGCCCGAGGTCGACCGGCGCGCGGCCGCGGTGGCCTTCGCCGAGGTCCGGCCCGAGGGCGCGCTGCTCGACGTCGGGACGTCGGCCGCGCTGCTGCGGGTGGACCTCGCCGAGGTCGTGCTGCGCGAGAGGGATGCGTGCGCCGAGGTCTCGCCGGGCGAGTTCGCCGCCGCCCGCCCCGACCCGCTCGCCGCCGTCGAGGCGCGGATGCTGCAGCACCTCGACCGCGACCACCCCGACGTGCTCGCCGTCCTGCGCAGCCGGGTGCCGGCCGGGCCGGGGGAGACGGTGCGCCCGCTGGGCGTCGACCGGTTCGGCTACCGGCTGCGGGTGGAGCGGCCCGGCGGGCACCGCGACGTCCGGGTGCCCTTCCCGCGGCCGCTGACCTGCCCCGGTCAGCTGCGCGCGGCGACGTCGCAGCTGCTGTGCGCCCTGCGTGCGGGCCTCGCCCGCCGCGACTGAACGCCGTCCGCGCGCGCGAGGGGGCCGGTCAGGCGTCCAGGTTCTCGCGCAGCAGCCGGGCCAGGCGGGTGCGCCGCGGGCGGACGTCGACCTCCCGCACCGCCCGCGCCAGCGCCGCGCCCGACGCGTGCACGATCGACAGGTGCTGCTGCGCCCGGGTGAGCGCGGTGTAGACCAGCGGCCGCGACAGCATCCCGCCCGCCTCCGGCGGCAGCACCACGACGACGCCCGGCCACTCCGAGCCCTGCGCGCGGTGCACGGTGATCGCCCACCCGTGCCTGAGGTCGGGCAGCGCGTCGCCGGTCACCGTCACCGGGCCGGAGGAGAAGTCGACGGTCAGCGAGCCCTCGCCGGTGCCGGTGACCACGCCGACCTCGCCGTTGGCGAACCCGATCGGCTCGAGGTCGAGGTGGTTGGCGGTGGCCACCACCCGGTCGCCGACGTCGAAGCCGAACACCGTGCCGTCGCCGGGGTTGAGCCGCTCCTTGAGCGCCTTGTTCAGCTCGATGGTCCCGGCCGGCCCGCGGTGCACCGGCGTCACCACCTGCACGTGGCGCGGGTCGATCCCCAGCGCCCGCGGGATCGAGTCGGTGACCAGCTGCACCACCCGCCGGGCGGCCTCGCCGCTGCCCGTGGCGGGCACCACCACCACCTCGCGGTCGGGGGAGTCCACCGGCGGCAGCTGCCCGCTGCGCACCGCCGACGCCAGCCGGGCGATCGCGCCGCCCTCGGCCTGCCGGTAGAGCGTGGTCAGCTCGGTCACCGGGACGACGCCGGAGTCGATGAGGTCGCCGAGCACGTGCCCGGGGCCGATCGAGGGCAGCTGCGCGGGGTCGCCGACCAGCAGCAGGTGGGTGCCGTCGGGGCAGGCCTCGATCAGCGCCGCGGTCAGCTCGACGTCGAGCATCGACGCCTCGTCCACCACCACGACGTCGGCGTCCAGCGGCCACTCCTCGTTGCGGGCGAACCCGCCGCCGAAGCCCTGCGCGCCGAGCAGCCGGTGCACGGTGACCGCGGGGTGGTCGGTGAGCTCCTCCAGCCGCTTGGCCGCCCGGCCGGTGGGCGCGGCCAGCGCGACCTCGGTGCCCTTGGCCCGCAGCAGCCGCACGATCGCGGCCACGGTGCGGCTCTTGCCGGTGCCCGGGCCGCCGGTGAGCAGCGAGACGCCGGCGCCGAGCACCTGCGCCACGGACTGCTTCTGCGCCTCGTCGAGCCCCTTGGACACCGACCGGACGGCGGCCGGGTCGGCGATCCGCTCGGCGGTGGCGGCCAGCCGGGCCACGCCCTCGGCGACGGCCTCCTCGGCCATGCCGAACCGGGCCAGCGACAGCATCCGCAGCGCGGGGTCCGGCTCCGGCGGCTCCTCGTCGGAGGACTCGTCCCACTCCGGCTCCGGCGGCTCGTGGTCGAGCACCTCGCCGGACTCGACCGCCGCGACGATCGCCGCCGCCGGGTCGCTGACGCCCTCGGCGCGCAGGGCGGCCACGACCAGGTCGGCGGGCAGCACGGTGTGCCCGTCGCGGCTGGCCGTCCGCAGGGTCATGACGACGATCGCGCGGCCGCGGCGGGAGTCCTGCCGGTCGGCGCCGGGCAGCAGCGAGATCGCCAGCCGGTCGGCGTCGGTGAGGGTGACGCCGTGCAGGCCCAGCAGCGCCCACGGGTCGTCGCGCAGCCGCCGCGCGGCGTCGTCGCCGAGGGCGTCGGCGGCCGAGGACGCCAGCTTCGCCTCCAGCCCGGCCCGCACCAGCAGCTCGACCACGCCGTAGGTGGGCTGGGCCGACAGGAACGAGGAGAACAGCCGCTCGGCGCGCTGCTTGCCGACCCGCGGCATCTTGAGCAGCTTCGCGGCGGTGACGTCGTCGGGGGAGGTGATGCCGGCGGCGGGCAGCTCGGCGGCCGCCCGCCTGCCCAGGCCCGGCCACAGGCCGGCGGCGACGAAGGCGGCGAAGACGGGGTCGGGGGCGGGAGCGGTGCTCACGGAGGTCGTCGTCATCGGGCGGTGCGCTGGTCCGGGTAGGAGAAGTGCGGCGCGGAGACGTCCTCCAGCGCCGTGCGGATGGCCGCGGGCAGCCGGACGCTCTCGGCGTCGAGCGAGGCCTGCAGCTGGACGGCGGTGCGCGCGCCGACGACGGGCGCGGCGACGCCGGGACGGTCGCGCACCCAGGCCAGCGCCACCGCCAGCGGGGTGGTGCCCAGGCCGTCGGCGGCGGTGGCGACCGCCTCGACGATCCGGTCGGCGGTGGCCGAGCGCAGGTCGTCGACGAACCCGGCCCACTGCGGCGAGGCCCCGCGCGACTCCGGCGGGGTGCCGGTGCGGTACTTGCCGGTGAGCAGCCCCCGGCCCAGCGGGGACCAGGCCAGCACGCCCAGGCCCAGCGCCTCGGCGGCGGGCACGACCTCCCGCTCGACGCCGCGCTGCAGCAGCGAGTACTCGACCTGGGTGCTCACCAGGGGCGTCCGGCCCGGCCAGGCGCGCTGCCAGGTGGCGGCCTGCGCGGTCTGCCAGCCGGTGTAGTTGCTCACGCCGACGTACCGGACGCGGCCGCTGGCGACGGCGGCGTCGCAGGCGGCGAGGGTCTCCTCGACGGGGGTGTGGTCGTCCCAGGCGTGCAGCTGCCACAGGTCGACGTGGTCGACGCCCAGGCGGGCCAGCGACGCGTCCAGCGCGGCCAGCAGGTGCCCGCGGGAGGCGCCGCGGCCCAGCGGCCCGGGCCCGGTGCGGCCCACGGCCTTGGTCGCGACGAGCACCTCCGACCGCGGGACGACGTCGGCCAGCAGCCGGCCCAGGGTCCGCTCGCTGTCGCCGTCGCAGTAGACGTCGGCGGTGTCCACGAGCGTGCCGCCGGCGTCGACGAACGCGGTGAGCTGCAGCGCCGCCTCGTCCTCGTCGGTGTCCCGGCCCCAGGTCATGGTGCCCAGCGCCAGCCGGGAGACGACCAGGCCGCTGCGTCCCAGCGCCCGTTGTTCCACGACCGGCCAACCTACCGTCGCGGACCGACACCGGCCGGTGGGCGCGGCGGTGTGAGGACGGCGACCCGCGTGGTGCCCGCCCCCGCCCCGGCGACCCGACCTAGGCTGTCCTCCCGTGCTCCGACCGAACCCGCGCACCGCGTCCCGCCCGACCCCCGGAACCCGGGGCTGAGCGGCGGTGGGGTGGTTCGAGGCCGTCGTCCTGGGGCTGGTGCAGGGGCTCACCGAGTTCCTGCCGATCTCCTCCAGCGCGCACCTGCGCGTCGTCGGGGAGGCCGCGGGCTGGGGTGACCCGGGGGCGGCGTTCACCGCGATCACGCAGATCGGCACCGAGGCCGCGGTGCTCCTCTACTTCCGCAAGGACATCGCGCGGATCGTCGTCGCCTGGCTGCGGGCGCTGCGGCACCGGTCGCGGCGGTCGGACCCCGACGCCCGCACGGGCTGGCTGATCATCGTCGGCAGCATCCCGATCGTGGTCCTCGGCCTGCTGTTCCAGGACGACATCGAGACGACGTTCCGCGACCTGCGGATCGTGGCCATCTCGCTGGTCGCGTTCTCGCTGGTCCTGTACTGGGCCGACCGGGTCGGCCGCAAGAAGCGCGAGCTGGCCGACCTCAGCGTCCGCGACGGGCTGCTGTTCGGCCTGGCCCAGGCGATGGCGCTGGTGCCGGGCGTGTCCCGCTCCGGCGGCACGATCACCATGGGCCTGTTCCTCGGCTACACCCGCGCGGCCGCCGCCCGGTACTCGTTCCTGCTGGCCATCCCGGCGGTGCTCGGGTCCGGCTTCTTCCAGGTCTACGAGGCGCTCACCGGCGACGTCGCGGGGGAGACCGTCTCCTGGGGGCCGACGATCCTGGCCACGGCCATCGCGTTCGGCGTCGGCCTGTCGGTGATCGCCTGGCTGCTGCGCTACCTCGACCGCGGCACGTTCACGCCGTTCGTCGTCTACCGCGTGGTGCTCGGCCTGGCCCTGCTGGCGCTGGTCGGCGCCGGGGTGCTCGCCCCGCGCTAGCGCCTAGGCTCGGACGTCGTGACCACCGTCATCCTCCTGCGGCACGGCCGGACGACGGCGAACGCCGGCGGCGTGCTGGCCGGCTGGACCCCGGGCGTGCGGCTCGACGAGACAGGGGAGGAGCAGGTGGCCGCGGTGGGCCGGCGGCTGGCGCCGGTGCCGCTGGCCGCGGTGGTCAGCAGCCCGCTGGAGCGCTGCCGGCAGACCGCCGAGGCCGTCCTCGCCGACCGCGGCCTGGAGCTGCAGGCCGACGACCGGCTCGGCGAGGCCCGCTACGGCGACTGGACCGGCCGGCCGCTGAAGGAGCTGGTCGAGGACCCGATGTGGAAGGTCGTGCAGCAGCACCCCTCCGCCGCGGTCTTCCCCGGCCCGGAGGGGGAGGGGCTGGCGCAGACCCAGGCCCGCGCGGTGGCCGCCGTCCGCGAGTGGAACGCCCGGCTGGGGCCCGACGCGGTGTGGCTGGCGTGCAGCCACGGCGACGTCATCAAGGCCGTCCTCGCCGACGCCCTCGGCCTGCACCTGGACGCCTTCCAGCGGATCGTCGTCGACCCGGCGTCGATCTCGGTCGTCACCTACACCGAGACCCGCCCGTTCGTCGTCCGGATGAACGACACCGGCGGCGACGTCGCGGCACTCCTCCCGAAGGAGGGGACGGCCGACTCCGACGCCGTGGTGGGCGGCGGGGCCGGGGCGGCCACGACCTGAACGCAACCGTCCGCCTCCCCGCGTAACCTGGGCGCGTGCCTCGCCAGGTCTTCCGCTTCGACCGCCCGTCCCGGTTCGTCGCCGGCACGGTGGGCCAGCCCGGGGACCGCACCTTCTACCTGCAGGCGTCCGACGCCGAGGGGCGCGTGGTCAGCGTCGCGCTGGAGAAGTCGCAGGTGCAGGTCCTCGCCGAGCGCATGGACGAGCTGCTCGACGAGATCGCCACCCGCCCCGGCACCGCCGTCCCCGCCACCGCCGACGTCGACGACCTCGAGCCGCTCACCGCGCCCGTCGACGAGGAGTTCCGCGTCGCGGCCATGGGCCTGGCCTGGGACGGCGAGGCGCAGGCCGTCGTCGTCGAGGCCGTGGCCGCCACCGACGAGCCGGTCGACGAGGAGACGATCCTGTCCGACGCCGAGGAGGGCCCCGACGCGCTGCGGGTGACCATCACCCCCGGCGCCGCCCGCTCGTTCGTGGCCCGCGCCCGCCGCGTCGTCGCCGCCGGCCGGCCCTCGTGCCCGCTGTGCTCGCTGCCGCTGGACCCGACCGGGCACGTCTGCCCCCGGCAGAACGGCTACCGCCGCTGATCCCCGGACGACGGCGATGAGCGAGCCCGCGCAGGACCTCCGCGCCCCGGCCACCGCCGCCGAGGCGCGCGCCCTGCTGCGCGAGGGTGAGATCGACGTCGAGGGCCGCATGCTCGACGCGAGCAACGTGACCCTGTTCGGCACCGTCCGCACCGGCACGCTCGAGGCCGAGTGCGTCTACAAGCCGGTCGCCGGCGAGCGGCCGCTGTGGGACTTCCCCGACGGCACCCTCGCCGGGCGCGAGGTGTCGGCGGCCCTGGTCAGCGAGGCCACCGGCTGGGACGTCGTCCCGCCGACCGTGCTGCGGGAGGGCCCGTTCGGACCCGGCATGGTGCAGCTGTGGATCGACGGCGACCCGGGCGTCGACCTGGCCGCGTTCGTCCGCTCCGACCACCCGGGCCTGCGCCGCATGGCGGTGTTCGACGCCGTCGTGAACAACGCCGACCGCAAGGGCGGGCACATCATCCCGACGGCGTCGGGCCACGTGTACGGCGTCGACCACGGCATCTGCTTTTCGACCGACCCGAAGCTGCGCACCCTGCTGTGGCGCTGGGCGGGCAAGCCGCTGCTGCTGGAGGCGCTGGCGGTGCTGGAGCGGCTGGCCGACGACCTGCGCGGCGACCTCGGCGAGGCGCTGCACGAGCACCTGACCCGCCGGGAGGTCCGGTGCACGCAGCAGCGGGTGGCCGAGCTGCTGCGCACGCAGGTGCACCCCGAGCCGTCGGGGGACTGGCCCGCCCTGCCCTGGCCCCCCTTCTGACCCGCCGCGGCGACGGTGTGCGCCGACGCCGCATCCCGGGCGCCGGAACGCGGCCTCGGCGCACCCGTTCGGAGCCGTCGCCGGCCCCCGCGGGTTCAGGACAGGTCGACCGCGGCGATCATCGCGGCCGCCTGCAGGCCGTCGCCGTCGACGGTGAGCACCTCCAGCGGCACCCGCCGCCAGCACGCCAGCAGCAGGTCCCCGGCGGTGCCGCGCAGCATGGCCACCGGCTGCGGCCGGGTGCCGGCGAACAGCGTCCGCTCGACGCCGGCGTCGATCGCGTGCAGCACCACCGGGTGCGCGCCCTCGGGCGGGCCGTCGGGCAGCGCGCCGGGCACCATCACCTCCAGCCACTCGTCGATGCCGTCGAGGCCGACGTCGGTGGGGATGGGGCGGACGTCGCCGAGCACCTGCTCGACGTCGACGGTGTGGACGACGGCCTCCTGCACCTGGCGGCGCAGCACGAAACCGACGTCCTTCCGGGGCGCCCAGGTCCACACCCGCTCGGCCGGGTCGGCGCCGGCCAGCGCGGCCTCCAGCTCCGCGGACTGTCCCGCCGCCCAGCCCAGCAGCTCGTCGTCGGGCCGGCGCTGCGGCTCTCCGTACCCGCCGGGGTCCTGGGCGCGGGTGCGGACCACCCAGGCCCAGAAGTGCTGGACCGTGCCGAGGTGCCAGACCAGGTCGGCCAGCGTCCAGCCGGGGCACCCGGGCACCGGGGCGGTCCAGCCGCCGGCCAGCACGGCCTCGGCGGCGGCGTCGGCGAACCGGGCGTCGGTGCGGCGCAGCACCGGCAGGTAGCCCGACAGCTCCATCGCGGCCTCCTCGCGCGGGGACGGGCCCCGACGCTAGCCCGTCAGCGGGCCCACAGGGCCGGCACCGGGCGGGGCGCGGCCCGGCGCAGCAGCAGCGCCGCGGCGGTGCGCTCGTCGAGCACCAGGTCGGTGACCAGCCCGCCGGCCAGCGCCGCGGCCAGCGCGGTGACCTTGTTGACGCCGGCCACCGCGCACACCCGCCGCGGGATGCGGCGCAGCGCCGGCGGGACCAGGCCGCTGGTGCGCGCGTTGATGGGGATGCCCTCCCAGGTCCCGTCGCCGCGCAGGAAGACGGTGCACACGTCGCCGACCACCGAGGCGGCGGCGAGGTCGGCGCGGTCGGCCGGGCCGAGGTACCCCTCCGCCCAGACCCGGCTCGGCACCGGGCCGGCCATCGCGCCGACGCCGAACAGGGCGACGTCGGCGGACTGCTGGATGGCCAGCACCCGGCGCACGCTGCGCTCGCGCCACATCGCCTGCCGGGTCTCGGACCGGTCGAAGAACGCCGGCACGGGGAAGTGGTGCACCTGCGCGTCCCAGGCGGTGCCGAACCGCCCGAGGACGTCGCTGCCGTAGCCGACGCCGCTGCTGTGGGTGTTCATCGCCCCGTTGAGCTGGACGACGTGCGCGTCCCGCAGCGGCCGGGCCCGCAGGTGCTGGCCGACGGCGCTGGTGGTGGTGCCCCACGCCAGCCCGAGCGTCATCCCGTCGCCCATCGCCTCGTCGAGGACCGCCGCGGTCCGGCCGGCGACCAGCTGTAGCCGGGCGACGTCGGGGGCGTCCTCCGGCACCGAGACCACCCGCGCCGTGACGCCGTACCGCGCGCCGAGCTCGCTCGCCATCGAGGCTGCACGTCCGTGCACGGCGCTGACCGAGACGGTGACGATGCCGAGCGCCCGCGCGGCGTCCAGCATCCGGGACACCGTGGACCGCGAGACCCCCTCCTCGGCGGCGATGTCCTCCATCCGCACGCGGTCCAGCCAGTACCGGCGGGCCACCCGCTCGAGGTCCTCGTCGGCCGCCACGCCCTGGCTCCCTCCCGGCGCGGGCGACCCCACGCACCGGTCCCACGCTAACGCCGCGGTGCACGGACGTGCAGGTGGTTGCCCTGCGAGGCCAACAGGTGCAGGTTGACCCTCGTCCCCGGGTGCCGGCACCCCGCCGGCGCCCCGCACCACCCCCGCACCACCTCAGGAGTGCCCGGTGTCCACAGCCCTCTCGCCCGAGGTCCGCACCAACGCCCTCGACCGCATGTCCCGGGACGTCCTGGACGTCCTGGTCATCGGCGGCGGGGTCACCGGGGCCGGGGCCGCGCTCGACGCGGCCAGCCGCGGCCTGACGGTCGGCCTGCTCGAGCAGCGCGACTGGGCCTCGGGCACCTCGAGCCGGGCCAGCAAGCTGGTGCACGGCGGGCTGCGCTACCTGGAGATGCTGGACTTCGCGCTGGTCCGCGAGGCGCTGCACGAGCGCGGCCTGCTCGTCGGCCGGCTCGCCCCGCACCTGGTGCACCCGGTGCCCTTCCTCTACCCGATCCGGCACCGCGTGTGGGAGCGGGCCTACATCGGCGCGGGCATCGCCCTCTACGACACCCTCGGGGGCCTGCTCGGCCGCCGCGACGGCCACGGCGTGCCGCTGCACCGGCACCTGTCGAAGAAGGCGCTGCGCCGGGTGGCGCCCTCGCTGAAGGACGACGTCGCCGTCGGCGCCATCCGCTACTGGGACGCCAAGGTCGACGACGCCCGCCTCGTGCAGGTGCTCGTGCGCACCGCGGTCGGGCACGGCGCGCTGGCCGCCAGCCGCACCCAGGTCACCGGCTACCTGGAGGAGGACGGCCGGGTCGCGGGCGTGCGCGCGGTGGACCTCGAGACCGGCCGCGAGCTCACCGTCCGCGCCCGCCACGTCGTCGGCGCCACCGGGGTGTGGACCGACCAGACGGAGGAGCTCTTCCGTGCCCAGGGCCTGACCGTGCGCGCCTCCAAGGGCGTGCACATCGCCGTGCCGCGCGAGGCGATCGCCGGCGAGGACGGCTTCATCCTGCGCACCGAGAAGAGCGTGCTGTTCATCATCCCGTGGCCGACGCACTGGGTGATCGGCACGACCGACACCCCGTGGGACCTGGCCAAGGACCACCCGGTCGCCTCGGCCGCCGACGTCGACTACCTGCTCGACCACGCCAACGCGGTGCTCGAGCGCCCGCTCACCCGCGACGACGTCCTCGGCGTGTACACCGGCCTGCGCCCGCTGCTGCAGCCGGTCGACGAGGAGGCCGGGGGGACGACCCGGGTCTCCCGCGAGCACACCGCCGCCACCGTGCGGCCGGGCCTGACGATGATCGCCGGCGGCAAGTACACGACCTACCGCGTCATGGCCCGCGACGTCGTCGACATGGCGCTGCGCGACCGGGCGCCCGGCGAGGACCCCGACGCACCGATCCCGGCCTCGCTCACCGAGGAGCTGCCGCTGGTGGGCGCCGACGGCTACCGGGTCCGCTGGAACCGCAAGGCGCACCTGGCCGCCGCGCACGGCTGGACCGAGCAGCGCGTGGAGCACCTGCTCGACCGCTACGGCAGCCTGGTCGACGAGGTCCTCGCCCTGGTCGACGCCGACCCCGAGCTCGGCCGCCCGCTGGAGGGCGCGCCGGACTACCTGCCGGCCGAGGTCGTCTACGCCGTCACCGCCGAGGGCGCGCTGCACCTGGAGGACGTGCTCACCCGCCGCACCCGGCTGTCCTATGAGCAGGCCGACCGGGGCACCGCCTCGGCCCGCGCCGCGGCCGACCTCATGGCGCCGCTGCTCGGCTGGGACGACGACCAGCGGGAGCGGGAGATCAGCACCTACCTGGCACGGGTGGAGGCCGAGCGCGCCGCCGAGGCGATGCCCGACGACACCTCGGCCGAGCAGGCCCGGCTGCGGGCGCCGGAGATCCGGCCCTTCGCCGGCGCCTCCTGAGACCCCGGGCCGGCGGGGCGTCCCGCCGGCCCGGCGAGACCGCCGCTGCCGGAGAGGAGGTGGACAGAGGGCTCGGCACGACCCGCCCGCACCGGGCGGGCCCCCATCACGGCACAACCGGACACAGAGAGGTGTCTCAGCGTGTCACTGACCTCCGTCTTCTTCTCCGAGGTGCTCGGCACCGGAATGCTGCTGCTCTTCGGCGTCGGCGTCGTCGCCAACGTCCTGCTCACCGACTCCAAGGGCCACGGCGGCGGCTGGCTGCTCATCAACTTCGGCTGGGGCCTGGGCGTCTTCGCCGGCGTCTACGCGGCCTACCGCAGCGGTGCCCACCTCAACCCGGCGGTCACCGTCGGGCTGTGGGCCTCCGGGGCCGACGAGTACGCCCCCGGTGTCGACGTCACGTTCGGCAGCACGCTGGTCTACTTCGCCGGCGAGTTCGTCGGCGCGTTCCTCGGCGCCGTCGTCGCCTGGCTCGCGTACCAGAAGCACTACGCCAGGCACGACGAGCCGGGGGAGATCCTGGCGACCTTCTCCACGGGCCCGGCGATCCGCAGCCTTCCGTGGAACGCGCTCACCGAGGCCATCGGCACCTTCGCGCTCGTCTACATCATCCTGAGGTTCGGGAACACGCCGAGCGAGATCGGGCCGGTCGCCGTCGCCCTGCTGGTCATCGGCATCGGCAACTCGCTCGGCGGGCCGACCGGCTACGCGATCAACCCGGCCCGCGACCTGGGGCCGCGGATCGCGCACGCCGTGCTGCCCATCGCGAAGAAGGGCGGCAGCGACTGGGGCTACGCGTGGGTCCCCGTCGTCGGCCCGCTCGTCGGCGGCGCCCTGGCCGGCCTGCTGGCCCAGGGCTTCTGACCGCCCGGCCGTCCCGCCGGCCCCCGTCCCGACCGTCCGCACCCGACCCCTGCACCGTCCCCCTGCAACGACGCACCCGGAGGAACCGTGAGCAGCTACATCGCCGCCATCGACCAGGGCACCACCAGCACCCGCTGCATGATCTTCGACCACGACGGCGCCGTCGTCGGTGTCGGCCAGACCGAGCACCGGCAGATCATGCCGCGCGCCGGGTGGGTCGAGCACGACCCGATGGAGATCTGGACCAACGTCCGCGAGGTCGTCGGGCAGGCCCTGGCCCGCGCGGACCTGGTCGGCTCCGACCTCGCCGCGGTCGGCATCACCAACCAGCGCGAGACCACCGTCGTGTGGGACAAGACCACCGGCGAGCCGGTCTACAACGCGATCGTCTGGCAGGACACCCGCACCGACCGCATCTGCACCGAGCTCGGCGAGCTCGGCGGGGGAGCGGACCGGTACAAGGAGAAGGTGGGCCTGCCGCTGGCCACCTACTTCGCCGGGCCCAAGGTGACCTGGATCCTCGACAACGTCGAGGGCGCCCGCGAGCGCGCCGAGCGCGGCGACCTGCTCATGGGCACGGTCGACAGCTGGCTGCTCTGGCACGCCACCGGCGGCACCACCGGCGGCCAGCACATCACCGACGTCACCAACGCCTCGCGCACGATGCTCATGGACTACCGCACCCTCACGTGGGACGAGTCCATCGCCGCGGACATGCGCATCCCGATGTCGATGCTGCCGGAGATCCGGTCCAGCTCGGAGGTCTACGGCGAGGGCCGGCACGCCGGCGCGCTGGCCGGCGTGAAGATCGCCAGCGCCCTCGGTGACCAGCAGGCGGCCACCTTCGGGCAGGTCTGCTTCCAGCAGGGCATGGCCAAGAACACCTACGGCACCGGCAACTTCCTGCTGCTCAACACCGGCGAGGAGGCGGTGTCGTCGCGCAACGGCCTGCTGACGACGGTCTGCTACCAGATCGGCGGCCGCAAGCCCGTCTACGCGCTGGAGGGCTCGATCGCCGTCACCGGGTCGCTGGTGCAGTGGGTGCGGGACAACCTGCGCCTGATCGGCGGCGCCGGGGAGATCGAGGCGGTGGCCCGGTCGGTGGACGACAACGGCGGCGCCTACTTCGTGCCGGCGTTCTCCGGCCTGTTCGCCCCGCACTGGCGCTCCGACGCCCGCGGCGCGCTGGTCGGGCTCACCCGCTACGTCAACCGCGGCCACCTGGCCCGGGCGGTGCTGGAGGCCACGGCCTACCAGACCCGCGAGGTCGTCGAGGCCATGAACGCCGACTCGGGGGTGGCCCTCACCGAGCTGCGGGTCGACGGCGGCATGGTGGTCAACGAGCTGCTCATGCAGTTCCAGGCCGACATCCTCGGCGTCGACGTCGTCCGCCCGAAGATCGCCGAGACGACGGCGCTGGGCGCGGCCTACGCCGCGGGCCTCGCGGTCGGGTTCTGGGCCGACGAGGAGGAGCTCACCAGCCAGTGGGCCGAGGACAAGCGGTGGAGCCCGGGCATGGACGACACCACCCGCGACCGGCAGTACCGCAAGTGGCAGAAGGCGGTGACCCGGACCCTCGAGTGGGTCGACGAGGACGACGAGTAGCCGACCGGCAGCCGGCCGGGGCCCGCGGGCGCCGTCCCCAGGTGGGGGCGGCGCCCGCGGGCGCGCCGGCACCGCAACTAGGCTCGATGACGTGCTCAGCTGGCCCGCCCCGCTCCTGCCGACCCTCCCGGGCCCCGGTCCGGTCCTGCGGCTCTACGACACCGCGCGCGGGCAGGTCGTGGACACCGAGCCCGACGCCGTGGCGCGGATGTACGTCTGCGGGATCACCCCCTACGACGCCACCCACCTCGGCCACGCCGCCACCTACCTGGCCTTCGACCTGGTCAACCGGGTGTGGCGGGACGCCGGGCACGCGGTCCACTACGTGCAGAACGTGACCGACATCGACGACCCGCTGCTCGAGCGCGCCGAGCGCGACGGCGAGGACTGGGTCGTCCTGGCCATGCGCGAGACCGCGCTGTTCCGCGAGGACATGACCGCGCTGCGGGTGCTGCCGCCCGAGGACTACGTCGGCGCGGTGGCGGCGATCCCGATGATCGTCGCCCACGTGGAGACGCTGCTGGACGCGGGCCTGGCCTACGTCCTCGACGACGGCACCGGCGACGTCTACCACGACGTCGCGCAGGCGCCCGGCTTCGGCGAGGAGTCCGGCTACGACGAGGCGACCATGCTCGCGCTGTCCGCCGAGCGCGGCGGGGACCCGGACCGCCCGGGCAAGCGCAACCGGCTCGACCCGCTGCTGTGGCGCGGTGCCCGCGAGGGGGAGCCGTCCTGGCCCGGCCCGCGCGGCATCGACGGCCGGCCCGGCTGGCACGTCGAGTGCGCCGCGATCGCGCTGGACACCATCGGCATGGGCTTCGACGTGCAGGGCGGCGGCAGCGACCTGGTCTTCCCGCACCACGAGTACTCCGCCGTCCACGCCGAGGCGCTGACCGGGACCAAGCCCTTCGCCCGGGCCTACGTGCACGCGGCGATGATCGGCCTGGACGGCGAGAAGATGAGCAAGAGCCGGGGCAACCTGGTGTTCGTCTCCAAGCTGCGCGGCGAGGGCGTGGACCCGATGGCGATCCGCCTGGCGCTGCTGTCGGGGCACTACCGCACCGACCGCGCCTGGACGCCGGACCTGCTGTCCGCCGCCGAGGCGCGGCTGGCCACCTGGCGGCGGGCCGTCGCCCGCGACGCCGGCGCTCCCGCCGCGCCGGTGCTGGCGGCGCTGCGCGAGCGGCTGGCCGACGACCTCGACAGCCCCGGCGCGATCGCCGGCGTCGACGCCTGGGCGGCCGCCACGCTGGCCGGGGACGGGGAGGCCGAGGACGGCGCCCCGGCGATGGTGGCCGACGCCGTCGACGCGCTGCTCGGGATCGAGCTCGACACCGCGCTGCAGGAGGGCTGATGGGCGGGGGCTTCTGCTTCACCGACCGCGCCGCGCGCGAGCGGGAGGAGCAGGGCCTCGCCCCGGCCGCGGCCCGGTCGGGGGCCACCCGCGGCCGCGCCGTCGACGAGCCCGAGGACCCGCTGCGCACCGCGTTCGAGCGGGACCGGGACCGCATCCTGCACGCCAAGGCCTTCCGCCGGCTCAAGCACAAGACCCAGGTCTTCCTCAACCCCGACGGCGACCACTTCGTCACCCGGCTCACCCACACGCTGCAGGTCACCCAGGTGGCCCGCGCGATCGCCCGCGCGCTGGGGCTGAACGAGACCCTCGCCGAGGCGATCGCGCTGGGCCACGACGTCGGCCACTCGCCGTTCGGGCACATCGGCGAGGACGCCTTCGACCCCTACGTGCCCGGCGGGTGGCACCACGCGGCGCAGGGGGTGCGGATCGTCGAGGTGCTCGAGCACCTGAACCTCACCTGGGAGGTGCGCGACGGCATCCGCGCGCACAGCTGGAAGATCGCCCCGCCGCCGGCCACGCGCGAGGGGGAGTGCGTCCGGTACGCCGACCGGATCGCCTACCTGTCCCACGACGCGCTCGACGCCGTCCGCGCCGGGGTGCTGCGGGTCCCCGACCTGCCCGCCCGCGCCTGCGAGCTGTTCGGCGAGCCCGGCAGCGCGATGGTGGGCGCGATGGTCGACGCCGTCGTCGCCGGGTCCCTGGCCGACGGCGGCGCGGTGGTCATGGCCGCCGAGCCGCTGGCCGCGATGGACGAGCTGCGCACGTTCATGTTCCGGCGGGTCTACCTGTCCGAGACCGCCGCGGGGCAGAAGCAGCTGGCGGTCGACGTCATCCGCCGGCTGGTCGACCACCACCTCGCCGCGCCCGGCCTCATCCCGGCGTCCTACCGGGACACCGAGGCCGACGTCGTCACCCAGGTCGTCGACTACGTCTCGGGGATGACCGACCGGTACGCGCTGGCCACCCACGACCGGCTCTTCGGCGACGACGCCGCCGCCCGCATGGCCCCGCTGCTGCGCCGCGAGTGAGCGTGCGGGGCCGGGTCCTCGGCGCCGCGCCCGCCTGACGCCGGGCCGTCGCCGGGGCCGCCCGTGCCCTGCCGGTGCTGCAGGACCGGCAGGGCACGGGGAACGCCCGCACCGTCGCCGTCCCGACCGTTATCCCCAACTCGGCCCCGACCCCGGCCGGTGGGCACCGCCGGAGGCGGGGCCGGTTGCCGGGGGAGGGCCGCTCAGTTGGGCGAGGAGCCGCGGCGGCGGAGGTAGCGCTCGAACTCGCGGGCGATCTGGTCGCCGTCGGCCTGGGACAGGTCGCTCTCCGTGGCGCGCTCCTCGAGCGAGCGCACGTACTCGACGACCTCGGCGTCCTCCTGGGCCATCTCGTCGACGGTCTTCACCCACTCGTCGGCCTGCTGGGGGAGCGCGCCGAGCGGCACGGCCAGCTCCAGCACCTCCTCGACCCGCTGCAGCAGCGCGACGGTGGCCCGCGGGGAGGGCGGCTGGGAGACGTAGTGGGGGACCGCCGCCCAGAAGCTCACCGCCGGCAGGCCGGCCTGCACGCACGCGTCCTGGAAGACCCCGAGGATGCCGGTGGGCCCCTCGTAGCGGGAGGTCTCCAGGCCGTAGGTGCGCGCGGACTCCTGGTCGTAGGCCGAGCCGGAGACCGGGGTGGGCCGGGTGTGCGGGGTGTCGGCGAGCAGCGCGCCCAGCGCCACCACGGTCTGGACGCCGAGCTCCTCGCACAGCTCGATCAGCTCGGCGCAGAACCCGCGCCAGCGCATGTTGGGCTCGATCCCGCGGATCAGGACGACGTCGCGGTCGCTGCCCGGCGGGCGGGCCACGGAGATGCGCGTCGTCGGCCACTCGATGCGCCGGCTCACCCCGCCCACGAGCGAGACGGTGGGCCGGTTGACCTGGAAGTCGTAGTAGTCCTCGGGGTCGAGCGCCGCCAGGGGGGTGGCGTCCCAGATGAGCTCCAGGTGCTCGAGCGCCCCGGTGGCGGCGTCCCCGGCGTCGTTCCAGCCCTCGAAGGCGACCACCGCCACCGGCTGGTTCAGCTGGGGCAGTTCCTCGGGAGCGGACTTCGGGTCGATCACCCCTGCGAGCCTACGTCGGTCGGGCGGCCCGGCCGGGGTGGAGCGGGATGGGAAGATGTCCCGGACGTCCCGGGTTGCTCCCCGGACCACCCGGCTCCGGTGTGGGGCACGCTTGCACAGGAGTTCCCGGCACCGTCCCGAACGCACCCCGAGGATGCCCGTGACCGACGCCCCCGACCTCCGGCCCGACGCGACGGCGGAGCTCACCGCCCTGATGGAGCAGCGGATCCTCGTGCTCGACGGCGCGATGGGGACCGCGATCCAGCGGGACCGCCCGAGCGAGGCCGGCTACCGCGGGGAGCGCTTCGCCGACTGGCCGGTCGACGTCCAGGGCAACAACGACCTGCTGGTGCTCACCCGGCCGGAGCTGGTCGCGGGCATCCACCGCGAGTACCTCGACGCCGGCGCCGACCTCGTCGAGACCAACACCTTCAACGCCAACGCCGTCTCGCTGGCCGACTACGGCATGGCCGGGCTCGCGCGGGAGATCAACGTCGCGGCGGCCCGGCTGGCCCGCCGGGAGGCCGACGCGGCCACCGCGCGCACCCCGGGCCGGCGCCGCTACGTGGCCGGCGCCCTCGGCCCCACCACCCGGACGGCGTCCATCTCGCCCGACGTCAACGACCCCGGCGCCCGCAACGTCACCTTCCTAGAGCTGGTCGCGGCCTACCTCGAGCAGGCCGGCGGCCTGGTCGACGGCGGCGCGGACGTGCTGCTGGTCGAGACGATCTTCGACACGCTCAACGCCAAGGCCGCGATCGTCGCGCTGGAGACGCTGTTCGAGCAGCGCGGCCGCCGCTGGCCGGTGATGATCTCCGGCACCATCACCGACGCCTCCGGGCGGACGCTGTCGGGGCAGACGACCGAGGCGTTCTGGCACTCGGTCCGCCACGTGCGGCCGCTGGTGGTCGGGCTCAACTGCGCGCTGGGCGCGAAGGAGATGCGGCCCTACGTCGCCGAGCTGGCGCGGATGGCCGGCACCTTCGTCTCCTGCTATCCCAACGCCGGGCTGCCCAACGCCTTCGGCGAGTACGACGAGGCGCCCGCCGACACCGCCGGCGTGCTGCACGGCTTCGCCGAGGACGGCTTCGTCAACGTCGTCGGCGGCTGCTGCGGCACCACGCCCGAGCACATCGCGGCGGTCGCCGCGGCCGTGGACGGGCTGCCGCCGCGCACGCCGCCGGTGGTCCGCCCGGCGCTGCGGCTGTCGGGGCTGGAGCCGCTGACCGTCGACGCCGACTCGCTGTTCGTCAACGTCGGCGAGCGCACCAACATCACCGGCTCGGCCCGCTTCCGCCGGCTGATCCGCGACGGCGACTACCCGACGGCGCTGGCCGTCGCCCGCCAGCAGGTCGAGGCCGGCGCGCAGGTCATCGACGTCAACATGGACGAGGGCATGATCGACGGCGTCGCGGCGATGACCCGCTTCACCCGCCTGATCGCCGCCGAGCCCGACATCTGCCGCGTGCCGGTGATGGTCGACTCCTCCAAGTGGGAGGTCATCGAGGCCGGCCTCCAGCAGCTGCAGGGCAAGTCGATCGTCAACTCGATCTCGCTGAAGAACGGCGAGGCGGAGTTCGTCGAGCAGGCGCGGCTGTGCCGGAAGTACGGCGCCGCCGTCGTCGTCATGGCCTTCGACGAGGACGGGCAGGCCGACACCCTCGAGCGCCGGCAGCAGATCTGCCGTCGCGCGTACGACGTCCTCGTCGACCGGGTCGGCTTCCCCGCCGAGGACGTGATCTTCGACCCCAACGTCTTCGCCGTCGCCACCGGCATCGAGGAGCACGCCCGCTACGGCCTGGACTTCATCGAGGCCACCCGCTGGATCAAGGAGAACCTGCCGGGCGCGCTGGTGTCCGGCGGCGTCTCCAACGTCTCGTTCTCCTTCCGCGGCAACAACCGGGTCCGCGAGGCCATCCACGCCGTCTTCCTCTTCCACGCGATCGCCGCCGGCATGGACATGGGCATCGTCAACGCCGGCGCCCTGGAGGTGTACGAGGAGGTCCCCGAGCGGCTGCGCGAGCGGATCGAGGACGTCGTCCTGGCCCGCCGGCCCGACGCCACCGAGCGGCTGCTGGAGATCGCCGGGGAGTACGCCGCCTCCGGCGCCGCCGAGGAGGCCGCCGCCGAGGAGTGGCGGGCGCTGCCGGTCGGGGAGCGGATCACCCACGCGCTGGTGAAGGGCATCGACGAGTTCGTCGAGGCCGACACCGAGGAGCTGCGGCTGGAGATCGCCGCGCGCGGCGGCCGGCCGATCGAGGTCATCGAGGGCCCGCTGATGGGCGGGATGAACGTCGTCGGCGACCTGTTCGGCGCCGGGAAGATGTTCCTGCCGCAGGTGGTGAAGTCCGCGCGGGTGATGAAGAAGGCCGTGGCCCACCTCGTGCCCTTCATCGAGGCGGAGAGGCAGCCCGGCGACGCCGACCGCACCAACGGCACCGTGGTCATGGCGACGGTGAAGGGCGACGTCCACGACATCGGCAAGAACATCGTCGGCGTCGTGCTGCAGTGCAACAACTACGACGTCGTCGACCTCGGCGTCATGGTGCCGGCGCAGAAGGTGCTCGACACCGCCAAGGAGGTCGGCGCCGACGTCATCGGCCTGTCCGGGCTGATCACGCCGTCGCTGGACGAGATGGTCAACCTGGCCGCCGAGATGGAGCGGCAGGGCTTCGAGGTGCCGCTGCTCATCGGCGGGGCGACCACGTCGCGGGCACACACCGCGGTCAAGGTGGCGCCGCGCTACCACGGGCCGGTCATCTGGGTGAAGGACGCGTCGCGGTCGGTGCCGGTCGTCGCGGCGCTGCTGTCCGACGAGCAGCGCCCCGGCCTGCTGGCGGCCACCGGGACCGAGTACGAGGCGCTGCGCGAGCGGCACGCCGCGCGCACCGACACCCGGACGCTGCTGCCGCTGGCCGCCGCCCGCGCCGCCGCACCGGCGCTGGACTGGTCGGCCTACACCCCGCCGCGGCCGCGGATGCTGCTGCAGCAGACCCGCGACGTGTGCACCGGGCCCGCCTGCGACCACGCGCACGGCGACGCCGAGGTGGCGCACACCCGCGTGCTGCGCGACTACCCGCTGGAGGAGCTGCGCGGCTACATCGACTGGCAGCCGTTCTTCACCGCCTGGGAGATGCGCGGCCGGTTCCCCGACCTGCTGCACAACCCGGCCACCGGCGACGCCGCGCGGCGGCTGTACGCCGACGCGCAGCAGATGCTCGACCGGATCGTCGCCGAGCGCTGGCTCACCGCCTCCGGCGTGTTCGGGCTGTTCCCGGCGGCCCGGGTCGACGGCGAGGACATCGAGGTCTACGCCGACGAGTCCCGCACGCGGGTGCGCGCGGTGCTGCACCAGCTCCGGCAGCAGACCGAGGGCCGCGACGGCGCCCCGCGGAAGTCGCTCGCCGACTTCGTGGCGCCCAGGGAGACCGGGCTGCGCGACCACGTCGGCGCCTTCGCCGTCACCGCCGGGCTCGGGTCGGCCGAGCGGGTCGCGGCGTTCAAGGCCGCCCACGACGACTACTCGGCGATCATGCTCGAGGCGCTCGCCGACCGGCTGGCCGAGGCGTTCGCCGAGCGGCTGCACGAGCGGGTGCGCCGCGAGTTCTGGGGCTACGCCGCCGACGAGCGGCTGGACAACGACGCGCTGATCGCCGAGCGCTACCGCGGCATCCGGCCCGCGCCCGGCTACCCGGCCTGCCCCGAGCACACCGAGAAGCAGACGATCTGGGAGCTGCTCGACGTCGAGGCCTCGATCGGGCTGCAGCTGACCGAGTCGATGGCCATGTGGCCGGGTGCGGCGGTCAGCGGGCTGTACTTCTCGCACCCGGAGGCGCGGTACTTCAACCTGGGCCGGCTGGGCCGCGACCAGGTCGAGGACTACGCCCGCCGCAAGGGCTGGACGCTCGCCGAGGCCGAGCGCTGGCTGGCCCCCAACCTGGGCTACCGCACCGACGAGGAGTGAAGGACCCGGTGCCCCCCACGCCTCGCGGGCTCGGCGCGGGGCGTGGGGGGCACCGGGGCCGTTCCCGCACGTCGCCCGGGCTGGGTCAGCGCTGCGGGACGGTGATCTTGTACTGGGCGATCTTGCGGTAGAGGGTCGCCCGGCCGATGCCGAGCTCCTCGGCGACGCGGGTCATCGTGGTGCCCGGCTCGGTCAGGCACCGCACGATCTCGTCGCGCTCGAGCCGCTCCAGCCGGGACAGCGGCCGGGCGCCGCCGTCGAGCACCTCCGGGGCCAGGTGGTGCACGTCGACGACGTCGGCGCGGGCCGCCGCCTCCCGCACCACCCGCCGCAGCTGGGCGACGTTGCCCGGCCAGCCGCAGGCGGCCAGCGCCCGGGCCGCCCGCGGGGTGAACGCCACGTCCCGGTGCCGCTCCTGCCGCGCGGTCCAGGCCGCCAGCGGCAGCACGTCGTCGGCGCGGTCGCGCAGCGGCGGCACCTCGACGACGGCGTCGGCCAGCCGGGCGATCGGCTCGGGCAGCGCCGCGTACTCCGGCGCGGTGAGCACCGCCGGCTGCGGGCGCCCGGCGGGGCGGACCGTGGCCAGCACCTGCGCCAGCTCCCCGGCGGCCCAGGCCGGCAGCCGGTGCAGCCCGGAGACGATCACGCAGGTGTCCGCGTCGCGGAGCTCGGGGGTCCACAGCTCCAGCCACGGCGCGACGTCCCCGGCCTCCGGCGCGCGGGCCTGCAGCAGCCGCTGCCGGCCCGGCAGCCGCCGCCGGGCCAGCGCGGCCGCCGTCGCCTTGCCCGCCCCCTCCTCGCCGACGACGACCGCCAGCCGGCCCGAGGCGACCGCGACCGCCGCCCGGTCGACCGCCGCCCGCCACGCGGGGGAGACGCACGGGTCGCCGTCGTCGGGGGCGAGTGAGCCGCCGACCACCCGGAACACCTCGCCGCGCGGCGCCGGGCGCAGCAGCCGGCCGCGCGAGCGCACCGCCATGAGGGCGCTGGTGGCGCTGGCCGCCGTCTGCGCCAGGCCGAGCAGCAGGTCGGAGGAGGAGTCCGACCAGGTGGTCAGGTTGATGCTGCCGGCCAGCTCGCCGGTCACCGGCTCCAGCACGGGCGCGGCGGCGCAGGTGTAGCCGCGCAGGTCGGTGACCCAGTGGTCGTCGGCCCGCACCAGCGACGGTGCCCGGTCGGCCAGCGACAGGCCCAGGCCGTTGGTGCCGGCGTTGCGCTCGGCGTAGGAGAAGCCCGGCGCCAGGTGCACCCGGTCCAGCGCCCGCTGGATCGAGGTGTCGTCGCCGATCCGGGCCAGCACGAACCCGGCGGGGTCGGCGACCATGAGGCTCACCGGCTCGTTGGCGATCGTCGACTGCAGGTCGGTGAGGACCCGGTGCGCGCACTCGTAGAGCAGCGACCCGGTGTCCGGGCTCCCGGTGAACACCGGCACCACCTCGTCGGGCGGCACGCCGTAGCCCTGGCTGCGCCGCCACGACGCGCGGACCCGCGGGGCGCTGCCCTGGCCGGCCGTCGCGGGCAGCGGCTCCGGCGGGGTGACCAGCTCGTCCACGGTCACCTCCGGACAGCAGGACACCTGTGGCCTGTGTCACCGGAAGGTACCCGCCGCCGCGGTGGCCGGGGCGTCTCAAAGTGGGACACCGGGACGGTTCTCGGCGCCTCGCGACCCGCCCTAGCGTCGGCGGCGGAGAGGTGACCCGCCTCACAACCGGAGCCGACGGAGGCCGACGGATGTACACCAAGGACGGCGAGCAGTACTACGTGGTGGACGCGCACATCGCGCTGTGGGACGCGCGGCCCGAGAACCAGCGCAACGTCCACGGCAAGCAGTTCATCGACTGCTTCTACGACTACCACCGCAACCTCAGCCCGGAGTCCGAGACCTGGGGCTACGAGGAGTACCTCTACCAGGGCGGCGAGCGGCTGATGCGCGACGTGTTCGTCGACGGCATCGTCGACCACGCGGTCTTCCAGCCGGCCCGGCTCGCGGAGTTCTACCACCGCGGGTTCGGCCAGACCGAGGAGGCGTTCGCCCTCGCGCAGGCCCACCCGGACAAGCTCACCTACAACCACTACTGGGACCCGCGCGACGGCGAGAACGGCCTGGACGCGCTGCGCGCGAACGCCGAGCGGATGCACCTCAAGGGCGTGAAGCTCTACACCGCCGACTGGCACGGCGAGTCCCGGGGCTGGAAGCTCACCGACCCGATGGCCTACCGCTACTTCGAGCTGTGCCGCGAGCTGGGCATCCGCAACATCCACATCCACAAGGGCCCGACGATCCGGCCGCTGGACCGGGACGCCTTCGACGTCGCCGACGTCGACCACGTGGCCAGCGACTTCACCGACCTGACCTTCGTGGTGGAGCACTGCGGGCTGCCGCGCCTGGAGGACTTCTGCTGGATCGCCACCCAGGAGCCCAACGTGTACGCGGGGCTGGCCGTGGCCATGCCGTTCATCCACAGCCGCCCGCGGTACTTCGCGCAGATCATGGGCGAGCTCGTCTACTGGCTGGGCGTGGACCGGATCCTGTTCTCCAGCGACTACGCGCTCTGGACGCCGAAGTGGCTGGTCGAGAAGTTCGTGGACTTCCAGATCCCGGAGGACATGAGCCCCGAGTACGCGCCGATCACCACCGAGGAGAAGAAGAAGGTGCTCGGCCTCAACGCCGCCCGCCTCTACGACCTGCCGGTGCCCGAGCACCTGCGGCTGCCCCTGGCCGACGAGACCGAGACCGGCCCCCGGGAGCCGGCCGCGGCCGACCTCGCGGGCGTCCGGTGACCGCCGTCCTGCCCGACCTCGCCGCCGAGGTCCGCGCGGCCCTCGGGTCCGTCGTCGACCCCGAGCTGGACGAGCCGATCACCGACCTCGGGTTCGTCCGCTCGGTGGCCGTCCACGGCGGCACCGTCGAGGTGCACCTGCGGCTGCCGACGTCGTTCTGCGCGCCGAACTTCGCCTGGCTGATGGTCTCCGACGCGCACGACGCCCTCTCCGCCGTCCCCGGGGTGCGGCGGGTGGTGGTCGAGCTCGACGACCACCACGACTCCGACCTCATCAACCGGGGACTGGCCGCCGGGCTCGGCTACCGCGGCACCTTCGGGCACGAGGCGGAGGAGTCGCTGGACGACCTGCGGGCGACGTTCACCCGCAAGGCGCACACCGCCGCCATGGAGCGGGCGCTCACCGCCCTGCTCCGCGCCGACCCGGCGGCCGACGTCCGGGCGGTCACCCTCGGCGACCTCCCGGCCGACGCCGCGGCCGCCCTGCGCCGCCGGCGGGCGGCCCTCGGCCTGCCGGTCGACGACGCCGCCCCGGTGCTGCTGCGCGAGGACGGCACCCGTCCGGGCCCCGACGACGCGCCGACGGTGCTGCGCCGGGCCCGCTCGGTGCGGATCTCCGTCGACGGCAACGCGCACTTCTGCCGCGGCCTGCTCACCACCCGCTACCCCGGCTCCGAGGCCGACCAGACCCCCCGTCCCGACGAGCGTCCGCTCATCCCCCTGGAGGTGCTGCCATGAAGGCCGTCCGCGTCGTCGGCTACCACGAGCCGCTGCAGATGGACGACGTCCCGAAGCCCGAGGTGACCGGCCCGCACGACGTCGTCGTGCGGATCGGCGGGGCCGGGGTGTGCCGGACCGACATCCACATCCTCGAGGGGCAGTGGGCGGAGAAGTCGCAGGTCACGCTGCCGTACACGATCGGCCACGAGAACGCCGGCTGGGTCGACGCGGTGGGGGACGCGGTGACCAACGTGGCCGTCGGGGACAAGGTGATCCTGCACCCGCTGGTCACCTGCGGGCTGTGCCGCGCCTGCCGCGCCGGGGACGACGTGCACTGCGAGGACTCGCGGTTCCCCGGCATCGACACCGACGGCGGGTACGCCGAGTACCTCAAGACCTCGGCGCGCAGCTGCGTGAAGATCGACGAGTCGCTGGAGCCGGCCGACGTCGCCGCGCTCGCCGACGCCGGCCTGACCGCCTACCACGCCGCGGCGAAGGCGGCCCGCCGGCTGCGCCCCGGCGACCGGTGCGTGATCATCGGCGCCGGGGGGCTGGGGCACATCGGCATCCAGGTGATGGTCGCCCTCTCACCGGCCGAGCTGATCGTCGTCGACCGGAACCCCGAGGCGCTGAAGCTGGCGCAGTCGGTCGGGGCCGACCACACCGTGCACGCCGACGGCGGCCAGGTGGAGCAGGTCCTGTCGCTCACCGGCGTGGCCGGCGCGGAGGTCGTCATCGACTTCGTCGGCGAGGGCGGGTCCACCGCCGAGGGGCTGGCGATGACCCGGCGGGCCGGCGACTACCTGGTCGTCGGCTACGGCGAGAACATCGACGTGCCGACCATCGACCTCATCTCCAGCGAGATCAACATCCTGGGCAACCTGGTCGGCAGCTACAACGACCTGGTCGAGCTCATGGCGCTGGCCGCCCAGCAGAAGGTCACGCTGCACACCCAGCGGTACGAGCTCGACGACTTCCAGACCGCGATCGACGACCTGTCGGCCGGACGGGTACGGGGACGCGCGATCCTCGTGCCGTGAGCGGGCGCGGCCCCCGGCCCGCCCCGGCCGGGGGTCGCGTCCCCACCGGACGCCCGACCGCCCGGCGTCCTACCGCGCGGCGTCCTGTCGCGCGGCGTCCTGTCTCTCGATGTCCATCCGCTGCACGAGGTCGCCGGTGAACCGGTAGACGTGGTGCACCGTCTCGCGGGAGAGCACCGCGCCGCCCGGGTCGCGCACCGTCACGGCCACGGTGACGGCGACCGAGCCGTCCGGGCGCTCCTCGACGCCGGTCGGCCGCACCAGCGGGCGGATCTGCGCCCACTGCCGCTCCCAGTAGTCCCGCACGCCGTCGTGGCCGCGCACCCGGCCGCCCTCCCAGCCGTTGGGCCAGTCCACGTCGGGGGCCATGGCGGCCACCACCGCGTCGAGGTCGCGGGCGGTGAAGGCCCGGTAGAGCGAGCGCAGCAGGGCGGGGCGGTCCGGGGTGGTCACGGGGAGCGACGGTGGCACACCGGCCCTCCCTCCGGGGAGGTCGCGCGCACGCGCGATGCTGGTCGTCCGCCCACCCGACAGGAGTGACCATGACGCTCGCCGCCCCGCGGCCCCCCGCCACCGGCTCGGACGACGCCGCGCTGCGCGAGATCGAGCAGCGCGTGCTGTGGCTGGCCACGGCGATCGTCGACCACGCCAACCGGGTGCGCCCCGACCCGAGCGGGCTCAAGGTGGGCGGGCACCAGGCGTCCAGCGCCTCGATGGTCACGATCATGACCGCGCTGTGGCTGGAGCAGCTGGCCGCCGACGACCGGGTGAGCGTCAAGCCGCACGCCAGCCCGGTGCTGCACGCGCTGGAGTTCCTGCTCGGGCAACTGGACGCCTCGTGGCTGACCACGCTGCGCGCGTTCGGCGGGCTGCAGTCCTACCCGTCGCGGCTGAAGGACCCCGTCCCGGCGGACTACTCGACCGGCTCGGTCGGCATCGGCGCCACCGCGCCGGTCTGGGGCGCGCTGGCCCGCCGCTACGTCAACACCCAGTTCGGCGCCGGCGGCACCGGCCGGCAGTGGTCGCTGGTGGGCGACGCCGAGCTGGACGAGGGCGCCGTGTGGGAGGCCGTGCTCGACCCGATGGTCGCCGAGCTCGGCGAGGTGAACTGGATCGTCGACCTCAACCGGCAGTCGCTGGACCGCGTCGTCCCGACCATGGGCGCCACCCGCTTGCAGGGCATGTTCACCGCCGCCGGCTGGCAGGTGCTCACCGTCAAGTACGGCGCGCTGCTGGAGGAGCTGTTCACCCGGCCCGGCGGGCCCGCGCTGCGCGACCGCATCGACGGGATGAGCAACGCCGAGTACCAGCGGCTGCTGCGCCGCACGCCGGCGGAGGTCCGCCGCGAACTGCCCGGGGACGGGCCCGGCGCGGCCGCGATCGCCGAGCTGGTCGCCGGGGTGCCCGACGCCGACCTGGTCGCCGCGGTGCGCAACCTCGGCGGGCACGACCTCACCGCGCTGCGGCAGGCGTTCGCGCAGATCGACGACACCCGCCCCACCGTGGTCATCGCCTACACGCTCAAGGGCTACGGGCTGGCCACCGAGGGCCACCCGCAGAACCACTCCGCGCTGCTCACCGAGGCCCAGCTGCACGAGCTGGCCGCCCGGGTGGGTGTCGACCCGGGCCAGCCGTGGGCCGGGTTCCCGGCCGGCAGCCGCCCCGCCGAGCTGCTCGCCGCCGCGGCCGCCCGGCTGGCCCGGCCGCCGGTCGACGACGCCGTCGTCCCGCCCGTGCCGGCCGACCTGGGCCGCACCCCGTCGGGCACCGCCACCACGCAGGCGGCGCTCGGCCGCACGCTGCTCGACCTCAACCGCGCCGCCCCGGAGGTGGGCCGGCGGGTGGTCACCGTCAGCCCCGACGTGTCCAGCTCGACCAACCTCGGCGGCTGGGTGAACAAGGTCGGCGTCTGGTCGCACGAGGACCGCCGCGACTGGTTCGCCGACGACGCCGAGACGATCCTGCACTGGCGGGAGAAGCCCTCGGGCCAGCACGTGGAGCTCGGCATCGCCGAGACCAACCTGGTCGGCGCCATCGGCGAGCTCGGCGCCACCTGGTCGCGGTGGGGGCAGCCGCTGCTGCCGGTCGGCGTCCTCTACGACCCGTTCGTCGAGCGGGCGCTGGAGCCGTGGTCGTTCACCATCTACGCGGGCGGGCAGTCGCTGCTGGTCGGCACCCCGTCGGGGGTGACCCTGGCGCCCGAGGGCGGCGCGCACCAGTCGGTCACCACGCCGTCGATCGGGCTGGAGCAGCCCGGCTGCCTGTCCTACGAGCCGGCGTTCGCCCTGGACACCGAGTGGTGCCTGCTCGCCGCGCTCGGCCAGATGGGCCGCCCCGGCGGGCAGTCGGCGTACGTGCGGCTGTCCACCCGGCCGGTGGACCAGGCGCTGGCCGCGGTGCCCGCCGACCCGGCCGCCCGGGAGCGGCGCCGCCGGCAGGTGGTGGCCGGGGCCTACCCGCTGCGCCGGGTGCCGCGCCCGGCGGTGACGCTGGCCGCGATGGGCGCCGTCGTCCCCGAGGCGCTGGCCGCCGCCGAGCGGCTCGACGGGCTCGGGTTCCCCGCCGACGTCGTCGTGGTGACCAGCCCCGGGCTGCTGTTCCGCGCGGTGCAGGCCCGCCGCGGCCTGGACGACGCCGCGCCGTGGGTGCTCGACGGCGCGTTCCCCGCCGACCGGGCCACGCCGCTGGTCACCGTGCTCGACGGGCACCCGCACACGCTGGCGTTCCTCGCCGGGGTCCGCGGGGTGCCCGCGGCGCACCTGGGCGTCACCCGGTTCGGCCAGAGCGGCGACCTCGACAGCGTGTACCGCCACCACGGCCTCGACGTCGACTCGCTGGTCGGCGCGGCGCTCGACCTCGTCGACTGAGCGTGCGCGCGTTCGTCGTCACCGGGCCGGGCGAGGGCGGGGTCACCGAGGTCCCGGAGCCGGTCGCGGCGCCGGGGGAGGTGGTCGTCGACGTCGAGCGGGTCGGCGTGTGCGGCACCGACGTCGAGTTCTGGACCGGCGAGATGGCCTACCTGCACCAGGGCCACGCCGCCTACCCGATGCGGCTGGGCCACGAGTGGGCCGGCACGGTCGCCGCCGTGGGGGAGGGGGTCGACCCCGGCTGGGCCGGCCGGCGGGTCACCGGCGACACCATGCTCGGCGACGGCACCTGCCGGCGCTGCCGGCGCGGGCAGCAGCACGTGTGCGCGCAGCGGCAGGAGGTCGGCATCCGGGGCGGGCGGCCCGGCGCGCTGGCCGAGCGGCTGGCGGTGCCGGCGCGCTTCCTGCACGCCCTGCCCGACGCGGTCGACGCCGTCCTCGGCGCGCTGGTCGAGCCCGGCGGCAACGCGCTGCGCGCGGCCCGCGCCACCGCGGCCGGGCCCGGCGACCGGGTGCTGGTGGTCGGGCCGGGCACGATCGGCCTGCTGACGGCGATGTTCGTCCGCGCGGCCGGCGCGGAGGTGCACCTGCTGGGCGTCACACCGGGGTCCCTGGCCTTCGCCCGCGGGCTCGGGTTCGCCGCCGCCGACACCGTGCCGGCCGGGCCGTTCGACGCCGTCGTCGACGCCTCCACCGACGCCGGCGCCCCCGCCCGGGCGCTGGACCTGGTCGAGCCCGCCGGCCGGGTGGTCTGCATCGGGCTGGCCGGCAGCCCGAGCGCCGTCGACACCCGGGCACTGGTGCTCGCCGACGTCACCGCCGTCGGCGTGCTCTCCGCCTCGCCCGGGCTCGCCGACACCGTCGCCGCCTACGCCGCCGGCACCGTCGACCCGCGGCCGCTGGTGGCCGCCACCGTGGGGCTCGCGCAGGTCGGCGAGGTGCTCGCCGGGCGCCGGCCGGAGGGGTCCGGGCCCGGCCCCAAGATCCAGGTCGACATGACGTCCTGACGACCGGGGTGCCGCGCGCAGCGGCGTGACCCGTGTGTGGGAGCGTTCCGTGTGTGATCGGACACGAGGACCTCGCCGTGCGGACGCTGGGTCCGTGCCGCATCGACTCGCCGCTGGCGGAGCGGCTGGCCGCGCGGGAGACCACGCAGCACTCGGTGGAGGAGGACGACCGGATCCTCTTCGACGACACCCTGTCGATGGCCGGCACCCGGGGCGTGCCGGTCGACCGGCTGCCCAGCCTGGAGCCGGGCGGGCCGCGCAAGCGCATCTACTTCGACCCGGCCAAGACCCGGGTCGGCATCGTCACCTGCGGCGGGCTGTGCCCCGGCCTCAACGACGTCATCCGCGGGCTGGTCCTCGAGCTGTGCCGCCACTACGGCGTGCGCCGGATCGTCGGGTTCCGCAACGGCTACCGCGGCTTCATCCCGCACTACGGCGAGGACGTCGTCGACCTCACGCCCGAGGTGGTGCAGCACATCGACGACGAGGGCGGCACCATCCTCGGCACCTCCCGCGGCATGCAGGACCCCGAGGAGATCGTCGACGCCCTGGAGCGGCTGGCGATCAACGTGCTGTTCGTCATCGGCGGCGACGGCACGATCCGCGGCGCGATGGAGGTCGTCCGGGTCGTCGAGGAGCGCGGCCTGAAGATCGCCGTCGTCGGGGTGCCCAAGACCATCGACAACGACATCCCCTACATCGACCAGAGCTTCGGCTTCCAGACCGCGATGTCGGAGGCGACCAAGTCGATCCACGCCGCCAGCGTGGAGGCCCGGTCGGCGCCCGGCGGCGTCGGCCTGGTCAAGCTCATGGGCCGGCACTCCGGCTTCATCGCCTGCTACTCGACGCTGGCCAAGGACGACGCCGACTACGTGCTCATCCCCGAGGTGCCGTTCGCGCTGCACGGCGAGCACGGCTTCCTCGAGCACCTGCGCCGCCGGGTGGAGGAGCGCGGGCACGCCGTGGTCGTGGTGGCCGAGGGCGCCGGGCAGGAGCACATCGAGGAGCACGAGCCCGGCCGCGACGCGTCGGGCAACGTCCGGCTCGGCGACATCGGGCGGCTGCTGCGCCGGCTGATCACCGAGCACCTCGACGACGCGAAGGTCGAGAACAACGTCCGCTACTTCGACCCCAGCTACGCCATCCGCAGCGTGCCGGCCAACCCCTACGACAGCGCCTACTGCCTGCGGCTGGCGCACGCCGCCGTGCACGCGGCGATGGCCGGCCGCACCGAGGTGATCGTGGCCCGCCGCCGGCGGCGGTTCGTGCACCTCCCGATGTCCCTGGCGGTCAGCCGGCGCAACCACGTCGACCCGCTGGGCGACCTGTGGATGTCGGTGCTGGAGGCCACCGGGCAGCCGGTGCGCTTCGAGTAGGGCTCACCCGCCCGGGTGGGATCCCGGGATCCGGCTCCCCGCCGCCTCCACGTCTGCCGATGGACCCGTGTCAGGTGCAGCTCACCAGCGACACGAGGGACGGCATGGACACGACGGGACGCTCGACGACGCGACGGGGCCGCCTCGCGCGGGGACTCGCGGCCACCGCGGTCGGGGCGGTCGTCGCCCTGACCCCGGGTGTCGCCGGGGCGGCGCCGAACCGGTCGGACCCGCCGGACGTGGTGCCCCTGGTCGACTGCGTCGTCCGGCACGCCGACGGCAGCTGGACGGCGGTGTTCGGCTACGACAACCGCACCGGCGAGACGGTGGACATCCCGGTCGGCCCGGCCAACCAGGTGACGCCGGCCCCGCTCGGGGAGCCGCAGCCGACGACCTTCGCGCCCGGGGTGCGGCACGCCGTGTTCTCCGTGACCGTCGAGAACGGCGGCGGGCCGATGTGGCACCTGGGCGAGACCAACCTGGCCGCCCGCAAGGCCGGCGCGGAGTGCCCGCCCTCGACGCAGATGCCGGCCGAGGGCAACGGCACCGGGCTCGCGATCGGCGTCGCCGTGGCCGGCGGGGTCGGCGCGGTGCTGCTGCGGCGGGCCCGCCGCCGCGCCGCCTGACCGGCGGCCCCGTCCGCCCCGCCTGACCGGCGCCCCCGTCCGCCCCGCCTGACCGGCGCACTCGTCCGCGCCGGGTGACGAGCCCGGGACGCGACCCGCGGATGCTGGGGGGTGGGACCGAAGGGACGCGGTGGTGCGATGGACCGCACGGTCGGCCGGACCCGGTCCGGCACCCCGGAGAGCTACACCTGGCCGCTGCTCACCGGCGTGCTGGTCATCCTGCTGCAGGTGCTGATCCCCGCCCGGTACCGGGTGGGCCCGCCGCTGCTCGTCCCGCTCGTGGAGGGGGCCGCGCTGCTGGTGCTGGTGGCCGTCGCGGCCCGGCCCGGTCCGGTGCCCCGCGGCGCCCGGTCGCTGGTGCTCGCGCTGTTCGGCACCCTCGTGGTCGCCAACGCCGCCGCGGCCGCCCGGCTGGTGGTCCTCGTGCTCGGCGACGGCGAGGTCGACCACGTCCCGCTCACCGCCGACCGGCTGCTGGTCGCGGCGGGGCTGGTGCTGCTGGTCAACGTGGTCACGTTCGCCCTGCTCTACTGGCAGCTCGACGGCGGCGGGCCGGCCGGCCGGGTCGCGGAGCCGCGGCCCTATCCCGACTTCCAGTTCCCCCAGACCGGCGCGCCCGGCCTCGCGGCGCCGGGGTGGCGTCCGCGCTTCGGTGACCACCTGTACGTGGCGTTCACCAACCTCGTCGCCTTCAGCCCGACCGACACGCTGCCGCTGACGCTGCGGGTGAAGGGCCTGATGGCACTGCAGTCGACGATCTCCCTCGGCGTCCTCGTGGTGGTGCTCGCCCGGGTGGTCAACATCCTGCCCGGCTGACCGCCTCGTTCCGCGGCCGGCGCCGCCGGGCCAGGATCGACCCGCGCCCGGTGCCGCCGGGTGCGGGGAGGAGACCGCCATGGCCAACCACGTGTACCGGCTCACCGAGGTCGTCGGCAGCAGCCCGACCGGTGTCGACGACGCGATCCGCACCGCGATCGGCAAGGCGTGCCAGACCATCCGGAACGTCGAGTGGTTCGAGGTCCAGGAGGTGCGCGGGCAGGTCGCCGACGGGGAGGTCGCGCACGTCCAGGTGACGCTCAAGATCGGGTTCCGCGTCGAGGACTGACCGCTCCCCGTGCGGGCACCGGCCCGGGCCGGGGCGGTGGGACACTGGGGACGTCGGCCGGCCTGGGCCGTCGTGCCCCTGCTCCCTGCCCGAGAGACCTGCCGTGACCCTCCCTGCCCCTGACGCCCGGACCGACCTGCGCGCGGTGCTCTTCGACATGGACGGCACGCTGGTGGAGTCCGAGCAGCACTGGGGACACGCCCTGTTCGCCCTCGCCCGGCGCCTGGGCGGTGAACTCAGCGCCCCCGCCCGCGAGGCCACCGTCGGCACCAGCATGGCGACGTCGATGCGGATCCTGCAGGCCGACCTCGGGATCGAGCGCACCCCCGGGGAGACGAGCGCCGACGTCGCCTGGGTGGAGGAGACCGTCGCCGGCCTGCTCGCCACCGACCTGCACTGGCGGCCCGGCGCGCGCGAGCTGCTGGCCGAGGTGCGCGCCGCCGCGCTGCCCACGGCCCTGGTGACGACGACGTCGCGCCGCCTGGCCGACGTGGTCATCGCGCACATCGAGCGCGCGTTCCCGGACGTGCCGCCGTTCGACCTCACCGTGTGCGGCGACGAGGTGCCCGCCCGCAAGCCCGACCCGGCGCCCTACCTGCAGGCCGCCGCCGCGCTCGGCGTGGACCCGGCCGACTGCGTCGTCGTCGAGGACTCCGCGGCCGGGGTGGCCGCCGGGCTGGCCGCGGGCGCCACCGTCCTCGGCGTGCCCGCGCTGCAGCCGCTGGAGCCCGCGCCGGGCCTGGTGCTGCGCGACACGCTGGCCGGCGTCGGGCTCGCCGACCTGGAGGCGCTGCTGCTCGGGCGGGACGCCGCGCGGCGCCGCTGACCCCTCAGCCGGCCGGCACGACCTCCCGGCCGCGGGAGACCACCAGCCGCACCCGCTCCAGCGCCGTCACGTCGACGGTGGGGTCGCCGTCCACCAGCAGCAGGTCGGCGTCCAGGCCGGGCGCCAGCCGCCCGGTGCGCCCGCCGAGACCGCAGGCGGCGGCCGCCGCGGAGGTCGCCGTCGCCAGCGCCTCCGGGGCCGGCACCCCGCCGCCGGCGAGCGAGGCGACCGCCCGCGGCAGCAGCCCGTGCGGCTTGCCGGGGCCGATGCCGGCGTCGACGCCGCTGACGATCCGGACGCCCGCGCGGTGCATGCGGGCGGCGTCGGCGGCGCGCGCCGGGTCGGTGATGTCCATCCGGGTGAGGAGCTCCCGGATCCGCGGCGGCGGCACCACGCCGTCGGCCAGGCCCAGCGTCGGGCAGACGGCGGTGCCCGCGCGGGCGAGCTGCGCGGCCAGCGCGGGCGGGACGCCCCAGCCGGTGGCGGTCTGGCACGAGCAGTGCTCGATGCCGTCGACGCCGGCGGCCAGCACCTGCCGGACGGCGCTCAGCGCGTGCGCGTGCGCGGTGACCGGCAGGCCCAGCCGGTGCGCCTCGTCGACGACGGCGCGCACCTCGGCGGTGCTGAACTGGCAGGCGGCCATGTCGGTGCCCGGGGTCATGACGCCCCCGCTGGCCATGAGCTTGACGACGTCCGCGCCCCGCTCGGCGCGCTCGCGGACCGCGGCCCGCAGCGCCTCGACGCCCCGGACGACGCCGCCCATGCCCGCGCAGTGGCCGGCGGGGGAGGTGAGCGGCGGGCCGGAGGCGACCACGGTGGGGCCGTCGGCCGGCGCCCGCTCGACGACCGCCCAGCCGACGTCGCCGAGGTCGCGCACCGCCGTCACCCCGGCGGCCAGGTGCTGCCGCAGGGCGGCAGCGACGATCGCGTCGACCTGTGCCGGTTCCAGCTCGGGGAGCTGGTCCAGGGCGCGGGGGCCGTTGTCGCCGCACAGGTGGACGTGCGTGTCGACCAGCCCGGGCAGCAGCGTCGTCCCGGGCAGCGCGGTGACGGGGACGCCGTCGGGCGGGGCGGTCCCCGCGGGCTCGACGGCGACGATCCGGCCGTCGTCGACCAGCACCAGGGCCCCGTCGCGCCGCACCCGCTCGCCGTCGAAGGCCCGGTCGGCCCGGTAGCCGCGCATGCCGGTCCTCCCAGGGATGGCGGGGGAGCCGACGCTAGGACCGGCCGCGCCGCCGGGTCGACGTGGACCGGCGCGTCTCGCTCACGCCGCCGTCCGCGACGTCAACCGTTATCCCCAACTCAGGCGCCGACCTGGTCGGCCGGTTGCGAGCGAGGGGGAGAGCACCTGCCGGAGGACCCCCCGGCGCCGCGGTCCGGTGGTCACGGGGCCCGGTGGCGACACGCCGGACGGCGACGGCGCGGCGCGACCGCGGCGCCGTGATCGTCCCGGGCGTGCGTCCGCCGGGCCACGGGAGCGGGCGCCGGGTGCGTCAGTCGCGCTCGACGATCGGCAGCGTCGCCCAGCCGGCGCGGGCGGCGGCCTCGGCGGGGAACGGCGGGGGGGTGCCGCCGAAGGAGGGGCACAGCGCCTGGTGGTCGCACCAGTCGCACAACCGCGTGCGGTTGGGCCGGAAGTCGCCGGTGGCCACCGCCCGCTCGATCGCCGCCCAGATCGCCAGCAGCGTCCGCTCGAAGCGGACCAGCTCGGCCTCCTCGGGGGCGTAGGTCAGCGCGTCGCCGTCGCCGAGGTAGATGAGCTTGAGCTGGGAGGCCACCACGCCGCGGGTGCGCCACAGCACCAGCGCGTAGAACTTCATCTGGAACAGGGCCTTGGACTCGAACGCCTCGCGCGGCATCGAGCCGGTCTTGTAGTCGACCACCCGCAGCGCCCCGTTGCGGGCGACGTCGAGCCGGTCGACGTACCCGCGCAGCAGCAGCCCGTCGGGCAGGGTCACCTCGACCAGCTGCTCGCGGCCCTCCGGCTGGATGCGGGTGGGGTCCTCGAGCCGGAAGTAGGTCTCCACCAGCTTCCCGGCCGAGTCCAGCCAGCTCTCCAGCGACGGCGGCTGCTGCCCCTCCTCGCCGGCGGTGAACAGCCCCTCGACCTCGGGGTCGGCGCGCAGCTCGTCCCACGCCGGCGCCACCAGGCCGCGGGCCGCCTCGACGGTCCGCTCGGCCGGCGGGAGGTCGTAGAGCCGCTCCAGGACCGCGTGCACCAGCGTGCCGCGCACCGCCGCGGCGCTCTTCTTCTCCGGCAGCCGGTCGATGGTGCGGAACCGGTAGAGCAGCGGGCAGGTCTTGAAGTCCGCCGCCCGGCTCGGCGACAGCGAGGGCCGGCGCGGGGCCCTGCGCCCGTCGGGAGCCTGCTCGCCGCCGTCGGACGCCGTGTCGGGGAAGACCGTGCCGCTGCGCGCCGGGTCCTGCGCCACTGCCGTCATGCACCCGACGCTACGTCGCCCCGCCGACAGTTCCGAGTGCCCGCGCCGGACGGACCCGTCCCGCCGCTCGCCTAGGCTGGCCGCCCGTGGACCCGCAGCCCGAGCCCAGCCAGAACGCGCCGAGCGCCGCCCCCGCCGAGGACGGCCCTCCTGCCGGGGCCCGCCGCGAGCCTGCGAGCGGTGGGGGGCAGGAGGGTCCTCCGACCGTGCCGGGCGCCTTCGCCGTCGGCGACCGGGTGCAGCTGACCGACCCCAAGGGCCGGCTGCACACCGTCGTCCTCGAGCCCGGCAAGCAGTTCCACACCCACCGCGGCGCCATCGCCCACGACGACCTCATCGGGGCGCCGGAGGGCTCGGTCGTGCACTCCACGGCCAACACCGGCTACCTGGCGTTCCGGCCCCTGCTGGCCGACTTCGTGCTGTCCATGCCGCGCGGCGCGCAGGTCATCTACCCCAAGGACGCCGCGCAGATCGTCGGCAGCGGCGACATCGGGCCCGGCATGCGGGTCCTCGAGGCCGGCGCCGGCTCCGGCGCGCTCACCTGCTCGCTGCTGCGCGCCGTCGGGGTGTCGGGCCGGGTCACCAGCTACGAACGGCGCGAGGACTTCGCCGACGTCGCCCGCGGCAACGTGGCCGCCTTCTTCGGCGGGGTGCCGGACACCTGGGACCTGCGCCTGGGCGACCTCGCCGACCACCCCGCGGACGAGGTGGTCGACCGGGTGGTCCTGGACATGCTCGAGCCGTGGGCGGTGCTGCCCACCGTGGCCGCGGCGCTGCGGCCCGGCGGCGTGCTCGTCGGCTACGTCGCGACGGTCACCCAGCTGTCCACCTACGTCGAGGCGCTGCGCGCGCAGGGCGTGTGGACCGAGCCCTACGCCTGGGAGTCGCTGGTCCGCCCGTGGCACGCCGTCGGCCTCGCCGTCCGCCCCGAGCACCGCATGGTCGCGCACACCGCGTTCCTCGTGACCGCCCGCCGGCTGGCCGAGGGCGTCGTCGCCCCGGTCCGCCAGCGGCGTCCCCAGAAGTAGCCCTGCAGGGGGGAGTCGACCTCCGGCGAGCGTCGGGCACGGTGTCGGCAGGCGTGTATAGATTTGCCTCCTGGCTCCCCCCGATGTGCGGAGGTGCGCGATGGGCCCCGGTCCTGTCAGCGGTCCCGACGAGTTCCGAGCGCGGCGCGAACGTGACGTCTCCGCCCTGCTCTCCCAGATCTCCTACCTCGAGGAGGAGATCGCTCTCCTGCGCCGCAAGGTGGCCGACAGCCCCCGGCAGGTGCGGGCGCTCGAGGAGCGGATCGCCGAGGCGGAGGGCCGCGCGGCCTTCCTGTCCGAGCGCAACGACAAGCTCGCCGGCACCCTGCGCGACGCCCGTGAGCAGCTGCTCACGCTCAAGGAGGAGATCGACCGGCTCGGCCAGCCGCCGTCGGGCTACGGGGTCTACCTCGGGCAGCACGACGACGGCACGGTCGACGTCTTCACCGGCGGCCGCAAGCTGCGCGTCTCGGTGTCCCCGGCCGTCGAGGCCGAGGAGCTGCGGCCCGGCCAGGAGGTCATGCTCAACGAGGCGATGAACGTCGTCGAGGCGCTCGGCTTCGAGAAGCAGGGCGACGTCGTCATGCTCAAGGAGCTGCTGGAGCCGATCGACGGCGTCACGCCGCGGGCCCTGGTCATCGGCCACACCGACGAGGAGCGGGTGGTCTACCTGGCCGACTCGCTCACCGACCAGCCGCTGCGGGTCGGTGACTCGCTGCTGCTGGAGTCGCGGTCGGGCTACGTGTACGAGCGGATCCCCAAGAGCGAGGTCGAGGAGCTCGTCCTCGAGGAGGTCCCCGACATCGACTACTCCGACATCGGCGGCCTGGCCCGGCAGATCGAGCAGATCCGCGACGCCGTCGAGCTGCCGTTCCTGCACGCGGACCTGTTCCGCGAGTACCAGCTGCGCCCGCCGAAGGGCATCCTGCTCTACGGCCCGCCCGGCTGCGGCAAGACGCTCATCGCCAAGGCGGTGGCCAACTCGCTGGCCAAGAAGGTCTCCGCGGTGAAGGGGGAGGGGCAGGCCAAGTCCTACTTCCTCAACATCAAGGGCCCGGAGCTGCTCAACAAGTACGTCGGCGAGACCGAGCGGCACATCCGGCTGGTGTTCCAGCGGGCCCGGGAGAAGGCCGGCGAGGGCACCCCGGTCATCGTGTTCTTCGACGAGATGGACTCGATCTTCCGCACCCGCGGGTCGGGTGTGTCCTCCGACGTCGAGTCGACGATCGTCCCGCAGCTGCTCAGCGAGATCGACGGCGTCGAGGGCCTGGAGAACGTGATCGTCATCGGCGCCTCGAACCGCGAGGACATGATCGACCCGGCGATCCTGCGGCCCGGCCGGCTGGACGTGAAGATCAAGATCGAGCGGCCCGACGCCGAGGCCGCGCGCGACATCTTCAGCAAGTACCTGACCCCGACGCTGCCCATCCACGCCGACGACCTCGCCGAGAACGGCGGCAGCACCGAGGCCACCATCCAGGCGATGATCCAGCGCACCGTCGAGCGGATGTACACCGAGAGCGAGGAGAACCGCTTCCTCGAGGTCACCTACGCCAACGGTGACAAGGAGGTCCTGTACTTCAAGGACTTCAACTCCGGCGCCATGCTGCAGAACATCGTCGACCGGGCCAAGAAGATGGCCATCAAGGAGAACCTGGAGACGGGGACGGCGGGCCTGCGGGTCGGCCACCTGATGCAGGCCTGCGTCGACGAGTTCAAGGAGAACGAGGACCTGCCCAACACCACCAACCCCGACGACTGGGCGCGGATCTCGGGCAAGAAGGGCGAGCGGATCGTCTACATCCGCACGCTCATCAGCGGCAAGGGCAACGACTCCGGCCGCGCGATCGACACCGCCACCAACACCGGCCAGTACCTCTAGGCCGGGCCGGCCGTCCCGTCCGCGCGGGGCGGCCGGACGGCGAGGCGGCCGATCGTCGCCCTCGCACCCCGGCGGCGAGGTGCCCGGCGGCGCCGTCGTCGACGTGCGGTCGACATCCCCGGCGAGTGGGCGCAGACGCCGTACGCGCGGTGCGTGCTGGTCCCCGCCGGAGGCGGCCGGACGACGTCGCCGGTGCGCCCGGGGCCCGGGGCGGCGCTCCGGCGGCCCGGCGCCGGACGCCTAGGCTCGGTGCATGAGCGTGCGCCGGGTGATGGGGACCGAGGTCGAGTACGGCATCTCGGTGCCCGGGCAGCCCACCGCCAACCCGACCACCCTGTCCAGCCAGGTCGTCAACGCCTGGGCCGTCGCCGACGCCCCGACCCGCCGCCGCCCGCGCTGGGACTTCGAGGAGGAGTCGCCGCTGCGCGACGCCCGCGGCTTCGACCTGTCCCCGGCGCAGGCGCTGGACCACACCGATCTCGACGAGGACTCGGGGATGGCCAACGTCATCCTCACCAACGGCGCCCGGCTCTACGTCGACCACGCGCACCCGGAGTACTCCACGCCGGAGGTCACCAACCCGCGCGACGTCGTCCTGTGGGACAAGGCGGGGGAGCGGGTCATGGCCGAGGCGGCCCACCGGGCCGCCCGCATCCCCGGCACCCAGCCGATCCAGCTGTACAAGAACAACACCGACGGCAAGGGCGCCAGCTACGGCGCGCACGAGAACTACCTGATGGACCGGCGGACGCCGTTCATCGACATCATCCGCGGGCTGATCCCGTTCTTCGTGACCCGGCAGGTGTTCGCCGGCGCCGGCCGGGTCGGCATCGGCACCGAGGGCCGCACCCAGGGCTTCCAGATCTCCTCCCGGGCGGACTTCTTCGAGGTCGAGGTGGGCCTGGAGACGACCCTCAAGCGGCCGATCATCAACACCCGCGACGAGCCGCACGCCAACCCCGACGAGTACCGCCGGCTGCACGTGATCATCGGCGACGCCAACCTCGCCGAGCTGTCGACCTACCTCAAGGTCGGGACGACGTCGCTGGTGCTGGCGATGATCGAGGCGCGGGCGCTGCGCGAGGACCTCTCGCTGGAGGAGCCGGTCGCCACGCTGCAGGCGGTCAGCCACGACCCGTCGCTGGCCACCCAGGTCCGGCTGCGGGACGGGCGGCGGATGACCGCGCTGGACCTGCAGCGCGTCTACCTCGACCACGCCGAGCGTTTCGTCGACCGGAACGGCGAGGCCGACGAGCAGACCACCGACGTGCTGCGCCGCTGGGCGGAGGTCCTCGACGACCTCGCCACCGACCCGATGCGCCTGGCCGACCGGCTGGACTGGCCGGCCAAGCTGCGGCTGCTGGAGGGCTACCGGTCCCGCGACGGGCTGTCCTGGGGCGACTCGCGGCTGCAGCTGGTGGACCTGCAGTACTCCGACGTCCGCCCGGAGAAGGGGCTCTACCACCGGCTGGTGGCCCGCGGCTCGATGCAGCGGCTGCTCACCGACGACGAGGTGACCCGGGCGATGGTCACCCCGCCGGCCGACACCCGCGCCTTCTTCCGCGGCGAGTGCCTGCGGCGCTTCCCCGCCCAGGTGGCCGCGGCGTCGTGGGACTCGGTGGTGTTCGACCTCGGCCGGGAGAACCTGGTGCGCATCCCGACGATGGAGCCGCTGCGCGGCACCCGCGACCACGTGGGCCTGCTGTTCGAGTCCACGGCGAGCGCCCAGGAGCTGGTCGACACCATCACCGGCGCCTAGTGGCCTCGCCGGTCGAGGTCGCGCGGGCGCTGGCCGGGGGCCTGCTCGCGCCGGCGGCCGCCGCCGTCGACGCCACCGGCGTCCTGCCGTGCGGCCACCTCGACGCGCTCGCCGCGGCCGGGCTGTACGGCCTGGTCGGGCCCGCGGACGCCGGCGGCCTGGACGGCGACGGCGCGACGCTGGCGGCCGTGGTCGAGGAGCTCGCGGCCGGCGACCTCGCGACCGCGTTCGTCTGGCTGCAGCACCACGGCGTCGTCGGGCGGCTGACCGCATCCGGGGCGCACCCGGAGCTGCTGGCCGACCTGTGCGCCGGGCGCCGGCGGGCCGGGATCGCGCTGCAGGCCGCGACCCGCCCGGACGCGGCGCCCGTCATCCTGTCCCGGGACGGCGGCGACCTCGTGCTCGACGGCGCGGTGCCGTGGGTGACCGGCTGGGGCCTGGTCGACGTGCTGCTGGTGGCCGCCCGCGACGGCGACGACGTCGCGTTCGTGCTGGTCGACGCCGCGGAGGGGCCGACGCTCGCGGCGGTGCCGCAGGCGCTGGCGGCGGTGCAGGCCAGCGCCACGGTGGAGCTGCACCTGCGCGGCCACCGGGTGCCCGCCGCCCGGCTGCTGGGCGCGACCCCGCTGGCCGAGGTCCGCGCGGGCGACGCGGCCGGGCTGCGGCTCAACGGCTCGCTGGCGCTGGGGCTGGTCCTCCGGTGCGCCCGGCTGCTCGGCCCCTCACCCCTGGACGACGACCTGGCCGACGCGCGCGCCCGGCTCGACGCGGCCGGGCCGGGGGAGCTGCCGGAGGCGCGGGCCGCCGCCGCGGCCCTGGCGCACCGGGCGGCCGCGGCCCTGGTGGTGGCGACGGGCAGCGGCGCCGCGCGCGCCGGCTCGGTCGCCGAGCGGACGGCGCGCGAGGCGGTGTTCCTGCTCGTGTTCGGCTCGCGCCCGGCGATCCGCGCGTCGCTGCTGGCGCGGCTGGGCGCGGCCCGCTGAGGCCGCCGGGTGTCGGTACCTGCGGGTAGTTTCGGCGGCAGCACGCACTCGGCGCGCACCAGGGGAGGGCACATGGCCACCAGGGACACCGGCGGGCAGCAGCGGACCACGCGCACGCGCGAGGAGGCCGACGAGGTCGAGGCCTCGGTCGACACCGAGGTCGCCGAGCGGCACAAGGAGATGTCCGAGGACGTCGACGCCATCCTCGACGAGATCGACGACGTGCTCGAGGAGAACGCAGAGGAATTTGTGCGCAGTTATGTGCAAAAGGGGGGCCAATAGACCATTCTCCCGACAGCACTCCTCGTGCAGTAAACAATACCAAGTATTGTCGGGATTGTGGTGAGGAGCGGCCGGTCGGGGAGTTCTCCTCCGACCGGTCGCGCTCGGACGGCCTGAGCTTCTACTGCTGCGTGCACGCTCGCCGTCGCCTCCTCCGCGCCAAGGACGCGCGCCAGGGGCCGCCGAAGAGCAGGCACAGACGCGAGATCGCCGTGCCGGACGGTCACAAGTGGTGTCCTGACTGCGGCTCGGTGAAGCCGATCGACGACTTCGTGCGCAACCGGAGTCAGCCCTCGGGGCGCCAGCCCTATTGCAAGCCCTGCCACAACGCCCGCGGCAAGGCGTCGAAGGAGAAGGTCGGCGGGTCACGGACCTATCACCTCAAGAGGCGCTACGGCATCACGGCCGCCGAGGCCGACGTCATGCTCGTTCAGCAGGACGGCCGGTGCGCGATCTGCCGTCGGGCAGCGGCGCAGCACGTGGACCACGACCACGTGACCGGTGCGGTGCGGGCGCTGCTGTGTTTCGACTGCAACGGTGGTCTCGGACAGTTCAAGGACGACCCGGAGATCCTGCGCGCGGCCGCCCGCTACGTCCTCCACCACCGCGCACTGCAGGCCGCTCCGTCGGTGAGACCGCAGGCCGGGGAGTGAGCGGTCGGGCTCCCGCCGTCGACCAGCAGCCGGACCGCGGCGAACAGCAGCACCGCGGCTGCCTCCCCGGCGCCGGCGAGCGGGACCGCCAGCCCGCCCGGCCGGCTCGCCGGCGCCCAGCCCGCCGCCGGCGCCACGACGAGCACGAGCAGCGCCCCGCCCCGGCCGGCGCCCGGCCGCGGCGCCGGTCCGGCACCCGCGGCACTACTGGCACCCGCGGCACCACTGGCACCCGCGGCACCACCGCGCCGGCGGGGTCACGCCAGCAGGACGCCGGCGGCCACGGCGGCGACCGAGCCGACGAGGGTCAGCGCACCGATGGCGCGCTCGACCCCGTCCCGGCGCACCGGCCAGGGCGCGGGGACCTCGGGCGGCGCGGGGAGGTCCCAGGCGTCGCACACTGCCGGCGGCAGCAGCACGCCCCGCCGGTGCCGGTCGACGAGCAGCCGGCGTGCCTGCGGCAGGCCGTCCAGCCGCGACCAGGGCACCACCAGGTGCCGACCGCCGTCGGTGAGCCCGACGCTGACGATCTGGTCCACGTCCACGTCCCGGCCGGCGGACACCGCCGTCAGCCGGGCGAGGTCGACCCCCTGCTCGCCGAGCAGGGTCCGCCCGACCAGCACCGTCCCCTCCAGCCGCAGCCGGCCCGCCCGGTCCTGCCGGACCCGCGGCCAGAGGGACTGGGCGGCCAGGAGCCCGGCCAGGGCCGCCCCGGCCGCCGTCCACCCGGCCCGGCCCTCGAGCGCCGCGCGGGCCGAGACCGCGCACAGCCCGCACAGCAGGGCGACCAGCACCCCGGTCGCGGCCAGGGCGGCGCGGCGGCGCGCCGCCGGCACCCGAGGGACGTGCGGTGCTCTCCCCGCCTCCTGCAGGTGCGGTCCGTCGGTCACGCCAGCTCCCCTCCGGTCGATCGAGGCCGGCGCACCGTAGACCCGGCGGTCGCGGCCGACCAGGCCCGCCCGCGTCCCGGGTGGCCTGCCAGTCGCGCCGGTAGGGTCGGCGACGAGCCGCCGCGGCACGTCCGCGGCACGTCGACGGCACGTTGTCGACGGCACGTTGAGGAGCACCCCGGGAGGGGCGCGGGAAGGGGAGACGGGTTGACCCAGTCGCACACCGGCCGGAGCGGCTTCCCGCCCGCCTACCTGGACCGGGTGGGCTCCTCGTTCACCGACTTCCTCGCCCAGGCCGCGCCCGACCTGCTGCCCGGGCGGCGCCCCGTGCCGTCGGTGCACGCCGGCGACCTCACCCCGCACGGCACCACGATCGTCTCGGTCACCTACGACGGCGGCGTGCTCATGGGCGGCGACCGCCGGGCCACCATGGGCAACCTGATCTCCAGCCGCGACATCGAGAAGGTGTACCCGGCGGACTCCTGGTCGGTGATCGGCATCGCGGGCGCCGCGGGCATCGCGATCGAGATGGTCCGGCTCTACCAGGTGGAGCTCGAGCACTACGAGAAGATCGAGGGGCTGACCCTCAGCCTCGACGGCAAGGCAAACCGGCTGGCCCAGATGATCCGCGGCAACCTCGGCGCCGCGCTGCAGGGCCTGGCCGTCGTCCCGCTGTTCGCCGGTTTCGACCTCGACGCCGCTCCCGGCACCAGCCCGGGCCGGATCTTCAGCTACGACGTCACCGGCGGGAACTACGAGGAGCGCGGCTACGCCGCCGTCGGCTCCGGCTCGCTGTTCGCCCGGAACTCGCTGAAGAAGACGTGGCGGCCGGGGATGGGCGGCGACGACGCCACCCGCAGCCTGGTCGAGGCGCTCTACGACGCCGCCGACGACGACTCGGCCACCGGCGGCCCCGACCCGGTGCGCCGGCTGTACCCGATCGTGTACCGCGTCGACGCCGAGGGCGCGGTCCGCCTGACCGACGACGAGGTCTCCGCCATCGCGAAGACCATCGTCGACGAGCGGGCCGCCGCCGAGGGGCAGGGCTGAGCGCCATGACCATGCCGTACTACGCCTCGCCCGAGCAGCTCATGCGCGACCGCTCGGAGTACGCCCGCAAGGGCATCTCCCGCGGCCGCAGCGTCGCCGTCCTCACCTACGCCGACGGCGTGCTGTTCATCGCCGAGAACCCCAGCTCCACGCTGCACAAGGTGGGCGAGATCTACGACCGGATCGGCTTCGCCGCGGTCGGCCGGTACAGCGAGTTCGAGAGCCTGCGGGTGGCCGGGGTGCGCCTGGCCGACGTCCGCGGCTACTCCTACAACCGCCGCGACGTCACCGGCCGGGTCATCGCCAACGCCTACGCGCAGACCCTCGGGGCGATCTTCACCGAGCAGATGAAGCCCTACGAGGTGGAGCTCTGCGTCGCCGAGGTCGGCGAGACCGCCGAGCAGGACCAGCTGTACCGGCTGACCTTCGACGGGTCGGTCGTCGACGAGCCGGACTTCGTGGTCATGGGCGGGCAGGCCGAGGCCGTCACCGCCCGGCTGCGGGAGGACTTCCGCCCCGGCCTGGCGCTGCGGGACGCGCTGATGGTCGGCGTCCGGGCGCTGTCGGCGTCCAGCCCGGCGATGTCGGGCAACGGCGCCGGCGGCCTGCTGCCGGCCGGGCAGCTCGAGGTCGCCGTCCTGGACCGCCGCCGGCCCAAGCGGGCCTTCCGCCGGGTGGTCGGCGCGGCGCTGGGCACCCTGCTCGGCGACCGCAGCGCCGGCGAGGCCGCCCCCGAGGGCACCACGCACACGCACGTCCCGAGCGCGGCGATGCCCGGCACCCCGGCCGGTCTCGGCGACCCCTCGGCGCCGGACACCGCCGGCGGCACGGGCGGGTCCGGTGAGGGCAGCGGCCCCCAGCCGGGCCCGGCCGACGGGGTCGGCGGCGGCACCGACGGGGGCAGCTGAGCGGCGCCGTCGAAGGGACGCCCGGGAACCGGCCGGAGTCGCATCCGGCGCCTAGGCTCGGTCCGTGGACCGACGGATCTTCGGGATCGAGACCGAGTACGGCGTCACGTGCACCTTCCGGGGGCAGCGGCGGCTGTCCCCGGACGAGGTGGCCCGCTACCTGTTCCGGCGGGTCGTGTCGTGGGGGCGCAGCTCCAACGTGTTCCTGCGCAACGGCTCGCGGCTGTACCTCGACGTCGGCAGCCACCCCGAGTACGCCACCGCCGAGTGCGACGACCTGACCGAGCTCGTCGTCCACGACAAGGCCGGTGAGCGGATCCTCGAGGGCCTGCTGGTCGACGCCGAGCAGCGGCTGGCCGAGGAGGGCGTCACCGGCGACATCTACCTGTTCAAGAACAACACCGACTCGGCGGGCAACAGCTACGGCTGCCACGAGAACTACCTGGTCGGCCGGCACGGGGAGTTCTCCCGGCTGGCCGACGTGCTCATCCCGTTCCTGGTCAGCCGGCAGCTGATCGTCGGCGCGGGCAAGGTGCTGCAGACCCCGCGCGGGGCGATCTACTGCGTCAGCCAGCGCGCCGAGCACATCTGGGAGGGCGTGTCCTCGGCGACCACCCGGTCCCGGCCGATCATCAACACCCGCGACGAGCCGCACGCCGACGCCGAGCGCTACCGGCGGCTGCACGTGATCGTCGGCGACTCGAACATGAACGAGACGACGACGCTGCTCAAGGTCACCATCACCGACCTGGTGCTGCGGATGATCGAGGCCGGCGTGCCGATCCGGGACATGGCGCTGGAGAACCCGATCCGGGCGATCCGGGAGATCAGCCACGACGTCACCGGCCGCCGCAAGGTGCGCCTGGCCAACGGCCGGGAGATGAGCGCGCTGGAGATCCAGGGGGAGTACCACTCCCGCGCCGCGGAGTTCGTCGACCGGGAGGGCTTCGGCCCGGTGCACCGGCAGATGCTGGAGCTGTGGGGGCGGGTGCTCAAGGCCGTCGACACCGAGGACCTCTCGCTCATCGACCGGGAGATCGACTGGGCGACCAAGCTGTCGCTGATCGAGCGGTACCGGGGCAAGCGGGGCCTGTCGCTGTCCTCGCCGCGGGTGGCGCAGATGGACCTGGCCTACCACGACATCTCCCGCCGGCGCGGGCTGTACTACCTGCTCGAGCGCAACGGCCAGGTGGAGCGGGTGGCGCACGAGCCGCGGGTGTTCGAGGCGAAGAACGTGCCGCCGCAGACCACCCGGGCCAAGCTGCGCGGGGAGTTCATCCGCAAGGCCCAGGAGAAGCGGCGGGACTTCACCGTCGACTGGGTGCACCTCAAGCTCAACGACCAGGCCCAGCGCACCGTGCTGTGCAAGGACCCGTTCAAGAGCGTCGACGAGCGCGTGGAGAAGCTCATCGCGTCCATGTAGTCCGCGAACCCCCCCCCCGCGGGCGGGCACGGTGCCCGTCCGCGGGGACGCGCGCGGGTCAGCCGGGCAGGGTCAGTCCGGCAGGGGCACCCGGACGGCGGCGTAGCGGCCGGCGGCCGCGGCGGCGAGGAAGTAGGCGCGCTCCTCGGGCCAGCCGCGGCCCATCGTCGACAGCGTCACCGGCGACAGCTGCAGCGCCTCGTCCAGCCCCTCGACGTCGACCCACACCACCCGGTTGCGCTCGGGCTGCCCGGCCAGGTCCTCCTCCACCTGCCGGCCGAGCTCCGAGCCCAGCCCGCGCGGGGCCACCAGCGTCACCCCGGCCAGGGCCACCCGCCCGAACGCGGTCAGCGAGTGGTGGGAGACGCCGCGGTGGCGGGGGCGCGGGTCGGCGTCGGAGATCCGCAGCGCGCCGATCGGCTCGCCGCCGAGCACGCTGACGGCGTTGCACGCCTCCCCGGCCGCGACCCCGGAGAAGCCCCACGGGGTGCCGGTGCCCAGGTTGCCCGGCCCCTGGGTGACCACGGCGACGTCCGCGCCGAGCACGTGCCGCGCCGCGAGCAGCCCGGTGTGCAGGGTGACCGCCTCCAGGTCGCCGCCGAAGGCCTGCCCGACGGTGACCACCCCGGCCAGCGACGGCGCCAGGGTGTGCAAGGTCCGGGAGAACCCGGCCACCAGCGCGCCGCCGTCGGTCATCACGTAGGCGACCTTGAGGTCGGGGTCGGTGGCGAACAGGCCGATGAGCACGGCCGGCAGCGCCGAGTGCAGGTCGGCGACGACGACCGGCATCCCGCCCAGGTCCTCGGCCGCGGCGATGGTGTCGTGGTGCTCGGTGTCCTGCTCGTCCACGCCCTGCACGCTCACCTGCAGCGGGGTGTAGCGGGCCTTGACCAGGTGGCCGGGGCCGGCGGGGTCCGGCGGCAGCCGGTCGGGCACGGCGACGACGAGCGCGTACCCGCCGGTGCCCAGCCGCTGCGCCCACGCGGTGGTGTTGAGCAGCACCTCGTCGCCGACCTCGGGCACCCCCACCAGCGACGGGTGCGCCAGAGAGCGCACCGCGCCGTCGCCGGGCACCTCCACGGTGAGCTCCAGCGCGTCGCGCCAGCTCCTTCCCGTCGCGGTCACCGTGCCGCGTCGCCACCGGATCCGTTGCTCAGTCGTCCGTTCCCCCACGGGGCGAGCCTAAGGACCCCGGTGCCCCCCGCGCCCCCCGTGGCCCCCTGCAGGGGCCCGCTGCGAGCATGCGAGCAGCGGGGGGCAGGGGGTCCTTTGTCTAGGGTGGGGATGTGTCGGCGAAGCGGGCGGAGCGGCTGGTCAACCTGGTCATCGCGCTGCTGGGCACCCGCCAGTACGTGACGGCGGCGCGGATCCGGGCGACCGTCCCCGGCTACGAGCCCGACGACGGCACCGCCCGCGCCGACGAGGCGTTCAAGCGGATGTTCGAGCGGGACAAGGCCGACCTGCGCGAGATGGGCATCCCGCTGGAGACCGGCCGCACCAGCGTCTTCGACACCGAGGACGGCTACCGCATCGCCCGCGCCGACTACGAGCTGCCCGAGATCACCCTCACCGGCGAGGAGGCCGCCGCCGTCGGCCTGGCGCTGCGGCTGTGGGAGTCCGCGCAACTGGCCGGGGCCGCGCACAGCGCGCTGGTGAAGCTGCGCGCCGCCGGGGGGGGGGGGGCCGCGCCCCGGCGGCCGCGCCGGCCGCGGGGCGCCGCCCTCCCGCCCCCGCGCGTCCCAGCCTGCCCCCCC
>NZ_JBJGZJ010000006.1:0-190858 GCF_054050435.1 Geodermatophilus sp. SYSU D01036 | reverse complement strand
CATCAACCAAAGGAATCCCTGCGCTCCACCACACGGTGCAGCGCCGGGGGTTTGTTACTTGGCACTGACTTTCGGCACGCTGTTGAGTTCTCAAGGAGCGGACGCACACCAACTCGACCCTCTCGGGCTTCCTCGGTGGCGGCTTGTCCCACTCTACGCCGGCTCCGGAGACCTGCACCGCTCGGGTGCTCCTCCGTGGCCCTCGCGGGCTCCGTCCGGCGCGAAGAGAACGGTACACGACATCCGAGGGCCGTGCACACGGGGTCTCGGTCACACCCCGTCACGGGACGGATCAGAGGCCGAGGAAGGTCTCGATCCCCACGGTCAGCCCCGGCCGGCGGCCGATCTCGCGGACCGCCAGCAGCACACCGGGCATGAAGGACGCGCGGTCGAAGGAGTCGTGCCGCAGCGTCAGCGTCTCTCCTGCCGCCCCCATGAGGACCTCCTGGTGTGCGACCAGGCCGGTGAGCCGCACGGCGTGCACGGGGATCCCCTCGACGTCGGCTCCGCGGGCGCCGGGGAGCGCGTCGGTCGTGGCGTCGGGCGACGCCGGCAGCCCGGCCGCCCGGCGGGCGGCGGCGACGAGGCGCGCGGTGCGGACGGCGGTGCCCGATGGGGCGTCGACCTTGTTCGGGTGGTGCAGCTCGACGATCTCCGTGGAGGGGAAGAACCGCGCCGCCTCCTGGGCGAAGCGCATGAGCAGCACGGCCCCGATGCCGAAGTTGGGGGCGATGACCACGCCCACCTCGGGCTTGGGCTGCAGCCACTCGGCGACCGTGGCCAGCTTCTGCTCGTCGAAGCCCGTCGTCCCGACGACGCAGTGGATGTTCTGGTCGATGCAGAACCGGATGTTGTCCATGACGACGTCCGGCCGGGTGAAGTCGACGACCACCTGCGCGCCGGCGTCGGCGACGTTGAACAGCCAGTCCCCCTCGTCGACCATCGCGACGAGCTCGAGGTCGTCGGCGGCGTTGACCGCCTTCACCACCTCGGTGCCCATCCGGCCCCGGGCGCCGAGCACACCGACCGAGATCCGGGGCGGCTCGCCCGTGGTCGCGCCGGTCGCCTGCTGGTCGGGTGCGGGGGTGCTCGTGGTCACCGGGTCAGGCTTCCCGGCGGCCCGTCCCGATGCAAGACGGCCCCGGCACGGGTCACCCGGGCGGTCCGGCGCTCCCCCACTGCCCACAGCAGCAGGCCGAGCCCGACACCGGCGGCGTCGGCGACCCAGTCGAGGACCGAGCCCGAGCGCTCCACGGGCGTAACCGCCTGGACCACCTCGCTGATCGCGCCGTAGACGAGCAGCAGCACCGCCAGCGGCTCCCGGCACGCCCCCGCCCACCGTCCGGCCAGCGCCAGCGCGAGGAACAGGGCCAGGTGGACGAGCTTGTCCACACCCGGCGGGGCGGCGGGGACGTCGGAGGCCGGCGCGAACAGCACGGCGAGCGAGACGAGCACCGTCACCGCGAAGGCGCCGCGGGACAGCGCCCCGTGCACGCGGAACACCGAGGTGGGGCTCACGTCGGTCATCGGTCTCCGGTCGTCGGGCTGGGCGGGGTCAGAGCCGGTCGAGGTCGGACTCCCGGTAGGGCCCGACGACGGCGAGGCAGGTCTCCCGGCCCAGCAGGTCCGCGGCGACCGCGCGCACCTGCTCCTCGTCGACGGCGGCGATCCGGTCGAGCACCTCGCGCACCGGCACGTACTCCCCGTGCGACAGCTCGCTCTTGCCCAGCCGGCTCATCCGCGAACCGGTGTCCTCGAGGCCGAGCACCGTCCCGCCGCGCAGCTGGCCGCGGCCGCGGGCCACCTCCTCGGCGGTGAGCCCCTCGGCGGCCACCCGGGCCAGCTCCTCGCGCACCAGGCGCAGTACCTCGGGCACCCGCTTCTTGGCGCACCCGGCGTAGACGGAGAACGCCCCGGTGCCGGCGTAGGAGGTCAGCGCCGACCCGACGCTGTAGACCAGCCCGCGCTTCTCCCGGATCTCCTGGAACAGCCGCGAGCTCATCCCGCCGCCGACCGCCGTCTCCAGGACCGCGGCGGCGTAGCGCCGCTCGTCGAAGCGGCTGAGGGCGAGGCTGCCCAGCAGCAGGTGGGTCTGCTCGGTCTTGCGGTTGACCAGCCCCGCCGGCCGCGCGGGGCGGCCGGGGACGAGCCCCTCGCCGCGGCGCAGCGGCGCCGGGGACGCCGATCCGGACAGCCGGTCGCCGAAGACCGCGGTCACCAGGTCGACCACCTGCTGGTGGTCCACCCGGCCGGCGGCGGTGACCACCATCGAGGGGACGGCGTAGCGCGAGCGGTACCAGCCGTCGACCTCGTCGCGGGTCAGCCCCTCGATCGACTCGACGGTGCCGAGCACCGAGCGGCCCAGCGGGGTGCCGCCGAACAGGGTCTCGGCGAACAGGTCGTGCACCAGGTCGGAGGGCTCGTCGTCGCGCATGGCGATCTCCTCGAGCACCACCGTCCGCTCGGACTCCAGGTCCTCGGCGGTGTTGAGCGCCTCGGTCACCAGGTCGCCGAGCAGCGTGACCGCCAGCGGGAGGTCGCTGGCGAGCACGTTGGCGTAGTAGCAGGTGTGCTCCTTGGCGGTGAAGGCGTTCATCTCACCGCCGACGGCGTCCATCGCCGTCGCGATCTCCAGGGCGCTGCGGCTGCGGGTGCCCTTGAACAACAGGTGCTCGAGGAAGTGCGAGGCGCCGGCGACGCGTTCGGTCTCGTCCCGGGAGCCGACGCCCACCCAGATGCCGAGGGTGGCCGAGTGGACGCCGGGCATCGTCTCGGTGAGCACGCGCAGCCCGCCGGGCAGCACCGTGCGCTCGACCCGGCCGCCGACCTCGTCGACGTCGATGACGCGGGTGACACCGACCGGGGCCGGGGCGGACGTGAGGTCGGTGGACCCCACGCCCGGCCCGGCCCCGGTCGTCGTCGGTTCGGCGACCGTGTCAGGCCTCCGCGGGAGCGGGGGCGTCGGCCGGGGCCGCGCCGTCGCCGGCGGCGGCACCCTCGCCCTCGGCGGCCACCGGGACCAGGCTGATCTTGCCGCGGGCGTCGATGTCGGTGATCTCGACCTGCAGCTTGTCGCCGACGTTCACGACGTCCTCGACCTTGCCGATGCGCTTGCCGCCGCCCAGCTTGCTGATGTGCACCAGGCCGTCCTTGCCCGGCAGCAGCGAGACGAAGGCGCCGAACGGCGTCGTCTTGACGACGGTGCCGAGGAAGCGCTCCCCGACCTTCGGCATCTGCGGGTTGGCGATCGCGTTGATGCGGTCGACCGCGGCCTGGGCCGAGGGGCCGTCGGAGGCACCGACGTAGATGGTGCCGTCGTCCTCGATGGTGATCTCGGCGCCGGTCTCGTCCTGGATCGAGTTGATCATCTGGCCCTTGGGGCCGATGACCGCGCCGATCTTGTCGACCGGGATGCGCACCGTGGTCACGCGCGGGGCGTACGGGCTCATCTCGTCGGGGCCGTCGATGGCCTCGTTCATCACGTCGAGGATGTGCAGGCGGGCGGCGCGGGCCTGGGTCAGCGCCTGGGCGAGCACGTCGGACGGGATGCCGTCGAGCTTGGTGTCCAGCTGCAGGGCCGTGACGAAGTCCTTGGTGCCGGCGACCTTGAAGTCCATGTCACCGAAGGCGTCCTCGGCGCCGAGGATGTCGGTCAGCGCGACGTACTCGGTCTTGCCGTCGACCTCGTCGGAGACCAGGCCCATGGCGATGCCGGCGACCGGGGCGCGCAGCGGCACACCGGCGTTGAGCAGCGACAGGGTCGATGCGCACACCGAGCCCATCGACGTCGAGCCGTTGGAGCCCAGCGCCTCGGACACCTGCCGGATCGCGTAGGGGAACTCCTCGCGGTCGGGCAGCACCGGCAGCAGCGCGCGCTCGGCGAGCGCGCCGTGGCCGATCTCGCGGCGCTTGGGTGAGCCCACGCGGCCGGTCTCGCCGGTGGAGTACGGCGGGAAGTTGTAGTTGTGCATGTAGCGCTTGCGCGTCTCGGGCGAGAGCGTGTCGAGCTGCTGCTCCATGCGGAGCATGTTCAGCGTGGTGACGCCCAGGATCTGGGTCTCGCCGCGCTCGAACAGCGCCGAGCCGTGCACCCGCGGGACGACCTCGACCTCGGCCGACAGCGGCCGGATGTCGGTGACGCCGCGGCCGTCGATGCGGACCTTGTCGCGCAGGATGCGCTGCCGGACGACCTTCTTGGTGACGGCGCGGAAGGCGGCCGACACCTCCTTCTCGCGGCCGGCGAACTGCTCGGCCAGCGAGGCGGTGACCTCGTCCTTGAGCGCGTCGGTGGCGTCGTTGCGCTCCTGCTTGCCGGCGATGGCCTGCGCCTCGGTCAGCCGCTCGAGGGCGGCGGACTCGACGGCGGCGTAGACGTCGTCCTGGTAGTCCAGGAAGCGCGGGAACTCCGCGACCGGCTTGGCGGCCTTCTCGGCCAGCGCGGTCTGCGCCTCGCACAGCGCCTTGATGAAGGGCTTGGCGGCTTCGAGGCCCTGGGCGACGACCTCCTCGGTCGGCGCGGTGGCGCCGCCGCGGACCAGCTCGATCGTCTTCTCGGTGGCCTCGGCCTCGACCATCATGATCGCGACGTCGCCGTCGGGCAGCAGGCGGCCGGCCACGACCATGTCGAAGACGGCGTCCTCGAGCTCGGCGTGGGTGGGGAAGCCGATCCACTGGCCGCCCACCAGCGCGACGCGGGTGCCGCCGACCGGGCCGGAGAACGGCAGGCCCGACAGCTGGGTGGACGCCGACGCGCCGTTGATGGCGAGCACGTCGTAGAGGTGCGCCGGGTCCAGCGACAGCACGGTGATGACGACCTGGACCTCGTTGCGCAGGCCCTTGGCGAAGGTCGGCCGCAGCGGCCGGTCGATCAGGCGGCAGGTGAGGATCGCGTCCTCGCTGGGGCGGCCCTCGCGGCGGAAGAACGAGCCGGGGATGCGCCCGGCGGCGTACATCCGCTCCTCGACGTCGACCGTCAGCGGGAAGAAGTCGAAGTGCTCCTTGGGCTGCCGGCTGGCCGTGGTGGCCGACAGCAGCATGGTGTCGCCCATGCTGACGACGACCGAGCCGGCGGCCTGCTTGGCCAGCCGCCCGGTCTCGAAGGTGATGCTGCGGCTGCCGTGGCTGCCGTTGTCGATGACCGCGGTGGCGGTGGTGACCCCGTCCTCGGGGTCGTACTCGGCAGCGATGCTGCCCTGGGTGGTGGGTGCGGACACGTCGTCCTCTTCCTACGTCGCATGCGGCGACGTCCTCTTCGTGGCGTCTGCGCCGGACTGCTCCCGGGTGACCGGTCTTCGATCGAAGCCCACGGGGGTCGTTCCCCCTCCCGTGGAGGGGCATTCCCGGGGGCCACCACCGAGGACCGGCCGGCGTCGGGGTGCGCGGGCGGGGCGCCGGGGGTCTCGTGGGGCGGGTGCCCCACGAGAGAGGGGACCGTCCCGGGCGGGACGGTCCCCTCTGGGTCAGCGGCGCAGACCGAGCCGCTCGATGAGCGAGCGGTAGCGGTTGATGTCGGTCTTCGCCAGGTAGTTCAGCAGCCGGCGACGGCGGCCGACCAGCAGCAGCAGGCCGCGCCGGCTGTGGTGGTCGTGCTTGTGCTGCTTGAGGTGCTCGGTCAGGTCGCTGATCCGGCGGGTGAGCATCGCGACCTGGACCTCGGGCGAGCCCGTGTCCTTCTCGACCGTCGCGTACTCGGTCATGATCTGCTGCTTCGTCGCGCTGTCGAGCGCCATGGGCGGGCCTCCTGGCCAGGTCGGGTGTGGCCCCCGGTCTGGTTCACGGGGGCAGGGGTGCACACACGTCGGGCGGGGCCCGACAGCTGCGAGGCTACCAGCGCGCCGGCGGGGGCCCGGCGCGGTGATCACCCGGCGGGGGGCAGTCCCAGGACGGCGCGGGTGCGGACGACGTCGTCGGCCATGGCCGTCACGAGCTCGTCGACCCCGGCGAAGGTGGTCATCGGCCGCAGCCGGGAGACGAACTCGACGCCGACGTGCTCGCCGTAGAGGTCGCCGGCGAAGTCGAGGACGTAGGCCTCCACGGTGCGGCGGGAGCCCTGGAAGGTGGGGTTGGTGCCCACCGAGACGGCGGCGGGCCGGCTGTCCAGGGTGCGCCCGGCGGGGTCGCGGGTGACCAGGGACCCGGCGTAGACGCCGTCGGCGGGGATCGCGGTGTACGGCGGGCACTCGACGTTCGCCGTCGGGTAGCCCAGCTCCCGGCCGCGGCGGTCACCGCGGACGACGACGCCGTCGACCCGGTGCGGGCGGCCCAGCGCCCGCGCCGCGCTGTCCATGTCGCCGGCGGCGACGCAGGCGCGGATGTAGGTCGAGGAGATCGTCACCTCGCCGTCGGCGGAGGCGTCGCCGGCCAGCGGGATCCCCTCGACGGCGAAGCCGAACCGGCGGCCCTCCTGGGTCAGCGTGGTGACGTTCCCGGCGGCCTTGTGCCCGTAGGTGAAGTTCTCGCCGACGACGACCGCCGAGGCGTGCAGGTCCTCGACGAGCACGCCGTGGGCGAACTCCTCGGGTGTCAGCCGGCTGAACTCGGGCGTGAACGGGATGACGCACATCGCGTCGACCCCGAGCCCGGCGACCAGCTCGGCCTTGCGGTGCAGCGAGGTGAGGATCGCCGGGTGCGAGCCGGGCCGCACGACCTCGGTCGGGTGCGGGTCGAAGGTGACCAGCACGCACGGCCGGTGCAGCGCCCGCGCGCGGGCGACGGCGGTGCCGATCAGCTGCTGGTGGCCGCGGTGGACGCCGTCGTACATGCCGACGGTGACCACCGTCCGGCCGAGGTCGGCCGGGACGTCGGCCAGCCCGCGCCAGTGCCGCACCCGCCCGCTCCCCCGTGTCGCCGCCGGGTCGCTCAGGCGACCCGGTGCAGCCAGCCGCGGGTGTCGGGCACCCGGCCGTGCTGGATGTCGAGCAGGTGCTCGCGCAGGCCCATGGTGACCGGCCCCGGCGTCCCGTCGCCGACGGTGAAGTCGCCGGTGCGCGCCTTCACCTCGCCGACCGGGGTGATGACCGCGGCGGTGCCGCAGGCGAAGGTCTCGGTGACCGTGCCGTCGGCGACGCCGGAGCGCCACTCGTCGACGCTGAACTTCCGCTCGGTGACCCGCATGCCCCGCTCGCGGGCCACGGAGATCAGCGAGTCGCGGGTGATGCCGGGCAGCAGCGTGCCGGTGAGCTCGGGGGTGACCAGCTCGGCGTCGTCGCCGGAGCCGAGGACGAAGAACAGGTTCATCCCGCCCATCTCCTCGACGTAGCGCTTCTCGACCGCGTCGAGCCAGACCACCTGGTCGCACCCGGCGGCGATGGCCTGCTCCTGGGCCAGCAGGCTGGCGGCGTAGTTGCCGGCGCACTTGACGTCGCCGGTGCCGCCGGGCGCGGCCCGGATGTAGTCCTCGGAGAGGTAGACGCTCACCGGGTGCACGCCGCGCGGGAAGTACGCGCCGGCGGGGCTGGCGATGACGAGGAACAGGTACTCGTTCGCCGGCCGCACGCCGAGGAAGGGCTCGGTGGCCAGCTGGTAGGGCCGGAGGTAGAGCGTCTGGTCGGGGCCGGTGGGCACCCAGTCGCGGTCGGCGTCGACGAGCGCGTCGACGGCGGCGAGGAAGGCCTCCTCGGGCACCGGCGGCATCGCCAGCCGGCGGGCGCTGCGGGCGAAGCGGGCGGCGTTGGCCTCGGGCCGGAAGGTCGCCACGCTGCCGTCGGGCTGGGCGTATGCCTTGAGCCCCTCGAAGATCGACTGCGCGTAGTGCAGCGCGGCGGTGGCCGGGTCGACCTGCAGCGGCGCGTACGCGGTGAGCCGGGCGTCGTGCCAGCCCGTGCCGGCGGTCCAGCGGGCCACGAACATCGAGTCGGTGAAGTGCCGCCCGAAGCCGGGGTCGGCGAGCACCGCCTGGCGCTCGGCGGCCGGGCGGCGGGGCACGTCCTCCACGGTCACCGGGACGCCCTCGGTGAAGACCCGGGGCGTGGTCCTGCTGTCGGCGAGCGTGTCGGTCATGGCTCCCACCTGCGCGTGCTCCGTCTGCGGCCGGGGCGGCGTCGGGCCCGCCCCTCCGCTCACAGTAGCCCCGGGCCCGGCGGCGGCCGGGAGCCGACCGCCGCCGTCGCCCGCGCGGGTCAGGGCCGGTCCGGCGCCGAGCTCTCGACGACCTCGTAGGACCACAGGTGGTGCGAGTCGCTCGCGGCCGGGGCGAGCTCGTCCCCGCCACCCTCGTGGGCGCGGGCGAAGTCCTGCCCGTCCTCCCAGGAGCGGTAGGCCTCCTCGCTCTCCCACCGGGTGTAGACGAGGTACTGGTCGGTGCCCTCCAGCGGCCGCAGCAGCTCGAACCACTCGAAGCCGGGGGTCTTCTCCACGGCGCCGGCGCGGCCGCGGAAGCGCTCCTCGAAGCGCTCCTGCATGTGCGGCGGCACGGTGATGGCGTTGATCTTGACGACGCTCATGGCAGGCCCCTTCCCGCCCGGGGGGACCGTCAATCCCCTGCGGCCTCCCGCGGGCCGGGCGAGGATGGCCCGATGACCCCGGCTCCCCGGCCCGGCGTGCTGTTCGACGTCGACGGCACCCTGCTGGACACCAACTACCTGCAGGTCCTCGCCTGGTGGCAGGCCTTCCGCGACACCGGGCACGCCGAGGTGTCGATGGCCGCCTGCCACCGGGCGATCGGCATCGCCAGCGAGGAGCTGGTCAGCCACCTCCTCGGCGACGACGCCGACGACGCGTCCGAGGTGTCCGACACCAAGACCCGCCGCTACGCGCCGCTGCGCGAGCTGGTGACCCCCTTCCCGCGCGTCGACGAGCTGCTGGCCGCGTGCCGGGAGCGGGAGCTGGCCGTGGTGCTGGCCACCAGCGGCAAGGACTCGGACCTGGAGTGGATGGTGCCGGCGATCGGCGGGGAGGACGTCGTCGACGGCGCCACCTCCTCGGCCGACGTCAAGTCGGCCAAGCCGGCGCCGGACCTGCTGCAGACCGCCGTCGACCGGCACGGCCTGGACGCCTCGCGCACCGTCGTCGTCGGGGACACCGTCTGGGACGTGCGGTCCGCGCGCGACGCCGGGCTGCCGTGCATCGCGCTGACCTGCGGCGGCATCTCCCGCGCCGAGCTGCTCGAGGCCGGTGCCGACGAGGTCTACGACGACCCCGCCGACCTGCTCGACCACCTCGACGACTCGCTGATCGGCAAGGCCGCCCGCGGCTAGACGAAGGACCCCCGTGCCCCCCACGCCTCGCACGCTCGGCGCGGGCCCCTGCACGGGAGCCGTTCCAGACCTTCACCCGGGGAAGCCGACGGCGACCCGGGCGGTGGACCCGGCGTCCTCGACCAGCGCGACCAGCCGCCCCGCGGGGTCGACGGCGGCGGTCAGCCCGGGCCGCCCGGTGGCCGGGACCCGCTGGCCGTACCCGAGGGCGCGCGCCTCGTCGTCGGTGAGCCGCCGCTCGGGGTAGATCGCCGTCGCGGCCTCGGGGAGGGTCAGCGTCCCCGGCCCGCCCCCGGCGGCGAGCGCCGCCGCGGCCTCCTCGACCGGGGCGGCCTGCGCGGTGGTGAACGGGCCGGAGGCGGTGCGGCGCAGCGCGGTGAGGTGCCCGCCGACCCCGAGCGCGGCACCGGCGTCGCGGGCGATCGCCCGGACGTAGGTCCCGGCGGAGCAGGCCACGGTCACCTCGACGTCGACCAGGCCGGGCCCGGTCCGGTCGACGCGGTGCACGTCGATGCGGTGCACGGTGACCGGGCGGGGCTCGAGCACGACCTCCTCGCCGGTCCGGACGCGGTCGTAGGAGCGGCGGCCGCCGACCTTCACCGCGCTCACCGAGGAGGGCACCTGCAGCAGCGGGCCGGTCTGGGCGGCCAGCGCCGCGCGGACCGCGTCGTCGTCGAGGTGTCCGGCGGGGGTGGTGGTGAGGACCTCGCCCTCGCGGTCGTCGGTGACGGTGGTCTGGCCGAGGCGGATCGTGGCGTCGTAGACCTTGTCCGAGCCGCCGAGGTGGCCGAGCAGCCGGGTCGCCGACCCGACGCCGAGCACGAGCAGGCCGGTGGCCATCGGGTCGAGCGTGCCGGCGTGGCCGACCCGGCGGACCGACAGCACCCGCCGGGCCCGGGCGACGACGTCGTGCGAGGTCATCCCGCCGGGCTTGTCGACCAGCAGGATCCCCGGGGTCACGTCGGCGTCGGCGGCGCGGCGGCGGCTCATGCGCCCACCGTCGCAGGTGCGGTCAGCCACCTGTCCCCCGCCACCCGGGCGAGCACCGCGACCAGCCGCAGCGCGATGAACGCCGTCAGCCCGGTCCACACGCCGGCCAGGCCCCAGCCCAGCGGCCCCGACAGCAGGGACAGCGGCAGGAAGCCGGCCAGCGCGGCGCCGACGGTGACCGTGCGCAGGTAGGCGACGTCGCCCGCGCCCATGAGCACGCCGTCGAGGGCGAAGACCACCCCAGCCAGCGGCTGGAACCCGGCGAGGAACCACCAGACCAGTTCCGCCTGCTCGCGGACGGCGGGGTCGCCGGTGAACAGCGGCACGAGCAGGTCGCGGCCGGCCAGCAGCGCGACGGCGACCAGCACGCCGGTGCCGAGGCCCCACAGGGTCACCCGGCGGGCGGTGGCCCGGGCCTCGTCGGGCCGGCCGGCGCCGAGCGCGTGGCCGACCAGCGTCTGCGCGGCGATGGCGTAGGCGTCGAGGACCAGCGCGAGGAAGAGGAACAGCTGCAGCGCGATCTGGTGGGCGCCGAGCTGCGCCTGGCCGGCGCGCGCGGCGACCCCGGCGGCGACCAGGAAGGCCAGCTGCAGGACGGTGGCGCGCAGCAGCAGGTCGCGGCCGAGCACCAGCTGCGCGCGCACGGCGGCCGGCCGGAACCGCCAGTCGGCGCCCTCGCGCAGCAGCGCCCGCACGAACAGCGCCGCCGTCAGCGACTGGCCGGCGAGGTTGGCCACCGCGGACCCGGGCAGCCCGAGACCGGCCGGGTGCACCAGCAGCGGGCACAGCACCAGGCTCAGCAGGCTGCCGGCGAGCACGAAGCGCACCGGGCGGCGCAGGTCCTGCACGCCGCGCAGCCAGCCGTTGCCGGCCAGGGACACCAGCAGCAGCGGGGCGCCGCAGCCGGCGACGCGCAGCCACTGCTCCCCCGCCGCGGCCACCGCGCCCGGCCCGCCGGCCAGCGCGCGGGTCAGCGGCCCGGCCAGCACCTGGAACAGCAGGACGACGGCGGCGCCGAGCAGCAGCGCCAGCCAGGTGGCCTGCACGCCCTCGGCGACGGCGCCAGCGCGGTCCCCCGCCCCGGCCCGGCGGGCGGCCCGCGCGGTGGTGCCGTAGGCGAGGAAGTTCAGCAGCGCGGCGGCCCAGGCCAGCAGCCCGCCGCCGACGGCGAGCCCGCCCAGGGGGACGGTGCCCAGGTTGCCGACGACCGCGGTGTCGACCAGCAGGTACAGCGGCTCGGCGGCCAGCACGACCAGCGCCGGGACGGCCAGCCCCAGGACGGACGGCGCCCGCCCGGTCACCGCGCCGTCGTCGCGGCCGACACCTGTGCCCGGATCGCCGCCACCGTCGCCTCGCGGTCCAGGTGCGAGGTGAAGCCGGCCGCGGCCCGGTGCCCGCCGCCGCCCAGCGCCATCGCGACCCGGGCGACGTCGGTGCCACCGCGGGAGCGCAGCGACACCGCCCACGAGCCGTCGTCCTGGCCCTTGAGCACGCAGGCGACGTCGGCCTCGGCGGTCGACCGGACGACGTCGACCACCGCCTCGAGCTGCTCGCCGGGCAGGCCGTGCTCGGCCGCCTCCGCGGTGCTCGACCAGGTCCACACCAGGCCGGCGCCGACGCCGGGCTCGAGCACCGCGCGCCCGGTCACCGCCGACAGCAGCCGCAGCCAGCCGAACGGGGCGGTGTCGAACAGCCGCTGGCTGATGGCGGCGTGGTCGATGCCGGTGGACAGCAGCCGGGCGGCCAGCGCGTGGGTGTCCGGCCGGGTGCTGCTGAAGCGGAAGGAGCCGGTGTCGGCGGCCAGGCCGGCGTAGAGCAGCGTCGCCAGGTCGGCGTCGAGGGCGACGCCGAGCTCGTCGAGCAGGCCGGCGACGAGGACGACGGTCGCCGGGGCGGCCGGGTCCACCAGCCGCACGTCGCCGAAGCCGGGGTTGCTCGCGTGGTGGTCGACGACGACCGAGGTGCCGGCGTCGCCGAGCACCGCGGCCAGCTCACCCAGGCGGGCGGGGGAGGCGGCGTCCAGGCTGACGAAGACGTCCGGGGAGGCGGGGACGGCGGTGGAGGGCACCAGGTGCCCGGCGCCGGGCAGCCAGCCGAGCGAGTCGGGCAGCACGGGGCGGCCGGGGAACGTGGCGGTCACCCGGGCGCCGCGGCGGCGCAGCCCCTCGGCGAGGGCCAGGGTGCTGCCCAGCGCGTCGGCGTCGGGCTGCACGTGCCCGCTGAGCACCACGGTGGCGCCCGTGTCGGCGGCCATGGCCAGCACGGCGGCCGGGGTGCGCAGGGGCACCCCGGCGGTCGGTGCGGTCACCGGTCAGGCGTCGGGGCCGGGATCGGCCACCGGGGGTGCGTTGCGGTCCTCGGTCACCAGCCCGCCCCCGGGCGGCAGCGGCGGGCCGCCGTCGTCGGGCTCGTCCGCCGCGATGGAGGGCACCTCCCCGATCTGGCCCTCGCGGCCGCCCTCGGTGGGGTCCCCGGCGTTCGGCTCGGCCCGCCCGCCGAGCTCCGAGCGGCCCTGCCCCTCCCCGGGGAGGTACGGGTCCGGGTCGTTCTCACTCACGAGGCGCTCCTGTGCTCGGGGGACGTGCCGACGTCGGCGTCCGAGGTCTCGTCGTCCTCCTCGGGGTGCCGGTAGGGGTCGGCCTCGCCGGCGTAGGTGGCGTGCTCGCGCAGCCGGGCGAGCTCGGCGTCGGCGTGCCGGACCCGCTCGAGGGCCTCGTCGAGCTCGCGCGCGGTGTCGGGCACGTGGTCGGCGACGAAGGCCAGCGTCGGCACGAACTTGATGCCGGTCTGCCGGCCCACCGTCGAGCGCAGCACCCCGGTGGCCGAGGCGAGCGCCTTGGCGGAGTCCGCGACGGCGGTGGCGTCGCCGTAGACGGTGTAGAAGACGGTGGCCTCGCGCAGGTCGCTGGTCACCCGGGCGTCGGTCACGGTGACCATGCCCAGCCGGGGGTCCTTGATCTGGGACTCGATCGCGGCGGAGACGATCTGTCGGATGCGCACCGCGAGCTTGCGGGCGCGGGCGGGGTCGGCCACGACGGACCTCCGGGGGTCTCAGGGGCGCGCGGGGAGGCGCGCCCGGACGGGCGTGGGCAGGCCGGATCAGGCGTCGGTGTCGGAGAACAGCTGCCGGTGCGTCGACAGCAGCGTCACCTCCGGCCGGTCGGCCAGCAACCGCTCGCAGGCGTCGAGGACGTCGGTCACCTGACCGGCGTCCCCCGCGACGGTGGCGACGCCGACCTGCACGCGGCGGTGCAGGTCGACGTCGCCCACCTCGGCCGCGGCCACGGCGAAGCGCCGCCGCAGCTCGGCCACGATGGGCCGGACCACGGCGCGCTTGCCCTTGAGCGAGTGGACGTCGCCCAGCAGCAGGTCGGCGGTCATCGAGCCGGTGAACACCGACCGGGGACCTCCCTCTCCCTGCTGCTGGGCGATCGTCTACCTGTGACCCCCTCGCCCCCCCACCACGAGCGTGCGAGTGGTGGGGGGCGAGGGGGTCCTTCCTCAGTCGCGCGGCTTCTCGCGGACCTCGAAGGTCTCGATGACGTCCTCGACCTTGACGTCGTTGAACGACCCCAGGCCGATACCGCACTCGTAGCCCTCGCGGACCTCGGTGACGTCTTCCTTGAAGCGGCGCAGCGACTCGACGGTCAGGTTGTCGGCGATCACCACACCGTCGCGGATGACCCGGGCCTTCGAGTTCCGGTTGATCGTGCCGCTGCGGACGATCGAGCCCGCGACGTTGCCGATGCGCGGCACCCGGAAGACCTCGCGGATCTCCGCCGTGCCGAGCTCGACCTCCTCGAACTCCGGCTTGAGCATGCCCTTGAGGGCCGCCTCGATCTCCTCGATCGCCGAGTAGAGGACCGAGTAGTACCGGACGTCGACGCCCTCGCGGTTGGCGAGCTCGGTGGCCTGGCCCTCGGCCCGGACGTTGAAGCCGATGACGATGACGTCGTCGGCCAGCGCCAGGTCGATGTCGCTCTTGCTGATCGCGCCGACGCCGCGGTGGATGACCCGCAGCGAGACGTCGTCGCTCACCTCGATCTTCATGAGCGCGTCCTCGAGCGCCTCGACGGTGCCCGAGTTGTCGCCCTTGATGATCAGGTTGAGCTGGCGGTTCTCCTTCAGCGCGGCGTCGAGGTCCTCCAGGCTGATCCGCTTGCGCATCGAGGCGTTCTGCGCGTTGCGGATGCGGGCCTGCCGCCGGTCGGCGATCTGCCGGGCGACGCGGTCCTCCTCGACGACGAGGAAGGTGTCACCGGCACGCGGCACCGAGGTGAGACCCACGACCTGCACCGGGCGGGCCGGCGTGGCCTCCTTGAGCTTGGCGCCGTGCTCGTCGAGCAGCGACCGCACGCGGCCGAAGGCGTCACCGGCGACCAGCGAGTCACCGACCCGCAGGGTGCCGCGCTGGACCAGCACCGTGGCGACGGGGCCGCGGCCACGGTCCAGCTTGGCGTCGATGACGACGCCCTGGGCGTCCATCTCGGTGTTGGCGCGCAGGTCGAGCGCGGCGTCCGCGGTGAGCAGGATCGCCGCCAGCAGGTCGTCCAGACCCTGCCGGGTGACCGCCGAGACGTCGACGAACATCGTGTCGCCGCCGTACTCCTCGGCCACCAGCCCGTACTCGGTGAGCTGCTGGCGGATCTTGGCGGGGTTGGCCCCCTCCTTGTCCACCTTGTTCACCGCGACCACGATCGGCACCTCGGCGGCCTGGGCGTGGTTGAGCGCCTCGACCGTCTGCGGCATGACGCCGTCGTCGGCGGCGACCACCAGGACGACGATGTCGGTCACCTTCGCGCCACGGGCACGCATCGCGGTGAACGACTCGTGACCCGGGGTGTCGATGAAGGTGATCGCCCGCTCCTGGCCGTCCAGCTCGGTGGCGATCTGGTACGCGCCGATGTGCTGGGTGATGCCGCCGGCCTCCCGCGCCACCACGTTGGTGTTGCGGACGGCGTCGAGCAGCTTCGTCTTGCCGTGGTCGACGTGACCCATGACCGTGACGACCGGCGGACGGGTCTCCCAGTCCTCCTCGTCGCCCTCGTCACCGAAGGTCAGGTCGAAGGTCTCGAGGAGCTCGCGGTCCTCGTCCTCCGGGCTGACGACCTCGATGTTCCAGCCGATCTCGGCACCGAGCAGCTGCAGGGTGTCCTCGTTCACCGACTGCGTCGCGGTGACCATCTCGCCCAGGTGGAACAGGGCGGTCACCAGCGCGGCCGGCTGGGCGCCGATGCGCTCGGCCAGGTCGGTCAGCGAGGCGCCGCGGGGCAGCCGGACGGTCTGCCCGTTGCCGCGGGGCAGGCTGACGCCGCCCATGCTGGGCGCCGCCATCTGGTCGAACTCCTGGCGCCGCTGCTTCTTGCTCTTGCGCCCGCGGACCGGACCGCGGCCACCCGGACGCCCGAAGGCACCCGCGGTGCCCGCACCGGAGCCACCGCGACCGCGGCCGCGGCCACCACCGCCGCCGCCGCCGCTACGGAAGCCACCTCCGGCCGGCGCACCGGCACCGGGGCCACCGCCGCCGGGACGGAATCCGCCACCGCCGCCGGGACCACCGGGACGGCCGCGGCCACCGGCACCACCGGGCCCGCCGGGACGGCCGGCACCGGCCGGACGCGGCGGCATCATGCCCGGGTTCGGCCGGGGCGGCATCATGCCCGGGTTCGGCCGGGGACCACCCGGACCGGCCGCGGGACGCGGACCGCCGGCGCCGGGACCCGGACGCGGGCCACCGGGACGGGGACCACCGGCGCCGGGCGCCGGACGCGGACCGCCGGCACCGGGACCCGGACGCGGGCCACCCGCCGCCGGGCCCGGACGCGGGCCACCGGCAGCCGGACCCGGACGCGGGGCGCTGCTGAAGGGGTTGTTGCCCGGCCGGGGAGCCGGACGCGGGCCCGGACGCGGACCGGCACCCGGGGCGCCGGGCGCGGCACCGCCGGGACGGGCGCCACCGGGAGCCGCCGGGCGCGGGGCGGCCGGACGCGCGGGACCGGGGACGGGGCCACCGGCCGGACGCGGTGCGGGCGCACCCGGACGCGGGGCATCCGGCGCGGCCGGACGCGGACCCGAGGGCGCGGCCGGCTGCTGCGCCGGTGCACTGGCCGCCGGGGCCTGGGGCGCGGCCGGACGCGGGCCGGGCGTCGGTGCACCCGGACGCGGGGCACCGGGCCGCGGACCCGGCGTCGGACCGGCCGACGGCGCGGGCGCGGACGGCGCGGCGGGGGGCTGCGGCGCACGCGCGGCGGGCGACGGCGCGGGGGCCGACGCGGCCGGCGAGGGCGCCGCCGGGCGCGGGGCGGCCGGACGCGCGGGGGCACCGCCGCCGTTGCCGCCGCCGGCGTTGCCGCCGGTGGACGCGCCGAGGGCCTCCCGGAGCCGCCGGGCCACGGGGGCCTCGACGGTCGAGGAGGCGGATTTCACGAACTCGCCCTGCTCCTTGAGCTTGGCGAGCACGGTCTTGCTGTCGACCCCGAACTCCTTGGCGAGTTCGTGGACGCGGGCTTTGCCTGGCACGGATCTCCTCTTGTGAGGCCGGCGGCTCGCCCGCGCGACCTCGTCGTCAGTGGTACATGGTCTGGCTTGTCATCGTGGGGACTTCACGGCTGACTCATCCGACGACGTCCTGCTCTCGACGTGCGGACCGGCCGGTTGCCGGTCCGTCTGTGGGAAGTGCGGTCTGTCGTTCGTCCGCTGTCGCCCGTCCCGGGCCCGGGTCCCCCGGCGCGGAGGCGCCGAGGACGTGGGCCCGGAGCGGACCGGCCTCCACCGCGGCACCGCGCGGGAGGCGCAGCGCCCGGGAGAAGGCCCGGCGTCGCTCCGCTGCGTGGAGGCACTCCGGGGTGGGGTGCACGGACGCACCCCGGCCGGGGAGCCGCCGTCGCGGATCGGGCACGAGGGTCCCGGACCGGAGGACGACACGCAGCAGGTCGGTGACCGGAGCGCGCTCCCGGCAGCCCACACACGTGCGCACCGGGATCGACGTTTCGGCCACCCGTCACTCTAGCGCGCTGCGGGACCCCGTTGTTCCGGACGCCGCGGACCGGACCGCAGCCCGCCCCCACCGGGGGACGGCCGCCCGCCCGGGGCGCCGGCCCGGACCGGCGGCGGGCCCGAGCGCAGCGGCGGGCGCCCCACCCCGGGCGAGGGGGTGGCGTCGTCGGGCCGGGCGTCGCTGCGGATGTCGATCCGGCAGCCGGTGAGCCGGGCGGCCAGGCGGGCGTTCTGCCCCTCCTTGCCGATGGCCAGCGACAGCTGGAAGTCCGGGACGACGACGCGCACCGCCTTGGCCTTCGGGTCGACCAGCGTGGCGCTGCTGACCCGGGCCGGGCTGAGGGCCGAGGCGACGAAGGTCGCCGGGTCGTCGGACCAGTCGACGATGTCGATCTTCTCGCCGTGCAGCTCGCTCATGACGTTGCGCACCCGCTGCCCCATCGGGCCGATGCAGGCGCCCTTGGCGTTGAGCCCCGGCACCGAGGTGCGGACGGCGATCTTCGAGCGGTGCCCGGCCTCCCGCGCGACGGCGACGATCTCCACGCTGCCGTCGGCGATCTCGGGGACCTCCAGGGCGAACAGCTTGCGCACCAGGTTCGGGTGGGTGCGCGAGACGGTCACCTGCGGGCCGCGGTGGGTGCGGGACACCGAGACGACGTAGGCGCGCAGCCGGCTGCCGTGCGGGTAGCTCTCGCCGGGCACCTGCTCGGCGGCGGGCAGGACCGCCTCGACCTTGCCGATGTCGACCAGGACCGCGCCCTGGGCGTTGCGGCGCGCGTCGGCCTGGACGACACCGCTGACGATGTCGCCCTCCTTGCCGGCGTACTCGCCGAAGGTCTGCTCGTGCTCGGCGTCGCGCAGCCGCTGGACGATGACCTGCTTGGCGGTGCTGGCCGCGATGCGGCCGAAGTCACTCGGGGTGTCGTCCCACTCGCGCACGACCTCGCCGTCGGGGCCCAGCTCCTGCGCGAGCACCGCGACCTCACCGGTCTTCCGGTCGACGTGCACCCGCACGTGCTTGGCCGCGCCGTCGGCGTGGCGGTACGCGGTCACGAGCGCCGTCTCGAGGGCCTCGATGACCGTGTCGACGGGGATGCCCTTCTCCCGCTCGACCGCCTTGAGGGCGGTCACGTCGATGTTCACTGTCCTCCTCCGTCGTCGTCGCCCTCGTCGTCGTCCGCGTCGAGCACGTCGTCCGGCTCGTCCGCCGGGTCGTCCGTCAGGTCGTCCGTCAGGTCGTCCTTGCCCGGGCGGCCGAACTCGACCTGCACCCGGCCGGGGCCGAGCTCGGCCCAGGACACCTGCCGGGGCGTCGGCGGCCGCTTGCGGGCCCCGGGCTTGGCCTTCGGCTCGACGGCGAGGGTCACGCCCTCGTCGTCGACGGCGGTGACCCGGCCGGTCACCTGTTCGGCCGCCCCGGCCGGGCCGACGGTCACGGTGACCAGCCGGCCGGTGTTGCGCCGCCAGTGCCGCGGCTCGGTCAGCGGCCGGTCGACGCCGGGGCTGGTCACCTCGAGCACGTAGGGGGCGCGGCCGAGCTCACCGTCGTTCTCGTCGAGGACCGCCGAGACCGCCCGGCTGACCTCGGCGACGTCGTCGAGGGACACGCCCTCGTCCCGGTCGACGACCACGCGGACGACGCTGCGCCGGCCGGCGGGCGTGACCACGAGCTCCTCGAGGTCGTAGCCGGCGGCCCCCACCACAGGCTCGATCCAGCCGGCCAGCCGCGTGGCGGCCGGGTCCTGCCGTCCCCTCACGGCCGGGTCCTGCCGGGACCCCACGGCCGGGTCCTGCCGGGACCCCACGGCCGGGTCCTGCCGGGACCCCACGGCCGGGTCCTGCCGGGACCCCACGGCCGGGTCCTGCCGTCCCCTCGCGGACACGGGCTCCCTCCCCTCCTGCAACCGGTCGGAGCTCGTGCTCGGCGGACCGCACCGTCCGGGGCCGCGCCCGGTGGCGCGGGTCAGCGCGGCACCGGCCGCGGCGTACCCGGGAGTCGTCAGGCTACCGCTCCACCGCGCGTCGGGGCCCGGCCGCTCGGGCGGGTGACCTCCCGGAGGTCCCGACGCGCCCGGGAGCCGTCCGGGCGCGTCGGGCGGCTCCTGGGAGGATGGCGGGCGATGTCCCCCTCCCCCGCCCCCGCCGGGTTCCCGCGCCGCCGCCTGCTCGCGGGCACGGCGGGGCTGGCGCTGCTGCTGGCCGGCTGCACCTCCGGCGACTCCGGGGAGGCGGCCCGGGAGACGGCGGCGCAGCAGGACCGGCTGGCCGGCCAGGTCGCCGTCCAGGAGGCGGTGGTGGCCGCCTACGACGCGGCGGTCGCCGCGGACCCCGCGTTCGCCGGGACCGTCGCCGACCTGACCGGACAGGCGCAGGAGCAGCTGGCGCGGCTGCGCGCGGCGGCGCCGGGGGCGACCCCGTCGTCCTCGGCGCCGCCGGCGGCGCCCGCGGGCGGGGACCTGCGCGCGTGGCTGCGTGAGCAGGTGGACGCCGCGGCCGCCGCCCACGCGGCCGCCTGCGTGGAGGCCTCCGGTGCCGGGGCCGCGCTGCTGGGGTCGATCGCGGCGGGGCTGCGCGGGCACGCCGCCGCACTGGCGTGAGGGAGGCTGCACGTGGCTGAGGACGGGACCGCCGGGAGCGCGGAGGACACCGCGCTGCGCGAGGTGGTGGCCGCCGAGCACGCGGCCGTGTGGGGGTACGGCGTCGTCGGGGCGGCCCTGCCGGCCGACGGCCGGACGCCCGCCGCCGACGCCGAGCAGGCCCACCGGGACTCCCGCGACCGCCTGGCGGAGCTGCTGGACGAGCGCGACGCCGACCCGGTGCCCGCCGAGGCCGGCTACGAGCTGCCCTTCCCGGTGCTCTCGCCGGTCGACGCCGCGGCCCTGGCGGTCGTGCTCGAGGACGGCGTCTCCGCGGCCTGGGTGGCGCTGCTCGACGCGGCGGAGGAGCCCGGGGTGCGGCAGCTCGCCGTCGACTCCCTGGGCGCCGGCGAGGAGCGCGCCGTGACCTGGCGCGCCGCCGCCGGCCGCACCCCGGTCACGACGGCCCTGCCGGGCCTGCCCGAGGGCTAGCCCAGCGCGCCGAGGAAGGCGTCGGTGACGGCGACGGCGGCGCTGCTGGACTGCCCGCCCTCGACCAGCACCGCGAACGCGATGTCGCCCTGCGGGCCGCCGAGCTGGTAGCCGGTGAACCAGCCGTGCGCGTCCGGCGGGGTGTTGCTGCCGAACTCGGCGGTGCCGGTCTTCCCGTAGACCTCGCCGCGGTCGGCCAGCGCCTGCGCGGTGCCGGTCAGCACGACCTGGCGCATCATCGGCCGGAGCTGGTCGAGCACCGCCTGGCCCGGGCCGGCCGGCGCGGGGCCCGCCGGGTCGGCGCCGACCACCTCGACCGGGGCGGCCGGGGTGCCGCTGGCCACGCCCGCGACCACCAGCGCCATCTGCGCCGGGCTCACGAGCACCTGGCCCTGGCCGATCGCGTCCGCGGCCTTCGTGGTGCCGGTGGCGTCGGCCGGGACGCTGCCGCTGAACACGTCGACCGGCAGCTGCCAGTCGCTGCCCACCCCGTAGGAGGCGGCCGCCGCGGCCAGGGCGTCGTCGGGCAGCTCCAGGCCGGCCTGGATGAAGGTGGTGTTGCAGGACCGGGCGAACGCCTCGGTGAACGGCACGGTGCCGAGGTCGAACTGGTCCTGGTTCTCGAACTCGCGGCCCTCCACGACCGTCGTCCCCGGGCAGGGGACCGCGGTGTCCGGGGTGAGCGCGCCGGCGGACAGGAGCGCCGTCGCCGTGATCGTCTTCATGCTCGAGCCCGGCGGGTACTGGCCGGTCAGGGCGTTGCCGGCCGCCGCGGCCCCGTTCGAGGAGACGGCCAGCACCTCCCCCGTGCCGGGCCGGACGACGACCAGGTGGGTCGCCAGCGGCTGGGTGGCGACGGCGCCGTCGGCGGCGTCCTGCAGCGCGCGGACCAGCGGCGTCCGGATCGGCTCGCCGGGGACGGGCTCGACGGCGCCGACCTCCTGGCCGGCGTCGCCGGTGGACTCGTCGGTGCTCACCACCGAGACGGTGAACCCGGGGGTGCCGGTGAGCTGCTCCTGGAAGGCGCGCTGCAGGCCGGAGAGGCCGAGCTGGTCCCCCGCGGCGTACACGGCCCCGTCCTCCCCGGTGGTCTCCTCGAGCACCTCGGCGGTGGCCGCCCCGACCCGGCCGAGCAACGCGGAGGCGAACCCGGCCGACGGCGCGAGGAGCCGCGTCTCGGTGGGGAACACCGCGCCGGGCAGGTCGAAGACCTGGGCGCGGATGGCTTCGAAGTCCGGCCGCCGCAGGGTGATCACGGGGACGAACTGGCCGGCCGGAGCGGCCTGGACGTCGGCGGTGATCTCCTCGGCGGACACCCCGGTGGCCGCCGACAGCGCCGCGGCCAGCGACGGCAGGTCGGCGACCTGGCCGGTGTCGACGCCGACGTTGACGACCTCGGTCGGGGTGAACAGCGGCTGGCCGGCGGCGTCGGTGACCGCGGCGCGCTCGGGCAGCGACCGGGTCAGCTGCAGGCGCTGGCCCTCGCCCAGCTCGGGGTGCACGAGCGTGGGCTCGGCGACCACCTGCCAGGCGTCCTCCCCCTCCCGCAGCTCCAGGGTGGCCTCGTAGCTCCAGGCGGGTGCCGCGGCGAGGTCCCAGGTGGCGGTCCAGGCGGCGGTGGCGGTGCCGTCCCGGACGGTGACGTCGCCGAGCTCGGCGTCGAGCGTGGCCCCGGGCAGGTCGGTGGCGGTCTGCTCGAGCAGCGCGGTGGCGGCGTCGGGGTCGGTGGTGGCGTCCGCCGCGGCGCCGGTGTCGCCCCCGGCCCAGTCGTCGAGGAAGGCCTGCGCGGCGGCGCGGACGTCGTCCTCGGAGCTGCCGGAGCAGGCGGCGAGGGCCGGTGCGGACAGGAGCGTGAGGACCGTGCCGAGGACCGCCGTGCGTCGTGCTGCCACGACGGGACACCCTCTCAGACCGGGCCGGCGTTCCCCGGGAGGTGGCTCAGAACAGAACGCTGGCGTAGCGGCCGACCTCGCGGAACCCGACCCGGCGGTACACCGCGCGGGCGGGGGCGTTGTAGTCGTTGACGTAGAGGCTGACCACCGGGGCGATCATGGTCCGCGCGTACTCGACGACGGCGGCCATCCCGGCCGCGCCGATGCCGCGGCCGCGCATCTCGGGGGCGGTCCACACGCCCTGCACCTGGCAGGCCGCCCGCGACACCGCGCCGATCTCGGCCTTGAACAGCACCCGGCCGTCCTCGATCCAGGCCAGCGACTGGCCGGCGCGGACGAGGTCCTCGACCCGCGCGCGGTAGCCGACGCCGCCGTCGGTCCGCAGTGGGCTGACGCCGACCTCCTCGGTGAACATGGCCACCGCCGCGGGCAGCAGCACGTCCACCTCGCGCGGGCGCACCGGCCGGACCCGCGGCTCGGGGGCGACCGCCGGCGGGCCCTCGATGGCCATCAGCGGCTGCCGGGGCCGGTGGTCACGGCACGGGCCCCACGCGGGCTCGAGCAGCTCCCACAGCGGGTCGACGGCCGCGGCCGGCCCGACGATCGTCGAGCAGCGGCGGCCGGCCCGGCGGGCGCGTTCGGCGAACGCCTCGGCCGCCGCCTGTTCGGCGCCGGGGACTGCGAACGGGATGAGGTTGGCCCCGGCCAGGCAGACGGCGTCGAGGCTGCGGCCGGCGCCCATCCCCCACAGCGGCGCCCCGAGCGTCGACGGCGCGGTGCCGGCCGCCTCCACGCGCCCGGCGAGCACGCACGCGGCGACCGGGTCGGAGTCCAGCAGCCGGCGGACGGCCGGCTCGTCGGTCTCGTCGAGGACGCGGGCGGTCGGCGAGCGGAGCACGGATCTGGCCCGGGAGGACGGACGGCGGGGCGGGTCAGCCGACGGTGACGACCGGCGGGCCGGACGGCGTGCCGGCGTCGACCTGCTCGCCGGCAGGCATCTCGGCGGCGATGCGCATGGCCTCCTCGATGAGCGTCTCGACGATCTGCGACTCGGGCACGGTCTTCACGACCTGGCCCTTGACGAAGATCTGCCCCTTGCCGTTGCCCGAGGCCACGCCGAGGTCCGCCTCGCGGGCCTCGCCGGGGCCGTTGACGACGCAGCCCATGACGGCGACCCGCAGCGGCACCTCGAGCCCGTCGAGGCCGGCGGTCACCTCGTCGGCCAGCTTGTAGACGTCGACCTGCGCGCGGCCGCACGAGGGGCAGCTGACGATCTCCAGGCCGCGCTGGCGCAGGTTCAGCGACTCCAGGATCTGGGTGCCGACCTTGACCTCCTCGACCGGCGGCGCCGAGAGCGAGACGCGGATGGTGTCGCCGATGCCCTGCGACAGCAGCGCGCCGAACGCGACGGCGGACTTGATCGTCCCCTGGAAGGCGGGGCCGGCCTCGGTGACGCCGAGGTGCAGCGGGTAGTCGCACTGCGCGGCGAGCAGCTCGTAGGCGCGGACCATGACCACCGGGTCGTTGTGCTTGACCGAGATCTTGATGTCGCGGAAGTCGTGCTCCTCGAACAGCGAGCACTCCCACAGCGCCGACTCGACCAGCGCCTCGGGCGTGGCCTTGCCGTACTTGGCGAGCAGCCGCTTGTCGAGGGACCCGGCGTTGACGCCGATGCGGATCGGGATACCGGCGTCCTTGGCCGCCTTCGCGATCTCGCCGACCCGGTCGTCGAACTTCTTGATGTTGCCGGGGTTGACCCGTACCGCGGCGCAGCCGGCGTCGATCGCGGCGAACACGTACCGCGGCTGGAAGTGGATGTCGGCGATGACCGGGATCTGCGACTTCTTCGCGATGGCCGGCAGCGCCTCGGCGTCGTCGGTGTCGGGGACGGCGACCCGCACGATCTGGCAGCCGGCGGCGGTCAGCTCGGCGATCTGCTGCAGGGTGGCGTTGACGTCGGCGGTCTTCGTCGTCGTCATCGACTGCACGCTGACCGGGGAGTCGCTGCCGACGCCCACGCCGCCGACGTCCAGCTGCCGCGTCTTCCGGCGCGGGGCCAGGACGGGCGGGGGCGCGGCGGGCATGCCGAGAGCGACGGGGATGGCCATGACCACGAGTATCCCCGCTCTCCCGGGGTCGGCGCCGACGCCTACTGGAGTGTGATGGGGTTGACGACGTCGGCGATGAGCAGCAGCCCCGACAGCGCGATGAACAGCCCCGCGACGACGTAGGCGACCGGCATCAGCCGGGCGATGTCGAACGGGCCCGGGTCGGGCCGGCCGCGCCAGCGGGCGACCACCGAGCGGGCCTTCTCGTACAGCGCCCCGGCCACGTGCCCGCCGTCGAGCGGGTAGACCGGCAGCAGGTTGAACAGGAACAGCACGAGGTTGACGCTGGCCAGCAGGCCGAGGAAGAAGCTCAGCTTCTCCGCGCCGCTGAACTCCTGGATGGCGAAGACCTCGCCGGAGATCCGCCCGACGCCGACGACGCCGATCGGGCCGTTCTCGTCCCGCTCCTCGCCGAGGAAGGCGGCGCGGAACAGCTGCGGGACGCGCTCGGGGACCTCCAGCAGCCGCTGCACCGACTGGGACACGACCATGCCGAAGTAGCCGGGCAGGTCGGCCACCGACTGGCGGGCGAAGCCGAACACCGGGCTGACGCCGAGGTACCCGGCGGTCATCGTGCCCTCGCCGTCGTCGGTGGCGACGACGTTCTCGATCGGCGTGACGGTGAGGTCCCGGCGCTCGCCGTCGCGCTCGACGGTGAGGGTCAGCGACTCCCCCGCCGAGCCGCGGATCGCCTGCTGCACCGTCGTCCAGCTGTCGTAGGCGGTCGGGTCGACCTCCCCGCCGTCGATCGCGACGATCGTGTCACCCGGCCGCAGCCCGGCCCGGGCCGCGGGGCTGGCCACCGGCTCGGCACAGCCGGGGGTGCCCGCCTCGCAGAGCTGCCCGGCATCGGCGCCGCTGGTGACGATCGGGATGTCGCAGACGTCGCGGTCCTGCTCACGGGCGACGGCGATGCTCTCCGCGCCGGCGGGGACCACGCAGGCGGGAACGGTCTCGAGCTGGGTGGTGATGACGTTGGTGCCGATCGCGGTGAGCGTGATCGCGAAGAACACGACCGCGAGCACCAGGTTGTGGAACGGCCCGGCGAACATGACGATCACGCGCTGCCACCAGGGCTTGGCGTAGAAGACCCGGCCGGCGTCGCTGGGCCGGATGTCGTCGAGGGCCTGGCCGCGCACCTCGGCGATGAACGTCCGCATGCGGGTGGCGCGCTTGCTCTCGTTCTCCTCGGCCGGCGGGATCATGCCGACGATGCGGATGTAGCCGCCGAGCGGGATCGCCTTGATGCCGTACTCGGTCTCGCCGCGCCGGAAGGAGAACACCGTCGGGCCGAAGCCGACCATGAACTGCGGCACGCGCATGCCGAACTTCCGCGCCCAGTAGAAGTGGCCGAACTCGTGGAAGCCGATGCTGAACAGCAGGCCGATCGCGAACGCGACGATCCCGAGGACCGTCAGGAGGGTGGTCAGCTCAGGCCTCCGGCGACAGCGGCGCGGGCGTGCTGCCGGGCCCAGCGCTCCGCGGCCAGCACGTCGTCCACGCAGGTGGGGGCGCCGAGGTCCGGCGCGTCGTCGAGGGTACGCGCGACCAGGCCCACGACGTCGGTGAAACGCAGCCGCCCGGCGAGGAAGGCCGCGACCGCCTCCTCGTTGGCCGCGTTGTACAGCGCCGGGACGACGCCGCCGGCCTCCCCCGCCGCGCGCGCGAGCCGCACCGCGGGGAACGCCTCGGCGTCCAGCGGCGCGAACTCCCAGGTGCTCGCCGTCGACCAGTCCAGCGCCGGCTGCACGTGCGGCAGCCGGTCGGGCCAGGCCAGCGCCAGCGCGATCGGCAGCCGCATGTCCGGCGGGCTGGCCTGGGCGATGGTCGCGCCGTCGGCGAAGGTGACCATCGAGTGCACGATCGACTGCGGGTGCACCACGACGTCGATGTCGGCGTAGGGCACGCCGAACAGCAGGTGCGCCTCGATGAGCTCCAGGCCCTTGTTGACCAGCGTGGCGGAGTTGATCGTCACCACCGGGCCCATGGCCCAGGTGGGGTGCGCCAGCGCCTGCTCGACGGTGACGTCGGCGAGGTCGGCGGCGCTGCGCCCGCGGAACGGCCCGCCGCTGGCGGTGAGCACCAGCCGGGCGACCTCGCTCCGGTGCCCGCCGCGCAGGCACTGAGCGAGCGCCGAGTGCTCGGAGTCGACCGGCACCAGCTGGCCGGGCGCGGCCGCGGCGGTCACGAGGTCCCCGCCGGCGACCAGCGACTCCTTGTTCGCGAGCGCGACCACGTTGCCGGCCCGCAGGGCGGCGAGCGTGGGGCCCAGCCCGATCGAGCCGGTGATCCCGTTGAGGACGACGTCGGAGGGGCGGGCGGCGAGCTCCTCGGCGGCGCGCGGCCCGGCGAGGATCTCCGGCAGCGCGTACTCGCCCCGCGCCCAGCCGCGCTGGGAGGCCGCCGCGTAGAAGGCCAGCTGCAGGTCCTGGGCGGCGGTCGCGCGGGCCACCGCGACCGTCCGGACGCCGAGGGTCAGCGCCTGCTCGGCCAGCCGGGCGACGTCGCCCCCGCCGGCGGCCAGCGCGGTGATCCGCAGCCGGCCGGGGTTCTGCTCGGCGACCGCGATCGCCTGCCGGCCGATCGACCCGGTCGAGCCCAGCACGGTCACCTCGCGCGGCTCGGTCATGAACGGCATCCTCCCCGACGCGCGGCGCGACCTGCCCACCACACCTCGACCGGTGACCCGCGGACGGGACTGGCAGGATGAGGGGCGTGAGCGAGCAGTCCGGCCCCGGGGTCCGCCAGCACGACCCGCTGACCACGCGCGTCAACCAGCCCAACCGCGAGGAGGGCATCGTCCGCGCCGGGGAGCACCCGGTCGAGGAGGAGCGGCCCGAGGACTGGGGCTGGCACGCCCGCAGCGGCAAGTGGGCGCAGATCGCCGGCTGGCTGACCGTGCTGGTCATGCTGTCCTACACGTGGGGCAACCACGAGGGCCGCATGGAGGACCTGTGGCTGTTCGGCATCGCCGCCGGCCTGGTCGTCCTGCTGCTCTGGGACCTGCGCCGCAAGCGCACCGCCTGGCGCCGCTGATCCCCATCGACACCTGACGCCCGATCCGGCTCCCGCCGGGTCGGGCATCGTCGTTCCGGGGCCCGTGTCCCCGGGACCGCCTCAGGAGACCGTGACGCCGATCGCCGCGCCGATGGCGTACGTCGCCCCTGCCGCGAGCGCGCCGAAGAGCAGCTGCCGCAGGGCCGCCGACCACCAGGAGCGCGGGGTGAACCGCGAGGACAGCGCCCCGGCCGCGGCCAGGCCCACCGCGCCGCACACCAGCGCCGCGGCGAGGACCGAGAACCCGAGCAGGTAGGGCAGCAGCGGGATCACCGCGCCGGTGGCGAAGGTGAGGAACGAGGAGACCGCCGCGGTCCACGGCGAGGGCTTGTCGGCCGGGTTGAGGCCCAGCTCGGCGACCACGTGCAGCCGCAGCGCCGTGTCGGGGTCGCGGTGCAGCTGGACGGCGACCCGCTCGGCGAGGTCGGCGTCGACGCCCCGCACGCGCAGCATCTCCACCAGTTCGGCGAGCTCGCCCCGCGGGTTGCGCTCGAGCTCGCGGCGCTCCTTCTCCACCTCGAGGTCGAGCTGCTCGTTCTGCGTGCTGACCGAGGTGTACTCCCCCAGCGCCATCGAGATCGCGCCGGCGACCAGGCTGGCGACGCCGGAGAGCACGATCGCCTGCGACGAGGCGCCACCACCGCCGACGCCGGCGACCAGCGCGGTGTTGGTCACCAGACCGTCCATCGCGCCGAAGACGGCCGCCCGCAGCCACCCGCCCGAGACGTCGGCGTGACTGTGCTCGTGCGCCTCGGCCGCGGGGACCTCGGCGCTCACGCGGCGGCCCCGGTACTCACGCGTCCGACTCGGCCCCGAGCTCGACCGGGGGCTCCAGCGCGGGGACCGGCGTGGCCACGGTCGGCACGCCCACCCCGTCGTCAGCAGCGCGGTCGGCCGCGGCGAGCTGGCCACAGGCGCCGTCGATGTCCTGGCCGCGGGTGTCGCGGACCGTCGTCGGCACCCCGTGCGCGCGCAGCCGGGCCACGAACTCCCGCTGGGCGGGCAGCGGGCTGGCGTCCCAGGGGCTGCCCGGCGTCGGGTTGAGCGGGATGAGGTTGACGTGCGCGAGCCGCTTGGCCAGCAGCCGGCCGAGCAGGTCGGCGCGCTCGGGCTGGTCGTTGACGTCGCGGATGAGCGCGTACTCCACGGAGTAGCGGCGTCCGGTGCGCGCGGCGTAGGCGTCGGCCGCGTCGACGACGTCGGCCACCTTGTACCGGGTGTTGATCGGCACGAGGGTGTCGCGGAGCTCGTCGTCGGGGGCGTGCAGGCTCACCGCGAGGGTGACGCCCAGGCCCTCCTCGGTCAGCCGCCGGATCGCCGGCACCAGGCCCACGGTGGAGACGGTGACCGACCGCTGCGACAGGCCCAGGCCCCACGGCGCGGAGGTGAGCAGCGCGTCCAGCGTGCGGCGGACGCGGGCGTAGTTGGCCAGCGGCTCGCCCATGCCCATGAAGACGACGTTGGACAGCCGGCCCGGTCCGCCGGGGATCTCCCCCGACGCCATGGCCGCGGCGGCGGCGACCGCCTGGCCGATGATCTCGGCGGCCGAGAGGTTGCGGGTCAGCCCGTTCTGGCCGGTGGCGCAGAAGGGGCAGGCCATGCCGCAGCCGGCCTGGCTGGAGATGCAGACGGTGGCCCGGTCGGGATAGCGCATGAGCACGCTCTCGACCAGCGCGCCGTCGTGCAGGCGCCACAGGGTCTTGCGGGTGCGCCCGCCGTCGGCCGACTGGTGGCGCACCGGCGTGAGCAGGCCCGGCAGCAGCGCCTCGGACAGCGTCTCGCGCACCGTGGCGGGCACGTCGGTCATCTGCGCCGGGTCGGTGGTGCCACGGAAGAAGTGCCGGGCGAGCTGGTCGGCGCGGAACGCCGGCTGCCCGAGCTCGGCGACGGCGGCGCGCGCCTCCACGCGGGTCAGGTCGGCGAGGTGGCGCGGCGGCTTGCCCCGGCGGGGGGCGTCGAGGACGAGCGGCAGGGCAGTCATGACCGCTCCATCGTCCCACCCCCGCGCCGGGCGTGGGCCGCCGTGCAGGTGAGGTCGCTCGCTCAGGACGCCTCTGCGCCCGTCGGCGCGGCCGTGGGCACCGGTGTCCCGGAGGGCGGCGCGGGCGTCGGGGTGGGGGTCACCTCGCCGTCCGCCGCGTCCGGGAGGGGGTCCTCGGTCGGGGTCGAGGGCGGCGCCGGTGTCTCGGACGGCGTCGGCGTCGTCGGCGGGGCCGTGGGTTCCGGGGGCTCGACGGTCCCGGTCGACGGGGGCACCGTCCCGGTCGTCGGGGCCGGGTCCGGAACGGGCACCGGCGGCTCGACGGACGGCAGCACCGCGACGGTCTCCGGCGTCGCGGACGGCTCCGGGACGACCACCGTCGGCAGCGGCGCGTCGGCGGTCGTCGCCGGGGACGGCGTCGCGCCGGTCCGCACCGGGGCCGGGTCGGGGCCGGTCACCGCCGCGGACGGGGAGGGCACGGGCACGCTGCTCGTCGGCGCGAGGGGGACGACACCGGCGACGGTGGACGGCCGCGGCACCGGGACCGCCCGGGTCGGCGCGGCGGCCGCCGGGGACGTGGACTGCACGGCCGCCGTCGGGACCGAGCCGGACGAGGCACCCGCCAGCAGGACCGCACCGGTGATGCCGCAGGCGGCGAGCACGCCCGCCGCCACGGCGACGCCGACCCGGCGCCGGGGCCGCACCCGCGGGCGGACCACGACCCGCGGCGTCACGACCCCGGCGAGCGCCGGGACCGGCAGGACGTCCGGGTCCGGCAGGACGTCCGGGTCCGGCAGCGCGTCCAGGACCGGCAGCGCGTCCGGGTCCGGCAGCGCGTCCAGGACGGCGGGCGCCACCTCCGGGGCCTCCCCGGCGGCGGCGCCGTCCGGCAGCACGGGGCCCCCGGGGACGCCCTCGTCCTCCGCGGTCCCGCCGTCCGGCGCCTCCTCGGCCGGCGCCTCCTCGACCGGCGTCTCCTCGACCGGCGTCTCCTCGACCGGGACCGCCGCCTCGGCGACCTCGTCGACCGGTGCCTCGTCCTCCGCCGTCCCGCTGTCCGGGGCGTCGCCCGGGAGCTCGTCCGGGACCTCGTCGACCACGACCTCGCCGACCGGGGCGTCCTCGAGGACCTCCTCGGCCGGGACGTCCTCGTCAGCCGCCTCGGGGTCGGGCTCGTTCACCCACCCGGGCAGCCACTCCCCCCACGGCTCGACCGGGGTGCCGGCCTCCTCGGGGTCGCCCGGGTCGCCGTCCTGCCGCGCCGTCATCCCACCTCGCTGTCACTCACGGTCATCTAATGCTCACCCCGTGGAGTGGTCATCGTGCCCGACGGACCCGACCGGGTGGCGGAGGCGCGGCCGGGCGGCGGGGCGCGGCCCGCTAGCGTCGGCCGGGTGTCCGAGGCCGAGCGCGCACCCGTCCCGCTCGTCTCGGTCGGCGTCGGCCCGTGGGAGGGGCCGTGGCCGGAGGACCCCCGCTACGACCCCGACCTGCTGGCCCACGGCGACCGGCGCAACGTCGTCGACCGGTACCGCTACTGGACCGTCGAGGCGATCGTCGCCGACCTCGACCCGCGCCGGCACGGCTTCCACGTCGCCATCGAGAACTGGCGGCACGGCCTCAACATCGGGACGGTCGTCCGCACCGCCAACGCGTTCCTCGCCGCGGAGGTGCACGTCGTCGGCCGGAAGCGGTGGAACCGCCGGGGCGCGATGGTCACCGACCGGTACCTGACCGTGCGGCACCACCCCGACGCCGCCGCGCTCGGCGCCTGGTCCCGGGAGCGGGGCGTACCGATCCTCGCCGTCGACAACCTGCCCGGCGCCCGGCCGATCGAGACCGCCGTCCTCCCCCGGGCCTGCGTGCTGCTGTTCGGCCAGGAGGGCACCGGGCTGTCGGAGGAGGCGCGGGCGGTGGCCGACGACGTGCTGTCCATCGCCCAGTTCGGCTCGACCCGCTCGGTGAACGCCGGCGTCGCGGCGGGGATCGCCATGCACGCCTGGATCCGCCAGCACGCGCAGCTGCCGACCTGACAGCGCGGGCCGCATGGGCCAGTCTCTGCGGGGTGGGCCGACTCGACGACGTGGACCTCACCCTCCGGCTGGGCAAGCGCGAGGCCAAGGACCAGCTGACCGCCGCGCAGCAGCGCCTCGTGCACCTGCGGCTGTTCCTCGGCGGGCAGCTGGGCACCCCGCTCGGACCGCCGGTCTGCGTGCTGTTCGAGGGCTGGGACGCCTCGGGCAAGGGCGGCGCGATCAAACGGCTGGTCGACCAGCTCGACCCCCGGCACGTGCGGGTGGCCCAGTTCGCCGCCCCGTCGTCGAACGAGAAGCGGCACCACTTCCTGTGGCGGTTCTGGCCCGTGCTGCCCGGCTGGGGCGGCATGGCCGTCCTCGACCGCACCTGGTACGGCCGGGTGCTGGTCGAGCGGGTGGAGGGGTTCGCCAGCGAGGAGGCCTGGCGGCGGGCCTACGGCGAGATCGTCGACCTGGAGACCACGCTGGCCGCCGAGGGCATGGTCCTGGTGAAGTTCTGGATGCACGTCTCCCCCGAGGAGCAGCTGCGCCGCTTCGAGTCCCGCGCGGCCGACCCCTACCGGGCCTGGAAGCTGACCGACGAGGACTGGCGCAACCGGGAGAAGCGCCCGGCGTACGAAGCCGCCGTCGAGGAGATGCTCGAGCGCACCGACCACCCGGCGGGGCGGTGGACGCTGGTCGCCGGCGACGACAAGCGGTGGGCGCGGGTGGCCGTCGTCCGCACCGTCTGCGAGGCGATCGAGAAGGCGCTGGCCGCGCGGGGGATCGACCCGGACGAGACCCCGGGGGCATGAGCGTCCTCGTCCACCTGTGCGCGCCGGCCGACTGGCGGGCCGCACTGTCGGCCGGCGCGGTGCCGCCCGCCGGGGCGCCGTTCGTGCACCTGTCGCACCCGGAGCAGGTGCACCTGCCGGCCGCGCGGCTGTTCCCGGGCCGGCGCGACCTGGTGCTCCTCGTCGTCGACCCGGCCCGCCTGACCGGCCCGGTGGTCGAGGAGCCGGGCGTGGGCACCGACCCCGCGGGCATGCGCTTCCCGCACCTGTACGGCCCGCTGCCGACCGCGGCGGTGGTTGCGGTCGTGCCGTACCGCCCGCCCGTGCCGCCGGTCCTGCCCGCGCCGGACGACGCGCTGGGCCGGGCGCTGGCGCACGGGCTGTCGCTGCGCACCCGGCGGGCCGCCGAGGTGCGCGACGTCCCCGGCGGGGTGGCCGTCCTCGACCCGCGCTTCGCACACTCCCGCGACGACAACCGGCTGGTGCTCGACGACGGCGTCGACGCCGCCACGGTGGCGCGGACCGCCGGTGAGGTCGCCGCGGACGCGGGCTGGCCGGCCCGAGCGGCGGTGCTGCGCTGGCCCGGCGCCGGCGCGGTCGCCGCCGAGCTGTCCGCGGCCGGCTGGGAGGCCGGGGAGCTGGTGGTCATGGGCCGCCCCGTGACCCCGGGCCTGCCCGGGGCCGAGCGGGCCGAGGTGGTCGCCCAGGAGGAGGTGCACCCGCTGTGGGAGGCGGGGTGGCGGCGCGACCTGGCCGGGATCCCGGACCTCGACGAGGTGGTCGCCCAGCTGGTGGGCCGGGAGTGCCGCAACGACCGGGTCGTCGCGGTCGACGACATGGTGGTGCGGGAGGGCGGCCGGGTCGTGGCCGCCGGGCAGCTGCGGGTCGACGGCGCGACCGCGGCGGTCGAGTCGGTGATGACCGACCCCGCCGCCCGCGGGCGCGGCCACGCCGACGCCGTCCTCGCCCGGCTGCTGGAGCTGGCCGCGGACGCCGGCTGCGACCTCGTCGTCCTCGAGGCCGACGCCGGCGACTGGCCGCGCCGGTGGTACGCCCGCCGCGGCTTCGCCGTGGCCGGGTCGACGTGGGAGCTCAGCGCCCCCTGGCCGCCTCAGCCGGGCGGCGCGACCCAGGACAGCAGCAGGTAGGCCACCGCCGCCGAGGGCAGCAGGCTGTCGAGCCGGTCCATGATCCCGCCGTGGCCCGGCAGCAGGTTGCCCATGTCCTTGATGCCGAGGTCCCGCTTGATCAGCGACTCGCCGAGGTCGCCCAGCGTGGCGGTCACCGCGAGCGCGACGCCGACGAGCACGCCGCCCCACCACGGGCCGTCGAGGGCGAGCACGACGATCGGGGTGGCGACCGCGACGCAGGCCACGACCGACCCGGCCATGCCCTCCCACGACTTCTTCGGGCTCACCGACGGCGCCATCGGGTGCCGGCCGAACAGCACGCCCGCGGTGTAGCCGCCGACGTCGTTGCCGACCACGGTGGCGATGAAGGCGAGCACCCGCGCGACGCCGTCGTCGGGGACGAGCAGCAGGACCGCGAAACCGGCCAGCAGTGGCACGTAGAGGGTGACCAGGACCCCGGCCGCGGCGTCGCGGCGGTAGTCCGCGGGGCCGTCGCCGAGCCGCCAGAGCAGCACCGCGACGACGGTGAGCAGGAAGCCGACGACGAGGCCGTCGGGACCGCGGGTCCACGCCAGCGCCAGCATCGCGACGGCGCCGACCAGCACCGGGGCGAGCGGCGGCCGGGCCCCACCGGCCTGGAGCGCGCGGACGAGCTCGACGATGCCGACGAGGATCGCCGCGACGATGACCAGCAGGAACGCCGGCCGGTAGACCATCAGCGAGGCGAGGATGACCGCGCCGAGGCCCAGGCCGACGCCGATGGCGGCGACCAGGTCACGCCCGGCCCGGCCGCCCTTGCGCGGCTCCGGCCCGGCGCCGGCGTCGGGCCCGGCCGTGTCGGGGCCGGCCGTGTCGGGGCCGGCCGTGTCGGGGCCGGCCGTGTCGGGGCCGGGCGCCACCGGCGCCTCGGGCACCGGCGGGACGGCGATGCCGGCGGCCGGCACCGCCATCTCCTGGGTGCCCGGCGCGGCGGACCCGGGGGCCGTCGCGAGCGGGCTGGTCGGCGGGGCCGCCGGCCGGAGCGGGCCGGGCGGCGGGGGCGGCGGCGGCGAGGGACGCCGGACCACGGGGATCGGCCCGGTGTCGGCGTCCCCGGACGGGCCGGCCCCGGCGGCGTCGGGACGGGAGGTCATGGCAGGGATCGGGGCGAGCGACTCAGACCTCGAGCAGCTCGGACTCCTTGTTCTTCACGGCCTCGTCGATGGCCGCCACGTGCTGGGCGGTGAGGTCGTCGAGCTCCTTCTCCGCGCGGCGCACGTCGTCCTCGCCGGCCTCGCCGTCCTTGGCGATCCGGTCGAGCTCCTCCTTGCTGCGGCGGCGCACGTTGCGGATGGCGACCTTGGCGTCCTCGCCCTTGGACCGGGCCTGCTTGACCAGGTCGCGTCGGCGCTCCTCGGTCAGCTGCGGGAAGACCACGCGGATGATCTGCCCGTCGTTGGTCGGGTTGACGCCCAGGTCGCTGTCGCGGATGGCCTTCTCGATGGCCGACAGCTGGCTGTTGTCGTAGGGCTTGATGACCGCCATGCGCGCCTCGGGCACCGTGATCGACGACATCTGCGGCACCGGGGTCGGGGCGCCGTAGTAGTCGACCAGGACCTTGTTGAACATCGAGGGCGCCGCGCGGCCGGTGCGCACCGAGCCGAGGTCCTCCCGCGCGACCGACAGGGCCTTGTCCATCCGCTCCTCGGCGTCGAGCAGGGTGTCGTCGATCACGGTCTCTCCTCCTGCGGCGGGATCGTCCCCGCCGTCGTCCTGCGGTGCGGCGTGCGCGGTGCGGCGCGCGCTCAGCTGATCAGCGTCCCGATCCTCTCACCTGCCACCGCGCGGGCGATGTTGCCGTTCTCCAGCAGGTTGAAGACGACGATCGGCATCTGGTTGTCCATGCACAGGCTGATGGCCGTGGCGTCGGCGACCTTGAGCTGGTCGGCGAGGACCGTGGCGTAGTCCAGGTCGGTGTACATGGTCGCCGCCGGGTTGGTGCGCGGGTCGTCGTCGTAGACGCCGTCGACGCCGTTCTTGGCCATGAGCAGCACCTGGCAGCCGATCTCCAGCGCGCGCTGGGCGGCGACGGTGTCGGTGGAGAAGTAGGGCATGCCGGCGCCGGCGCCGAAGATGACCAGCCGGCCCTTCTCGAGGTGCCGGACGGCCTTGCGCGGGATGTAGGGCTCGGCGACCTGGCCCATGGTGATCGCCGTCTGCACCCGGGTCTCCAGGCCCACCTGCTCGCAGAAGGCCTGCAGCGCCAGGCAGTTCATGACCGTGCCGAGCATGCCCATGTAGTCGGCGTGCCGGCGGTCCATGCCCGCCTGGGACAGCTCGGCGCCGCGGAAGAAGTTGCCCCCGCCGACGACGACGGCGACCTGCGTGCCGCCGTGGACGACCTCGGCCAGCTGGGTGGCGATGTCGTGGACGATCTTGGAGTCGACGCCGACGTTGCCGCCGCCGAAGGCCTCACCCGAGAGCTTGAGCAGCACCCGCTGGTAGCCGGCGCCGTCGGCCGGCTGGAAGGCACTCGGGGCCGACAACGGCGGGTGGGGTGCCTCGGTCGTCTGCGTCGTGGCGGTCTCGGTCAACAGCTCTTCCCTCGCTCGACGTCGTTCTTCGTGATCCTGACAGAGTGCCCGGCGCTCGCCAGCCGGACCCGGACGCGCCACCGGCCCCGTCCCAGGGATGGGACGGGGCCGGTGGCGCGGTGTCTCCGTCGCCTGCGGCTCAGGCCTGGCCGACCTCGAAGCGGGCGAACCGCTGCACGGTCAGGCCGGCCTCGTCGATGACCTGCTTCACCGTGCGCTTGGGCTCGGTGATCGACGGCTGCTCGAGCAGGACGAAGTCCTTGTAGTAGGCGTTCACCCGGCCCTCGACGATCTTGACGATCGCCTGCTCGGGCTTGCCCTCCTCCTTGGCCGTCTGCTCGGCGACCCGGCGCTCGGTCTCGACGGCCTCCGCCGGGACCTCCTCGCGGGACAGGAAGCGCGGGCGGGCGGCGGCGATGTGCATCGCCAGGGCGCGCGCGGCCTCCTCGTCGCCACCCTGGTACTGGACGGCGACGCCGATGGCCGGGGGCAGGTCGGTGGCCCGCTTGTGCAGGTACACCGCGGTCGGGCCCTCGAAGGTGGCGAAGCGGGAGAGGACGAGCTTCTCGCCGATGCGGGCGGACTCGGCCTCGATGAGCTTGGCGACGGTCTGGCCGTCGACCTCGGTGGCCATCAGGGCGTCGAGGTCGGCCGGCGACTGCTCGAGGACGATCTCGATGAGCCGCTCGGCGAGCGCCACGAAGTCGGCGTTCTTGGCGACGAAGTCGGTCTCGCAGTCGAGCTCGAGCAGCGCGCCGTGCTTGCTGACGACGATGCCGTTGGTCGTGGAGCGCTCGAGGCGCTTGCCGACGTCCTTGGCGCCCTTGATGCGCAGCAGCTCGATGGCCTTGTCGTACTCGCCGTCGGCCTCGGTGAGGGCCTTCTTGGCGTCCATCATGCCGGCGCCGGTGGCGTCGCGGAGCCGCTTGACGTCGGCGGCGGTGAAGGCAGGCATGTCACTTCCTCGTCGGTGTGGAGGGGTGGGCGCCCCGAGGGCGCCCGAGGGCGGCGCGGGAGTTCTCAGGCCTCGCCGGCGGCGGGGGCCGGGGCGGTGGCGGAGGTGTCCGAGGGCTGCTCGGTCGCGGCCTCGGCGCCACCGGTCAGCAGCTCGCGCTCCCAGTCCGGCAGCGGCTCGTCGCCACCGATGGCCTGCTCGGCGCCTTCCTCGCGGCCGGCGTTGGCCTGCGCGGCCGAGCGGGCCATGAGGCCCTCGGCGACGGCGTCGGCGATCACGCGGGTCAGGACGTTGATGGCGCGGATCGCGTCGTCGTTGCCCGGGATCTTGTAGTCGACCTCGTCGGGGTCGCAGTTGGTGTCGAGGATCGCGACGACCGGGATGCCCAGCTTGCGGGCCTCGCCGACGGCGATGTGCTCCTTCTTGGTGTCCACGATCCAGATGGCGCTGGGCACCTTCTGCATGTCGCGGATGCCGCCGAGGCTGCGCTCGAGCTTGGCCTTCTCGCGGGTCAGACCCAGCTGCTCCTTCTTGGACAGGCCGGCCATCACGCCGGTCTGCTCCATGTCCTCGAGCTCCTTGAGCCGCTGGAGCCGCTTGTGGACGGTGGAGAAGTTGGTGAGCATGCCGCCCAGCCAGCGCTGGTTGACGTAGGGCATGCCGACGCGCTGCGCCTGCTCGGCGACGACCTCCTGCGCCTGGCGCTTGGTGCCGACGAACAGGATCGTGCCGCCGTGCGACACGGTCTGCTTGACGAACTCGTAGGCCGAGTCGATGTACCCGAGCGTCTGCTGCAGGTCGATGATGTAGATGCCGTTGCGCTCGGTGAAGATGAAGCGCTTCATCTTCGGGTTCCAGCGACGGGTCTGGTGCCCGAAGTGGACGCCGCTGTCGAGCAGCTGCTTCATGCTGACGACTGCCATGGGGGCGCAGCCTCTCGTGCTCGCGCGCGGCCGCCCGGCGGCCGCGCTCCTCGGTTGACGCGGGCACCGGGTGGTGTCCCGCCCTGGCGTCCCGCGGCGCCACCGACCCGGGGAGACCGGGACCGAGGTGGGGCTGCCCCGCCGTGCTGGCGGGTGGAGGACGCGCGGAGTCGACCCGTGCAGACGGGTCGCACCGGACAGCATACGCGCCGGGCCGGACCGCTCCTCCCCCGCGTCCGGACCGTCCACAGGCGCGCCGCCCCGGCCCCGCCGCGGCCCGCCGGCGGCCAGCCTCGACGGCGTGCCCGCCCGCCCGCTGCCCGTGCTCCTGCTGGCCTGCGCCGCCCTGCTCGTGCCGGCGCCCGCCGTCGCGGAGCCGGCCGCTCCCGCCGTCCCCGCCGTCGCCGCCTGGACCGCACCGCTCGGCGGGCCGCCGGTCGTCACCCGGCCGTTCGCTCCCCCGCCCTCGCCCTACGGTCCCGGGCACCGCGGCGCGGACCTGGCCGGCGCCCCCGGCGACGTCGTGGTGGCGGCCGGGGACGGCGTCGTCGTGTTCGCCGGGCGGGTGGCGGGCCGGCCGGTGGTCAGCGTCGACCACGCCGACGGGCTGCGGACCACCTACGAGCCCGTCGACCCCGCCGTCGCCGCCGGGCAGCGCGTCGCCCGCGGCTCCCCGCTGGGGACGCTGGCGGCCGGGCACGCCGGCTGCCCGGCCGCGGCGTGCCTGCACTGGGGGCTGCGGCGCGGGGAGGGGTACCTGGACCCGCTGTCGCTGCTGCGCCCGCCGCGGGTGCGCCTGCTGCCGGTCGGGTGACGTGCGGGCACCGCTGCCGGACCGGCCACCGCCCCTAGCCTGCGCGGGGTGCAGACCGAACGGGGCCTCGACCGTTTCGTCACGTTCCTCGACGCGGTCGTCGCCATCGCCATCACCCTGCTGGTGCTGCCGCTGACCGAGCTGCTCGACGGCGCGGAGCCGCGGACCGGCCTCGGCACGTTGCTGACCGGCGAGGCGTCCCAGATCGGCGCGTTCTTCCTCAGCTTCGTCGTGATCGCGCGGCTCTGGCTGGTCCACCACCGGGTGGTCGAGACCGTCGGGTCCTACGACCACGCGTTCCTCACGGCCAACCTGCTGTGGATCCTCACGATCGTCCTGCTGCCGTTCGCCACCCAGGTGTCGGCCCGCTACGGCACCGACCGGCCCGCGGTCGCGCTCTACATCGGCACGATCACGCTGAGCTCGTTCTGCCTCACGGCGATCAGCCTGCTGCTGTGGCGGCGCCCCGCCCTGCGCCGCGACGCCGCCGCGCCGGTCGGACCCCCGTGGCCGTCGCTGGTCACCAGCGGCCTGTTCCTCGTCGCCCTCCTGGCCGGCACGCTGCTGCCGGGCGTGCACTACTGGGCGATGTTCCTGCTGTTCCTGTCCGGGCCGATCGAGGCCGCGCTGCGGCGCCGCGTCGCGGCGGCCTGATCCCCGGCCGCCACGTCGGTGAAGTGCTCGACCACGGGGAACGGGTCGTAGAAGGCGTGCAGCAGCGCCTTCCACTCCTGGTAGGCGACCGAGCCGCGGAACCCCTCGGTGTGGTCCTCCAGCCGGTCCCACTCGACCAGCAGCAGGTAGGTCCCCGGCCGCTCCAGGCACCGGGACAGCCGCAGGGAGCGGAACCCCGGGGACGCCTCCACGATCGGCCGGGCGCGCGCGAAGGCCTCCTCGAACGCGTCCTCCCGGCCGGGGCGGACCGGGAGGAGCGCGTGCTCGAGCACCACCGGCGGCTCAGGCGATGTCGGCGAGCTTGGTGCGCAGGTGCAGCACGGCCTTGGTGTGCAGCTGACAGATGCGGCTCTCGGTGACGCCGAGGACGCGGCCGATGTCGGCCAGCGTCAGGCCCTCGAAGTAGTACAGGCTGACGACGACCTTCTCCCGCTCGGGCAGCTGCTCGACGGCGCGGGCGAGCAGCTGGCGGGCCTCGCCGTGCTCGGCCATCGCCTGCGGGTCGAGGGCGTTGGCGTCCTGCAGCGTGTCGACCAGCCGCGGCGCGCCGCCGTCGTCGTCGGTGAGCAGCTCGTCCAGGGCGACCACGTTGACCAGGGAGAGCTGGCCGAGGAACTTGCGCACGTCCTCGACGCCCATCTCCATCGCCGCGGCGATCTCCTCGTCGGTCGGGCTGCGCCGGAGCTGGCTCTCCAGCGTGGCGACCGTCCGCTCGAACTGCCGGGCGCGCATCCGCACCGACCGCGGGATCCAGTCGGTGCTGCGCAGCTCGTCGATGATCGCGCCGCGGATGCGGGACATCGCGTAGCTCTCGAACTTGACCTCGCGCGAGGGCTGGTAGCGGGTGATCGCGTCGATGAGCCCGAAGGTGCCGTAGGAGACCAGGTCGGCCTGCTCCACGTGCGCCGGCAGGCCGCTGCCGACCCGGCCGGCGACGTACTTGACCAGCGGCGCGTAGTGCAGGATCAGCCGGTCGCGCAGCTCGGGGGCGCGGTCGGCGACGTACTGCGCCCACAGCTCGGCCAGCGCGGCGTCGGCGTCCTCCTCGGACTCGCCGCCGATCCGGTGGATGGTGGCCTCGGGCACGTCGGGTCTCCCGCTTCGTGGTGGCTGGGGTCCTGCCGGACCCCGGGACGGTCGTTCGGGTGGGCGGTCGGCTCAGGCCCGCGGGTGCGCCTGGGCGTGCACCGCACGCAGCCGCTCGACGGTCACGTGCGTGTAGATCTGCGTCGTCGCGAGGCTAGCGTGGCCGAGCAGCTCCTGGACGGAGCGCAGGTCGGCGCCGCCCTCCAGGACGTGGGTGGCCGCGGAGTGCCGCAGCCCGTGCGGGCCGACGTCTGGGGCGCCGGGTGCGCGGGCCACCGCGGCGTGCACGGTCCGGCGGGCCTCGCGCGGGTCCAGCCGCCGCCCACGCAGGCCCAGCAGCAGCGCCGGACCGGAGTCGGGGGTGGCCAGCGCCGGGCGGCCCCGGGCCAGCCAGGCGTCGAGCGCCCGCTCGGCGGGTGCGCCGTAGGGCACGCTGCGCTCCTTGCGGCCCTTGCCGAGGACCCGCAGCAGCCGGCGGCCCCGGTCGACGTCGTCGACGTCGAGGCCGACCAGTTCGCTGACCCGGATGCCGCTGGCGTACAGCAGCTCGAGGACGACGGCGTCGCGCAGGCCCACGGGGTCCTCGGCGCCGGCGGTGGACTCGACGACGGCGCGGGCCTGGTCGGGGGCGAGCACGTCGGGCAGCGTCCGGTGCGCCTTGGGGCTGACCAGCCGCAGGCCGACGTCCTCGGGGGTGTGCCCCGAGCGGCGCAGCCAGGCGGTGAACGATCGGGCGGCGGCGGCGCGGCGGGCGGTGGTCGCCCGGCTGGCGCCGCGCGTGCGGCCCTGGGCGAGCCAGCTGCGCAGCGCGGCGAGGTCCAGCTCGTCGACCCGGGTGCCGCCGCGGCGGGCGAGGTGGTCGAGCAGCCAGACGGCGTCGGTGACGTAGCCGCGGACGGTGTGCGCGGACAGGTCCCGCTCGTCCCGCAGGGCGTCCTCGTAGCCCTCAAGCGCGGCCGCGAGCGCCGGCGGCAGCGCGGCGCGGGCGTCGGCGGTCCGGGCGGTCACGCTCCGACCGTCCGACGGCACCGTCCGTGGGTCAAGCCGCCGCGCCGTCCGGTCGTGCGCGACGGATGTCGCACGCGACGCGGGGCCCGCCGGTCGGGCCCCGGCGGGCCCCAGGCTGGGTCAGCGGCCGGATCAGCGGCCGCGTCCCTCCCGCGGCGGTGGTGCCAGCCGCCAGCCGGTGCCGGTCCACTGCACGAGCTCGGCGATCTCCAGGCCGGGCAGCACGCGCATCGCCTCCAGCGGGTCGCAGCCGGCGACCGCGGCCAGCCGCTCGGCGCTCACGCCGGTCCGCACCGGGCAGGCGTCGAGCACCCGGCGGGCCAGGTCGGACAGGCCGTCGCGCGGCGACACGGGCCGGTGCGCCGGCGCGGCGAGGTCGTCCCCGAGGCTGCCGACGGCCTCGATGACCTGCGCGGCGTTGCTGACCAGCCGGGCGCCGGACTCCTGCTCCCGCAGCAGCTCGTGACAGCCGACCGACATCGCGCTCGTCACCGGACCGGGCACCACCAGCACCTCCTTGCCCAGGGCGCGGGCGCGCCGGGCGGTCGCCTGCGCGCCGGAGCGGGCCGCGGCCTCGACCACCACGGTGCCGCGGGTGAGCCCGGCGATGATCCGGTTGCGGACGAGGAAGCGGTGCCGGTGCGGAGCCGCGCCCGGCGGCCACTCGCTGACCAGCAGGCCGCCGCCGCTGACGATGCGCTCGAACACCGCGGAGTGGGCGGCCGGGTAGGCCCGGTCGACCCCGCAGGCGAGCACGACCACGGTGGGGGCACCCGCGGCCAGCGCGCCGCGGTGGGCGGCGACGTCGATGCCGTACGCGCCGCCGGAGACGACCGTCCAGCCGCGCTCCCCCAGCTGCGCGCCGAGGTCGGCGGCCACGTGCTCGCCGTAGGCCGTGGACGCCCGCGCGCCGACCACGGCCACGGAGCGGTCGACGGCCGGCCCGAGCGGCGGGTCGCCGCGCACCCACAGGGCGACCGGCGGGACGAGCGCGGTGGTCCGGTCGCGCCGGCCCTCGCCGTCGCCGTCGGTGTGGGCGGCGACGGTCAACGCGTGCAGCGGCAGCGCGGGCCACTCGTCGTCCTCGGGAACCACCAGCCGGGCCCCGCACCGCTCCGCCCGGCGGAGGTCGGCGAGGGTGGCGTCCTGCTCGGCGCGGACACCGACCAGGGCGCGGGCCCGCTCGGGCGCCGCCCCGGCTCGCAGGGCGCGCACCGCGGCGGCCGGGCCGACGTCGTCGACCCACCGCCACAGGGCCACCGAGCCCGGCTCCGCGGCCCGGGTCAGCCAGGCGCGGGCGCGCCGGGTGCCGGGGACCGCGACACCGTCGACCGCGGCCGGGCCGGCGAGCGCGTCCTCGAGGTCCTCGTCGAGGGTGGGCGCGCTCATGCCGCCACCCGCTGCAGCCGCATGCCCAGCGCCTCGGCGACGTCCCCGCCGTCGGGGACCGCGCGCCCGGCGAGGTCGGCCAGCGTCCAGGACACCCGCAGCACGCGGTCCAGCCCGCGGACCGACAGCAGGCCACGGTCCAGCGCCCGCTCGGCCAGCGCCAGCGCCGGCCGCGGCACCGCCCAGCGCTCGCGCAGCAGCCGCCCGGGCACCTGGCTGTTGAGCAGCAGGCCGGTGCCGCGCAGCCGGGCGGCGGCGGCTCCGCGGGCGGCCGCGACGCGGGCCGCCACGGCGGCGGTCGGCTCCGGGGCCGCGCCGGTGTCCAGCCAGGCGGCGCGGGTGACCGGCGGCAGCTCGATCCGCAGGTCGATGCGGTCCAGCAGCGGGCCGGACAGCCGGGACTGGTAGCGGCGGCGCTCCAGCGGGCTGCAGGTGCACACGGAGTCGCCGGCCGCGCTGGCGCACGGGCACGGGTTGGCGGCGAGCACCAGCTGGGCGCGGCACGGGAAGGTCGCCGACCCGGCGGCCCGGCTGATCGTGACCTGGCCCCGCTCGAGGGGCTGGCGCAGCGTGTCCAGCGTCGCCCGGGCGAACTCCGGCGCCTCGTCGAGGAACAGCACGCCGCGGTGGGCGCGGCACAGGGCGCCGGGGCGGATGGCGCCCGAGCCGCCGCCGACGAGGGCGGCCATGGTGGCCGAGTGGTGCGGCGCCTCGAACGGCGGCCGGCTGAGCAGCGGGGCATCCGGCGGCAGCGTGCCGGCGACCGAGTGGATAGCGGTGACCTCGAGCGCGGCCCGCTCGTCGAGGACGGGCAGCAGGCCGGGCAGCCGCTCGGCGAGCATCGTCTTGCCCGCCCCCGGCGGGCCGGTGAGGAGCAGGTGGTGCCCGCCGGCCGCGGCCACCTCCACCGCGCGCCGGCCCGCGGCCTGGCCGACGACGTCGCCGAGGTCCGGGGCCGGTGCCGGCGGGGGCAGCGGGCCGCGGGCGTGCGGCGTCAGCCGGGCGCGGCCGGACAGGTGGGCCACCAGGTCGCCGAGGGTGTGCGGGGCGAGGACGTCGACGCCGTCGACCAGCGCGGCCTCCTCGGCGTTGCCGGCCGGGACGACGACGGTGCAGTGCCCGGCCCGGGCGGCGGCCAGCACGGCGGGCAGGACGCCGCGGACCGCGCGCACCGAGCCGTCGAGCCCGAGCTCACCGAGCAGCACCAGCCCGTCGGCGGCGTCGGCCGGGAGCGTGCCGGCCGCGGCGAGCACGGCGGCGGCCAGCGCGAGGTCGAAGCCGCTCCCCTGCTTGGGCATCGACGCCGGCGACAGCCCGATGGTGATCCGCCGCATCGGCCAGGCCGCCCCGGTGTTGACCACGGCCGCGCGGACCCGGTCGACCGACTGGCGCACCACGGCGTCGGGCAGGCCGACCAGGACCACGCCGGGGACGCCGGCGGACATGTCCACCTCGACCTCGACCATCGCGCCGGACACCCCGGCCAGCCCGACCGACCAGGTGCGGGCGAGCGTCACGAGAACGCCCCGCGCAGGTGGGTGACCAGCGCCGGCGCGGCCGGCCGCACCAGCACGCCGACCACGTCGAAGCGCAGGTCGGGCGCGTGCTCGTCGTGGGCGGCCAGCCACCGCTGGGCCAGCGTGCGCAGCCGCCGCTGCTTGGCCGCGGTCACCGCCTCGACGGGGTGGCCGAAGCCGGTGGCGCGGCGGGTCTTGACCTCGCAGAAGACGATCGCCGTCCCCTCGCGGGCGACGATGTCGAGCTCGCCGTCGCGGCACCGCCAGTTGCGGTCGAGGACGGCCAGCCCGGCGTCGGTGAGATAGGCCGCGGCGATCGTCTCCCCGCGGCTGCCGAGTTCGGTTCTCGTGGGCACCCGCCGACCGTGCCCCCACACGCTCGCCGTCCGGGACCTCCCGGGCGTTCTGTGGACGGGGTGGGGGCCTGTGGAGAGGCCCTCGTGCCCTGTCGGCCCCCGCCCCCAGGCTCCTAGCGTCGCCGCGTCCCCGTCCGGGCTCGGCAGAGGAGGGACCACCGTGATCCTCGTCGTGGGGGCGACCGGCCAGTTGGGCTGCCGGGTCGTCCGGCTGCTGGCGGCACAGGGCCGTCCGGTGCGGGCGGTGGTGCGCCGGCCGGAGACCGCGCCCGACATCGCAGCGACCGGCGCGGAGATCGTGGCGGCGGACCTGCGGGAGCCGGAGACGCTCGACGCGGCGCTGACCGGAGTCCGGTGCGTCGTCGCGACCGCCAGCGTGATCGCGCCCACGCAGCGCGGCGACACGCACGCCGCAGAGGTCCGCGGCTACGCCGAGCTGGTGGCCCGGGCCGAGCGGGCCGGGGTGCGCCGGTTCGTGTACGCCAGCGTGCCGGCCGGACCGGTCGACGAGGCCGTGCCACCGGTCCGGGCCAAGCGCCGGACGGAGGAGCGGCTCGCAGCGTCCACGCTGTCGTGGGCATCGCTGCGGCTGCCGCCGTTCACCGAGGTGTGGCTGGCGCTCGTCGGCAGCTCTCTCCCGGTCCGGGCCGAGCTGCGTCCGGTCACGTCACGGCCCTTCCCGTTCCTGCAGCGGTTCCGCCGCCTGACCGGCCGCAGCATCGACGACCACGGCCTCATGCTCGTGCCCGGACCGGTGTCGGCGCGACACGCGTTCATCTCCGTGCACGACGTCGCGCGGCTGATGGTGGCAGCGGCGGACGCCCACGACGTCGACGGCACCGTGGACGTCGGCGGCCCCGAGGTGCTCACGTGGGCCGACGTCGCCCGGCACTTCGAGGAGGTGCTGGACCGGCGCGTCCGGGTGCTGAGCACGCCCGCCGCGGTCTACGCCGTCGCCCAGCGGGCGCTGGCGCCCGTGGCACCCGCCGCGGCCACCGTCATGGCGCTCGACCGCTTCATGGCCTGCCTGGAGACGCCCTGGGACACCACCGAGCTGACCAGGCGGATGGGCGTCGAGAACATGAGCACCGTCGCGGAGGTGCTGCGCGAGAAGGCGGCCGTCCCCTCACCGACCTGAACCGGGAGCGCCCCGGAGCTGCGGCGTCCCCGGCCCGGACTGCGGATCAGGACAGGCGCGGGCCCTCGGGCAGCTCGAGGTCGGGCTTGTCCAGCTCCTCGACGTTGACGTCCTTGAACGTCAGGACCCGGACGTTGCGGACGAACCGCGCCGGCCGGTACATGTCCCAGACCCAGGCGTCGGACAGCTTGAGCTCGAAGAACACCTCACCGCCGGCCTCGCGGACCTGCAGGTCGACGGCGTTGGCCAGGTAGAAGCGCCGCTCGGTCTCCACCACGTAGGTGAACTGCCGGACGATGTCCCGGTACTCGCGATAGAGCTGCAGCTCCATCTCGGTCTCGTACTTCTCCAGGTCCTCGGTGCTCATCGCGGCTCTCCGGAGATCGTGCGCATGCCCCCATCATCGACCATGCCGCCGGCAGCGGTGAGCTGGAGTTCCCGGACGGCGCGCGCGTCGCGGGCGCGGACGACGTTGACGAAGCGCGACCGGTGCTCGGGACAGGGCCCGTGACGCTCCAGCGCGGCGGTGTGCGCCTCGGTGGCGTAGCCCTTGTGCACCGCGAAGTCGTACTCGGGGAAGCGCTCGTGCACGTCGAGCATGATCCGGTCCCGGGTGACCTTGGCCAGCACCGACGCCGCGGCCACGCAGGCGGCGACCCGGTCGCCCTTCCACACGGCCAGGGCCGGCACCCCGAGGCCGGGCACGGAGAAGCCGTCGGTGAGCACGTAGTCCGCCGGCGGGTCCAGCGCGCTGACCGCGCGGCGCAGCGCCTCGAGGTTGGTGACGTGCATGCCGCGCGCGTCGAGGTCGGCGACCGGGATGACCACGACCGACCAGGACAGCGCGCGGTCGACGACCTCGGCGTAGACCCGCTCGCGCGCCGCGGCGGTCAGGAGCTTGGAGTCGGCCAGCCCGGGGACCCGCCCGCGGCGCCCGGCGGGCAGCACGCACGCGGCGGCGACCAGCGGCCCGGCGCACGCGCCGCGGCCGGCCTCGTCGGCGCCGGCGACGGCGGAGAACCCGCGCCGGCGCAGCGAGCGCTCCATGTCCCAGAGCGAGTCGTCGCGGCCCGGGTCGCCGACGGGGTCGGGACGGCGGGGGCGGGCGGCCGGCGTCACGGCGGCCCGGTGAGCGGGGGGAAGACGGCCTGCCATCGCCGTCCGACACTACGACGCCCCGGGGACACGTCCCGTCCCCGGGACGGCGGGGCGGGCCGGTGCGCAGACGGCGGCGGGCCGGCCCCCGGGGTCAGAGGGGGCCGGCCCGTCGTCCCCGCCCGGCCGCCGAGGAGGCGGACGGCCGGCCGGGGGGCACCGGACCCGGCGCGGTGCTGCCGGGTCCGGGCGCCGGGATCAGACCTCGGCCGGGGCCGGGGCGGGGACGGTCAGCGCGTGGGCGCCGCAGGTGCAGGTGCCGGAGGAGCGGGAGGACAGGACCAGCGAGACGGCGTGCGCGCGGTCGCGGGCGCCGAGCTTGCGCAGGATCGCCTTCACGTGCGACTTGACGGTGTCCTCGCTGATGAACAGGTTGCGGCCGATCTGCCGGTTGGACTGGCCCTGCAGCAGCTCGTCGAGGACGTCCTGCTCGCGCCGGGTGAGCGGCACCTCGGGGGTCAGCGGCTTGCCGACGGGGGCGGCGGCCGGCTCGACGCGGCGGATCTGCGGGTCGACGACGGTCCGGCCGGCGCGGGCGGCCAGGATCGCCCAGCCGAGCAGGGTGGGCGAGGTGTTGAGCATCAGGTAGCCGCGGACACCGGCGGCGACCGCCTCGTTGACCACGGCCGGGTCCTCGGAGGTGGCGAGGGCGACGACGGCGACCCGCGGGAAGCGGCGGCGCAGGTCGCGGACGACGTTCAGGGTGGCGGCGCGGCCGGCGCCCATCTCGACGACCACGGCGTCGGGCCGGGCGGTCTCGACGAGGGTGAGGGCGCGGCGCAGCTCGCCGGGGGTGCCCACCGACTGCATGCCGGCGGTCTCGTTGATCATGCTGACCAGGCCGCGCCGCAGGACGGGGGCGTCGGCGAGGAGGAGCACGCGGGTGACGCCTCGGGTAGCGCTCGCCAGGGGTGCGGACACGACTTTCTCCATTTCGGTGGACCAGGTTGCTCTCGACCACTCCATCGGGATGAATGGCGCTGTCCTTGAACACTTCCCGGGGATTTTCTTCGCAGCCCGTATTGGTAGCGCTCGTCACAGGAGAAACCGGAAAGGTGACCGTCTCCCATTTGTCGACTTGGGGACGCCGATCCCGGGAATGGCGCACGAAAGACGACGGCGCCGCCCCTCGGGGAGGGACGGCGCCGTCGGGAGGCGGGCGGAGGTCAGCCCGGGGGCGGCCGGCGCAGCCGGCGCCGGCGGTTCCACGCCGCGACCGGCAGCGCGCCGACGAGGCCCGCGCCGAGCGGGAGCACCTGGCCGACGGTGCCCGCGGCGGCGGCCGCCTCCGTGCCCTGGATGTCCGGGGAGTCCAGCGTGCCGAACCGGGACACCGGCCAGACGATGAGCGCGGCCTTGCCGATCACGTCGTCGACGGCGACGGTGCCGCCGTAGCGGTCGCCGACGTGGGAACGGGAGTCGGCCGAGGCCGACCGGTGGTCGCCCATGACCCACAGCCGGCCCTCCGGCACGGTGACGGGGCCGAAGGCGCGGGACTCCAGCGGGGTGTCCTCGTAGACGTAGGGCTCGTCGAGCGGCTCGCCGTCGACGGTCACCCGGCCCTCGGCGTCGCAGCACTGCACGGTCTGGCCGCCCACGGCGATGACCCGCTTGACGTAGTCGTCCTCGCTCGGCGGCGCCACGCCGACGGCCCGGCCCAGCCACAGCAGCCCGCCGGTGAACCAGTTGGTGGGCTCGGAGACCTCGACCTCGGGCGTCCAGGTGTCCGGCCCCTCGAAGACGACGATGTCGCCGGGCTCGGGGTCGCCGAACCAGTACGGGACCTTGTTGACCAGGACGCGGTCCCCGGTGCAGCCGGTGCAGCCGTGCAGCGTCTGCTCCATCGACCCGGAGGGGATGAAGAAGGCCTGCGCGAGGAAGGTCTTCACCAGCAGCGCGAGCACGAAGGCCACGAGCAGCAGCACGGGCAGCTCGCGCAGCAGCGAGCTCTTCTTCTCCGGCTCGTCCCGCCGCCGCCAGGTGCGGCGGCGGCCGCCGGCGTCCGGCCGCTCGGGCGTGGGGTCGTCCCCCGGGACGACGTCGGCGGGCCCTCCGGACCGATCGCTGCTCATCAGGAGCCAGCGTACGGCCGCGGAGGACCCGCCGTGGTCAGGCCGGGTCGGACCGGCCCGGAGTCGTCGGGCCGGAGCCGGGGACGGTCAGCGCGCGACGGTCTCGCGACGCTCCTTGATCTTGGCGGCCTTGCCGCGCAGCTCGCGCAGGTAGTAGAGCTTGGCCCGGCGGACGTCACCGCGGGTCAGCACCTCGATCTTCTCGACGACCGGGGTGTGCACCGGGAAGGTGCGCTCCACGCCCACGCCGAAGCTGACCTTGCGGACGGTGAAGGTCTCGCGGATCCCGCCGCCCTGGCGGCGGATCACGACGCCCTGGAAGACCTGGATGCGCGAGCGGTTGCCCTCGACGACGCGGACGTGCACCTTGACGGTGTCCCCGGGGCGGAACTCGGGGATGTCGTCGCGCAGCGAGTCGGCGTCGAGTACGTCCAGGGTGTTCATCGCAGCATTCCTCGGTCTCAGCGTTGGCTCGTCGTCGGCCCGGGCATCGGGGTGCCCCACGCTCCGGACCAGGTGGCTGCGACTCCGGGAGGAGTGCCCGTCGGCGGCGCCTCCGGTCTGCAGCGACTCTCTACTGTGCCACACGGGCGCCACCCTGCCGAGCGCGGGCCGGGCGGGGCTGGTCCCGGGGCCGGTCAGTCGACCACGCGAGGTGGCCGGCGCCACGGCCCGGCCAGCAGCTCGGGCAGCACGCCGGCGAGCTCGCGGGGCGCGAACTCGACGTCCGCCGCGGCGATCTCGGCGGCGGTCCACCAGCGGTGCGGCTCCTCCCCCAGCAGCTCCAGCTCGGTGCGGCCGGTGGCGTCCACCTCGTGGACGACGTCGCGCAGGACGAAGAAGGTCTCCCGCGAGTCGATCTGCACGCCGGCGAACGGCCCCACGTGCCGCCGGAACCACACCGGGCCCTCCAGGGCCGCGGGGTCCACGACCAGGCCGATCTCCTCGGCCAGCTCGCGGGCGGCGGCCTCGCGGACGCTCTCGCCGTCCTCCACTCCCCCGCCGGGCGTGTACCAGAACAGCACGTCGCCGGGCGGGACGGCGGGGTCGGTCAGCCGGGCGCCGAGCAGCAGCACCCGGCCGTCGGGGTCGAGCACGACGACCCGCGCCGTGGGGCGGACCACCGCCCGAGCGACCTCCGCGCGCTCAGGCACCGTCGAGGACCGCCCGGTCGGCGGGCGACAGCGCGTCCTCGGGCAGCGCGGCCAGCAGGTCGGGACGCCGGGTCGCGGTCCGCCGCAGCGACTCCGCGCGGCGCCAGCGGGCGATGGCGGCGTGGTCGCCGGACAGCAGCACCGGCGGGACGTCCAGCCCGCGCCAGGACGCCGGGCGGGTGTAGGAGGGGCCCTCGAGCAGCCCGTCGGCGTGCGAGTCGAACTCGACCGACTCGCGGTTGCCGACGACGCCGGGGATCAGCCGGGTGACCGCCTCGACCATCACCAGCACCGCGGACTCGCCGCCGGCGAGCACGTAGTCGCCGATCGAGACCTCCGACACCGGCCCGGCCGCGGCGGCCCACTCGGCCACCCGCTGGTCGATGCCCTCGTAGCGGCCGCAGGCGAACACCAGCCCGGGCTCGGCGGACCACTCGGCGGCGACGGCCTGGGTGAAGGGGCGCCCGGCGGGCGTGGGCACGACCAGCCGGGTGCCGGGCGGGCGGACGGCCTCCAGGGCGCGCGCCCACGGCTCGGGGCGCATGACCATGCCGGGGCCGCCGCCGTAGGGGGCGTCGTCGACGGTGCGGTGGACGTCGTCGGTCCACTGCCGCAGGTCGTGCACGCCGACGGAGACCAGGCCGCGCTCGGCGGCCTTCCCGAGCAGCGACTGGCGCAGCGGCGCCAGGTACTCGGGGAAGATCGTGACGACGTCGATCCGGAAGGGGGCGCTCACAGGTCGAGCAGCCCCTCGGGCGGGTCGACGACGACGAACCCGCCGGGCACGTCGACGGTCGGCACGATCGCCGTGACGAACGGCACCAGCAGCTCGCCGCCGTCGGGGCGCGCGACGACCAGCAGGTCCGCGCCCTCGTGGCGGACCGCGGTGACCTCGCCCAGCGGGGTGCCGTCGGTCAGCCGGGCGGCGAGGCCGACCAGCTGGTGGTCGTAGAAGGCGTCGGGGTCCTCCAGCGCCGGCAGGTCGGCGACGGGGACCTCGAGCAGGGTGTCGCGGAGGGTCTCGACGGCCTCGCGGCTGTCGTAGCCCTCGAACGCGAGCAGCAGCACCTCGCGGTGCCAGCGGGCGCCGGCGACGGTCAGCGGACCGCGCTCGGCGGGGACGGTGCGCAGGACGGCACCGGGGCGGAAGCGCTCACCGGGGTCGTCGGTGCGGACCTCGACGGTGGCCTCACCACGGACACCGTGGGGCCGGCCGATGCGGCCGACCACCACGGTGTCGGTGGAGGAGTTCTGCGCGTCCAAGCCGCGCGGCTCAGCGCCCGTCGGTGTCGACGACGTCGACCCGCAGGCCGCGACCGCCGACGCCGGTCATGACCGTGCGCAGCGCCTTGGCGGTGCGCCCGCCGCGGCCGATCACCTTGCCGAGGTCGTCGGGGTGGACCCGGACCTCGAGGGTCTTGCCGCGACGGCCGCCGACCAGGTCGACGGTGACGTCGCGCGGGTGGTCGACGATGCCCTTGACCAGGTGCTCGAGCGCCTCTTCGAGCACGTCTTACTCGGCGGGCGTCGTGGTGGCGCCGGCGGCCGGGCCCTCGCCACCGGCAGCGGCGGCCTCGGCCACCGTGGCGGCGGCGTCGTCGGCCTTGGGAGCGGCCTTCTTCTTCGGGGTGGTCGCACCGGCGGCCGGCTCCTCGCCGGCGCTGCGGACGGCCTCCTCGTAGAGGGCCTTGCGGTCGGGCTTGGGGGCGGCGACCTTCATGGGCGGCGGGGCCGGCTCGCCCTTGAACTTCTGCCAGTCACCGGTCACGCGGAAGATGGCCGCGACCGGCTCGGTCGGCTGCGCGCCGACACCCAGCCAGTACTGCGCGCGCTCGCTGTCGACCTCGATGAAGGAGGGCTCCTCCTTCGGGTGGTACTTGCCGATCGTCTCGATGACGCGGCCCTCGCGCTTGGTGCGCGAGTCGGCGACGACGATGCGGTAGTACGGAGCACGCATCTTGCCCAGACGCATGAGCTTGATCTTGGTGGCCACGGTGGCTCGGAATCTCCTCGAACGCTGTTCGTCGGTGCTCGCCGGACGGACGCGTGGGGTTACGCCGGGGCGGAGCCAGGGACACGGCCGGCGTCGGTGAGAGGGCCGCACACCGCCGTGTTCGACCGACCATGATGCCAGATGCCGGGAGGCGTGCCATGACCAGCCGGGGTCTGCTGCACCACGTCGAGCTGTGGGTGCCCGACCTGGCCCGCGCGGAGCGCTCGTGGGGCTGGCTGCTCACCGCGCTGGGCGCGGCGCCGTACCAGTCGTGGGAGCACGGCCGGTCCTGGCGGCTCGGCGACGTCTACGTCGTCGTCGAGCGGTCGCCGGACCTCGCCGCGGACACCCACGAGCGCCGCCGGCCCGGCCTCAACCACCTCGCGTTCCGGGCCGGCACCGCCGACGACCTCGACGCCCTGGTGGCCGCGGCGCCGGCGCACGGGTGGCGGCTGCTGTTCGCCGACCGCCACCCGTTCGCCGGCGGCCCGCAGCACCGGGCGGCCTACCTCGAGGACGCCGACGGCTACGAGGTCGAGCTGGTCTCCGACCGGACCTGAGCGAGCACCGCCGCGGCGGCGTCGGCCACCGGCACCTCCGACCGCTCCCCCGTCGCCCGGTCGCGCAGCTCGACGACGCCGTCGGCGAGACCGCGGCCGACGGTCACGATGGTCGGCATCCCGAGCAGCTCGGCGTCCTTGAACTTCACCCCCGGCGACACCTTCGGCCGGTCGTCGTAGAGCACGGTCAGCCCGGCGGCGACCAGCTCGTCGGACAGTGCCTGCGCGGCCTCGAACACCGCGGCGTCCTTGCCGGTGGCGACGACGTGCACGTCGGCCGGGGCGATCTCGCGCGGCCAGACCAGGCCCAGCTCGTCGTGGGTGGACTCGGCGATCGCGGCGACGGCACGGGAGACCCCGATGCCGTAGGAGCCCATGGTGACGGTGACGAGCTTGCCGTTCTCGTCGAGCACCTGGAGGCCGAGGGCGTCGGCGTACTTGCGGCCCAGCTGGAAGATGTGCCCGATCTCCACGCCGCGGGCGAGCTCCAGCGGGCCGGAGCCGTCGGGCGCGGGGTCGCCGGGCAGCACCTCGGCGGCCTCGACGGTGCCGTCCCAGGAGAAGTCGCGCCCGGCCACCAGGTCGAACACGTGCTTGCCCGGCTCGTTGGCGCCGGTGACCCAGCGGGTGCCGGGGACGACGCGGGGGTCGACGAGGTAGCGGATGCCCGACTCGCTGTCCTTCCCGAGCACCTGCGGGCCGATGTAGCCCTTGACCAGCGCCGAGTGCGCCTCGAAGTCCGTGAACGGCTCCACCTCGGCGGGCGCCACCTGCGCCTCCAGCCGCTTGGCGTCGACCTCGCGGTCGCCGGGGATGCCGATGACCAGCGGCTCCCGGGTGCCGTCGGGGTGCACGAGGGTGACGACGACGTTCTTCAGCGTGGAGGCGGCCGTGTACCCGGCGTCGGGGAACAGCTCCCGCGCGACGGCGACCAGCGTCTCGATGGTCGGGGTGTCGGGGGTGTCCTCGACGTGCGCCTCGGGCAGGCCCTCGATCGGCAGCGGCTCGGGGACGACGGTGCTGACCGCCTCGACGTTGGCCGCGTAGCCGCCGGCCGAGCGGACGAAGGTGTCCTCGCCGATCTCGGTCGGGTGCAGGAACTCCTCGCTCTTGGACCCGCCCATCGCGCCGGACATCGCCGAGACGATCACGTACTCGAGGCCCAGCCGGTCGAAGATCCGGACGTAGGCGGCGCGGTGCGCGGCGTAGGAGGCGTCGAGGCCCGCGTCGTCCACGTCGAAGGAGTAGCTGTCCTTCATCGTGAACTCGCGGGTGCGGAACAGCCCGGCCCGGGGCCGCGCCTCGTCCCGGTACTTGGTCTGGATCTGGTACAGCGACAGCGGCAGGTCCTTGTACGACGAGTACAGGTCCTTCACGAGGAGCGTGAACATCTCCTCGTGCGTGGGCCCGAGGAGGAAGTCCGCGCCGCGGCGGTCCTGCAGCCGGAAGAGGTTGGGGCCGTACTCGGTCCAGCGGTTGGTCGCCTCGTAGGGCTCGCGGGGCAGCAGCGCCGGGAAGTGCACCTCCTGCGCGCCCATCCGGTCCATCTCCTCGCGGACGACGCGCTCGACGTTGCGGAACACCCGGTAGCCCAGCGGCAGCCAGGTGAAGCCGCCCGGCGCGGCCCGGCGGATGTAGCCGGCCCGCACGAGCAGGCGGTGGCTCGGGACCTCGGCGTCGGCCGGGTCGTCGCGCAGGGTGCGCAGGAACAGGGAGGACATCCGCAACAGCACGACACGAGTCTCCCAGGGCGCGCGAACGGGTTGTGCCGCGCGGTCAGCCGCGCGCAAGGGCGGCGCAAGCACCGGCCGCGACCGTCGTCCCCAGCGAGCCGCCGACCGGCGGCCTCACCCCCGCCGACACCCGGCTCGAGCTCCCTGGAGTCCCCCGTGCGCACGCCCCGCCGCCTGGCCGCCGTCCTCGCCCTCACCGCCGGCGCCTCGCTGGCCGCCTGCTCCACCGCGGTCGGCGGCTCGGCGACGCCCGTGCCGCGGTCCGCGGAGGCCTCGACCGAGCCGGCCGCCCCGCCGGTGGAGGCCGGGGAGACCGAGCCGGTGACCGACCCCGCGCCCGGGACCGACAGCGTGCCCGCGGGCGACGACGACCTGCCGGTCCCCGGCGCCGGCGTCCCCGGCGACGAGGGCCTGTGCCAGGCGGTGGCCGGGTGGTTCGGCTACGTCGGCCTGTCGCTGATCTCGGTCGACGAGACCGGCTACGTCGACCCCGCCGGCGTCGTCCCGCTGCTCGAGGCGCTGCGCGACGCCCCGGCCGGCCACCGGGACGCCGGCGCGCCCCTGCTCGCCGCCGCCGACGCCGTCTCCGCGGCCACCGACGCCGCGATCGACGACGTGCAGGCAGGTGGCGACGTCATCACCGCGGTCACCGACCTGACCGGCCCGGTCACCGGGTTCGGCACCGCCTGCGCCGCCGCCGGCGTCGACGTCTGACCGGACCGCGGACCGCCCGGACGGCGCGCGGACGCCGTCCGGGCGGGAGCGCTCAGTCGTCGGAGCCGTCGTCGTCGGAGCCGTGCCCGCCGCCGGAGTCGCCGCCGCGGTCGTCGCCCGGCGGGTCGTCGGAACCGTGCCCCCCGCCGGAGTCGTCGGGGGCCGGGGTCACGGCCGGGACGGACGGCGTCGGTGCCGGCGGGGTGGTCGCCGTGGGCGCGGCCGGGGTGACCGCGGCCCCGCCCGAGTCGTCGAGCGCGAAGACGGGGACGCCGTCGGCGCAGGTGACGTGCACCTCCACCTCCTGCGCGCCGCTGCGGAACTCCACCTCCCCCGGGTCCGGCGAGTCGTCGACCGACCAGCCCGCGGCCGGTGCGCCCGCCACCACGGGCGCGCCGCCGCCGCAGTCGGCGTAGACGGTCCCGCCGGCGGTGGCGTACTCCGCCGTGGGCTGCGGGGAGGCCTCCGGCGTCGGTGTGACGCTCGGGGCGGTGCTGCCGGTGGCGCCCGCGGGGACGGTGCCGGGGGACGCGGAGGCGTCGACGAGGGACACGGCCAGGAAGCCGAGGCCGACGGCGGCGGCCGCGGACGCGGTCCAGGCGGCACCGAGGAGGAGGGGTCGTCTCATGGGGCCGACCCTCCGCGATCGTGGGTTAAGGCCACCCCAAGGTGGCGTCAAGGACCGGCGAGGAGCCTCGATCCGGGCGGCCGGGACGCTAGCGTCCCGCGGCGTGGCCCGGCTACTGGTCGTCGAGGACGACGAGCGCATCCGCACCGCGCTGGTGCGCGCGCTGCGCGAGCGGGGGCACGTCGTGACCACCGCCCGCCTCGCTCTCGAGGGCCTGCGGCTGGTGGTCGAGGAGCGCCCCGACCTCGTCGTCCTGGACCTGGGGCTGCCCGACCTCGACGGCGCCGAGCTGCTGCGGATGCTCCGCGCGGTCTCGGCCGTGCCGGTGGTCGTGGCCACCGCCCGCGAGGACGACGACGTCGTCGTGCAGGCGCTGGACGCCGGCGCCGACGACTACGTCCGCAAGCCCTTCCGCGCCGACCACCTGGAGGCCCGGATCCGGGCGGTGCTGCGCCGCAGCGGCGGCCCCGGGCCCGCGCCCGCACCCCTCGTGGTCGGGTCGCTCGCCGTCGAGCCGCGCAGCCGGCGGGTGACCTACGCCGGCACCCCGGTCGAGCTCAGTCCCAGGGAGTTCGACCTGCTGGCCTACCTCGCCGCCCGGCCGGGCACCGTGGTCCCCAAGCGGGAGCTGCTCAGCGAGGTGTGGCGGCTGCCCTACGGCGGCTCGGACAAGACCGTCGACGTCCACCTGTCCTGGCTGCGCCGCAAGCTCGCGGCCACCGGGGCGGAGCCGCAGCTGCTCCGCACGGTGCGCGGCGTCGGCGTCTGCCTGACCGACGGCGAGCCGTGAGGCGGCAGATCACCCTGCTGGTGGCGGCGACGACGACGGTCGTGCTGCTGGCCTTCCTGCTGCCGGCGGCGTCCCTGGTCGCCCGCGTCGCCGAGGCGCGGGCGCTGGACGCCGCGCAGGCCCAGGTGCAGTTCCTCACCCCGTCGGTCGGGCTGTCCGGCCGCGACCAGGTCGCGGCCGACCTGGTGGGCACGTCGGGCCCGCTGGACGTCGCGGTGCTCTGGACCGACGGCGCGTGGCTCGGCGAGCACCGCGACGGCGGGCCCCCCGGGTCCGTCGCCGAGGCCGCCGTGGTCGAGGAGGACGGCGGGACGCGGGTGCTGCAGCCCGTGCGCCGCACCGACGGCACCGCGGTGATCGAGGTGTTCGTGCCGGCCGACGTGCTGCGCGGCGGGGTGCTGCGGACCTGGCTGGTGCTGGGCGGCCTGGGCGCGGTGCTGCTGGCGCTCGCGCTGGTCGTCGCCGACCGGCTGGCCCGCTCGCTCACCCGCCCGGTCACCGACCTGGCGGCCACCGCCCGCCGGCTGTCGGCCGGGGACCGCACCGCGCGGACCCGGCCGGCCGGCCCGGCCGAGGTGCGCGACGTCGGCGAGGCGGTCAACCAGCTGGCCGGGAGGATCGAGGAGCTGCTGGTCGCCGAGCGGGAGTCCGTCGCCGACCTCGCCCACCGGCTGCGCACGCCGCTGACCGCGCTGCAGCTGGACGCCGAGGCGCTGCCGCCGGTCGGCCGCGACCGGGTCCTGGAGGGGGTCGACGCGGTCGGCCGCGCGGTCGACGACGTCATCCGCGAGGCCCGCCGGCCGGTGCGCGCGGGGCTGGGCGCCGGCTGCGACGCCGGCGCAGTCGCGGCCGACCGCGCGCACTTCTGGTCCGCGCTGGCCGCGGAGGAGGGCCGGCCGCTGCGGGTCGCGGTGGCGGACGCGCCACTGCCCGTCCGGGTGCCCGCCGAGGACCTCGCCGCCGCGCTCGACGCGCTGATCGGCAACGTCTTCGCCCACACGCCCGCCGGCACCGGGCTCGCGCTGGACGTCCGCCCGCGTACGGGCGGCGGCGCCTGGGTGGCCGTGCGCGACGACGGCCCGGGGTTGCCCGCGGCGGCCGTGGAGCGGGGCCGCAGCGACGGCGGCTCGACCGGGCTCGGGCTGGACATCGCCCGGCGCACCGCCGAGGCCTCCGGCGGCGGGCTGCTCCTGGCGTCGTCCCGCCGGGGCACGGAGGTCGTGCTGGAGCTCGGGCCGCCTAGCGGTACGCCCGGCCGCGCAGCACGGTGAGCCGCGGCCGGGTCAGGACGCCGAGGTCGGCGCGCGGGTCGGCGTCGTAGACCGTGAGGTCGGCCGGCGACCCCTCCTCGATGCCGGGCAGGCCCAGCCAGGCGCGCGCGGACCACGACGCCGCGGCCAGCGCCGCCTCGGCGGGCAGCCCGGCCTCGCACAGCGCGCGGACCTCGTCGGCGATCCGGCCGTGCTCGATGCCACCACCGGCGTCGGTGCCGGCGAACACCGGCACCCCGGCCTCGAACGCCGCCCGCACCACCGCGCCCGAGGACGCGTACAGCCGCCGCATCGTGCTCGCGTACGCCGGGAACCTCGCCTCCCCCGCCGCCGCGAACCCGGGGAAGTTCTCCACGTTGACCAGCGTCGGGACGACGGCGGTGCCGCGGGCGGCCATCTCGCCGATGAGGTCCTCGGTGAGCCCGGTGCCGTGCTCGATGCAGTCGATGCCGGCGCGGATCAGGTCGGGCAGCGCGTCGGTGCCGAAGGTGTGCGCGGTGACCCGCGCGCCCTCCTCGTGCGCCGCCGCGATCGCCTCGGCGACGACGTCGGCCGGCCACTCCGGCGCGAGGTCGCCCACCGAGCGGTCGATCCAGTCGCCGACCAGCTTCACCCAGCCGTCGCCGCGGCGGGCCTGCACCCGCACCTGCTCGGCCAGCCCGGCCGGCTCCAGCTCCACCGCCAGGCCCGGGATGTAGCGCCGGGTCGCGGCCAGGTGCCGGCCGGCGCGGACGATCGTCGGCAGGTCGGGCTCGTCGTCCAGTGCCCGGGTGTCCACCGGCGAGCCGCAGTCGCGCAGCGCCAGCACCCCCGCGGCCCGCTCGGCCAGCGCCTGCTCGCGCAGCCCGGCGAGGTCCTCGACGAAGACCCCGCCGCGGCCGATGCCGACGTGGCAGTGCGCGTCGACCAGGCCGGGCAGCAGCCAGCCGCCGCGGGAGACGGTCTCGGCGCCGGGGACCCGCTCGAAGGTGACCCGGCCGTCGCGGACCCACAGGTCGCGGTGCTCGCCCTCGGGGAGGACGACCCCCGACAGGTGCAGGGACGGGTGCGGGGCGGGGGCGGTCACCGCCCGGGCCGCTCGTCCCCGAACTTGCTGAAGTCGAGCTTCGACAGGTCCGGCAGTCCCTGCCCCGGCGGCAGCGAGGGCATGCCGCCCGGCAGGCCACCCGGGAAGCCGGCCCCCGGGGGCAGGCCGGGGGCGCCCATCGGCCGGCGGGCCGGGGCCTTGCCGCCACCCTTGCCCTTCTTGCCCTTGCCCTTCTTCGAGGACTGGGCCTGCATCTGCCGGCCGCGGGCCTTCTTCGACATCGGGCCCATGCCCGGCAGGCCCATGCTGCCGGCCATCTGGCCCATCATCTTCTGGGCCTGCGCGAAGCGCTCCAGCAGCTGGTTGACCTCGGTGACGGTCACGCCCGAGCCGTTGGCGATGCGCACCCGCCGCGACGCGTTGATGATCTTCGAGTCGACCCGCTCCTGCGGGGTCATCGAGCGGATGATCGCCGCGGTGCGGTCCAGGTCGCGGTCGTCGACCTGCTTGAGCTGCTCCTTCATCGCGCCCGCGCCGGGCAGCATGCCGAGCAGGTTGGCGATCGGGCCCATCTTGCGGATGGCCATCATCTGCTCGAGGAAGTCCTCGAGGGTGAAGCCCTCGCGGCTGACGAGCTTGCCGGCCATCTTCTCGGCCTGCTCGGCGTCGAAGGCCTGCTCGGCCTGCTCGATGAGGGTGAGCACGTCGCCCATGCCGAGGATGCGCGAGGCCATCCGCTCGGGGTGGAAGACGTCGAAGTCGGTGAGCTTCTCGCCGGTGGAGGCGAACATGATCGGCTGCCCGGTCACGTAGCGGACCGACAGCGCGGCACCACCGCGGGCGTCGCCGTCGAGCTTGGTGAGCACGACGCCGGAGAAGCCGACGCCGTCGCGGAAGGCCTCGGCGGTGGTGACGGCGTCCTGGCCGATCATGGCGTCGACGACGAACAGCGTCTCGTCCGGCTGCACGGCGTCGCGGATGCCGGCGGCCTGCGCCATCAGCTCGGCGTCGATGCCCAGCCGGCCGGCGGTGTCGACGACGACGACGTCGTGCATCGTGCGGCGGGCGTGCTCGATGGAGTCGGCGGCCACCCGGATCGGGTCGCCGACGCCGTTGCCGGGCTCGGGCGCGTAGACGTCGACCCCGGCCTGGCCGGCGACGATCGTGAGCTGGTTGACCGCGTTGGGGCGCTGCAGGTCGCAGGCCACGAGCAGCGGCGTGTGGCCCTGGGACTTCAGCCAGCGGCCGAGCTTGCCGGCCAGCGTGGTCTTACCGGAGCCCTGCAGACCGGCGAGCATGATCACCGTGGGCGAGGTCTTGGCGTAGCGCAGCCGCCGGGTCTCCCCGCCGAGGATCTCGATGAGCTCCTCGTTGACGATCTTGATGACCTGCTGGGCCGGGTTCAGCGCCTGCGACACCGCGGCGCCGCGCGCCCGCTCCTTGATCGCGGCGATGAAGGCGCGCACCACCGGGAGCGCGACGTCGGCCTCCAGCAGCGCGATGCGGATCTCGCGCGCGGTGGCGTCGATGTCGGCGTCGGTCAGCCGGCCCTTGCCGCGCAGGCCGGTGAAGACCTTGTCGAGGCGGTCGGAGAGGGTCTCGAACACAGCACGTCCTCGTCGGGTGTCGCGGGCACGGCCCGCCGGTCAGACCGACCGGCGACACGGCACGGACCCGGACGGGTCCTCGCGCCTCCTGTCTCCAGCGTATCGACCGCAGCGCACCGACCGGTCCCGCCGCGACCGGTGCCGCCCGTCAGCCCCGCGAGGAGGCGGCGTCCCGGAGCACCAGGGCGAGGAAGTCGCCCGTGCGGACGTGCTCCTCGAGCGGGTGGCGGAAGCGCCCGTCGAGGGCCACCGTGTAGCGGTTGCGCCGGCCAACCCGCTCGCGGACGACGTAGCCGGCCTCCTCGAGGTCGGCGACGATCATCTGGACCGCGCGCTCGGTGATGCCGACGCGCTCGGCCACGTCACGGACGCGGGCCTCCGGGTCGGCCGCCAGGCTCACCAGGACGTGTCCGTGGTTGGACAGGAAGGTCCACCCGGGCGAGGAGACGGCCACGGGCAGCACCGTACGCGGGCCCCGTCCCCGCCCGCCCGTCTTGCACCTGAAAAGGATTGCGCGTATCGTGCTTCGTGCGAGGGGAGTACCCGACCGCATCCGCGAAGCCGCCGCCCGTCAGTCCCGGCTCCTGCCCGGGCGCGGCCGGTCCTCCGGGACCGGGGGAGACCTCGCCGGACCGTGGGAGTCGCCGTGACCACCCTCGACCTCGCCCCACCGACCACCTCCCCCCGGCCGGGCGTCCCGGCGCCCGCCGGAGCCGGCACCCTCGCACCGGCCGGGGGCAGCCCGTCCCGGCTGCTGGCCGTCGTCACCGGCCGCGAGGGGGCGCTCGCGGTCCTCGACGAGGCGCACCGCACCGCCCGGGAGACAGGCCTGGAGGTGCACACCGCCCTGCTCCTCCCCCGGGTACCCGTCACCCTCGACGCCTCGCTCGTGGCGCGGCTGGTCGAGGAGGCCGACCGGGAGGAGACCGAGCTGGTCACCCTGGTGGTGCAGCGCGCGGCCGCCGCCGGCGTCCCGGTGCGGATCGGCGTCCACCGGCTGCCCGGCCTGCGCGGCCGCCGCCGGGAGCGGGTCCTCGACCGTGCCGTCGCCCGCCTGGCCCGGCGGCTGGACGCCGTGCCGCTGGGCTGGCCGGCGCCGTGACGGCCACCCGTGCCCGGCTCGAGTGGCCATCCCCCGAGCAGGTGCTCCTCCTGCAGTCGGTCCGCGCCGACCCGTGCGTGTCCCTGCTGATGGCGACCACCCCGGCGCCCCGCATGACCGACGACGACGCCCGCCGCCTGCAGCGCCTGGCCGCCCAGGCCGCGGACCGGCTGACCCGCGACGGCGCGCACCCGTCCCTGGCCGACGCCGTGGCCGGGGCGGTGGCCGCCGCGCGGCACGGTCCCACCGGGGCGGGGATCGCCGTCTACGTCAACGGCGTGGTGCGGGAGGTGGTGCGCCTGCCGGTGCCCGTCGCCGACCGCGTCGTCGTGGACCCGACCTTCGCCACCCGCGACCTGGTCCGCGCCCTGCACCGCACGCCGCGGCACGTCGTCCTGCTGCTGTCGGGCCGTGAGGCGCGGCTGCTCGAGGGCGTCGCCGGCGAGCTGCGGCCGCCGCCGCGGTCGGCGTTCCCGCTCACGGCGCGGGACGAGGACGCCGACGCCTTCCTGCGCCGGGTCGACCGGGCGCTGGGGACCCACCTGCGGCTGCACCCGGCGCCGCTGGTCCTGGTGGGCGGTGAGCGCACGACGGCCCGCTTCCGCCGGCTGTCGCGCAACACCGCCCGGCTGGCCGGGACGGTCCCCGCCGACCTGACCCGCGCCCCCCTCCCGGTGCTCGCCCCGCGGATCCGCGAGGTGCTCGAGGAGTACCTGCTGTCCCGTCAGGGCGAGGCGCTGACCCACCTGGAGCGGCGGCGCTCCCGGCACGCGGTCGTCGAGGGCATCGCCGCGGCCTGGCTGGCCGCCCGGCGGGAGCGGCCGGAGATGCTCGCCGTCGAGGAGGGGTTCACCCACCCGGCCCGCCTGAGCCCGGACGGCGACTTCCTCCTGCCCGCGGACGACGTCGAGCACCCCGACGTGGTCGACGACGTGGTGGACGAGCTCATCGAGCTGGTCCTGCTCCGCGGCGGGTGGATCGCGTTCGTGACCGACGGCGCGCTGTCCGCCTCCGGCCGGGTGGCGCTCACCCTCCGGTGAGGTGGTCCCCCGTCAGGCCGCGCGCCACACCGCCGCCCCGGCGACGACCTCGGCCCCGCCGACCAGGAGCGCGCCGCCGCAGCCGGTGCAGATCCACTCCGGGCACTCGCCGCCGTCGTCGGTGTGCCCGTCGGCGCACGGCGGCTGCTCGAACACGCGGTCCTCGCCGCAGTCCCGGCACGGCCAGGTCTGCAGGGCTGCGGTCTGCTGGACGGTCACGCGGATCCCCCTCGGCGTCGGGTTGCGGGACCGGTCCGTCCCGCCTCGACCCGACGGTCGCACGGGGCACCGACGGTTCCGGTCCGCCTCAGCCCGGCGTGTCGCCGCCGGTGCGGGCCGGGTCGGGGACGGCGCCGCGCGCCGCGGCCACCAGCGCCGCCTCGACGCGGGCCCGCTGCCCGGCGTCGATCGGGCAGCCGGTGGGGCTGCAGACGTAGAAGTAGTCGGCGGCGTCGGCCCCGAGGGTCTCGATCCGCGCGGAGGTGACGTCGAGGCCCTCGGCGGCGAGCGCGGCGGTGAGCCGGTACAGCAGGCCCGCCCGGTCGCCGGCGCGCACCTCGACGATGCTGGTCGCCTCGCCGCTGACCTCCGAGTCGTGCCAGGAGATCCGCGGCGGCGCGGACCGGGCGGCGTCCTGCCGGTAGTCGGCCTCGCGCTGGCGCAGCCGGTCGGCCAGCGGCAGCGTCCCCTCCAGGGCGGCGCGGACGGCGTCGGCCAGGATCGTCGGCTGCGGCGCGCGGCCGAACCGCGGGCGGACGGCGAACACCGCGGTCGCCCGGCCCTCGACGACGTTCACCTTCGCCGCGCGGACGTCGAGCTGGTTGAGCGCGAGCACCCCCGCGAGCCCGCTGAACAGGCCGTGCGCGTCGGGCGCCCCGATGGTCACCTGCTGGCCGTCGGCGACGTCCTCGACGCCCACGGTGACCGCGCCGTCGCCGCCGGCCTGGGTGACCGTCGGCGCGGTGGGGTGCAGCACGGGGTCGGGCCCGTCGACCACGGTGCCGCCGAGGTGCGCCTGCACGCGCGCCACGAGGTGCGCGACCAGGTGGGCCTTCCACGGCGACCACGCCGAGGTGCTGGTGGCCGCGCCGTCGGCCTGCGCCAGCGCGTGCAGCAGCTGCAGCACCTGGGGATCGCGGCCGATGGTGTCGGCGACCCGCTCGATGGTGGCGGGGTCGTCGATGTCGCGGCGGGTGGCGGTGTCGGGCAGCAGCAGGTGGTGGCGGACCAGCGTCCCCACGGTGGCGACGTCGGCCGGCGTGAAGCCCATGCGCTCGGCGACGCCGGCGGCGATCGACTCCCCGGCGACGCTGTGGTCGCCGGGCCAGCCCTTGCCGACGTCGTGCAGCAGCGCCGCGACCAGCAGCAGGTCGGGCCGGTCGACGTCGTGGGTGAGCTCGGCGGCGGCCGCGGCGGCCTCGACCAGGTGCCGGTCGACGGTGAACCGGTGCCACGGGTGGCGCTGCGGCAGCGACCGCACCCGGTCCCACTCCGGCAGCAGCCGGGCGAGCAGGCCCTCCTGGTCCAGCTGTTCGAGGACCGGCACCGCCGCGCGGCCGCTGGCCAGCAGCCGCAGGAACGACCAGCGGACCTCGGCCGGCCACGGCTCGGGCACCGGCGGCGAGTGCGCCGCGAGCACCTTGAGCGTGTAGGGCGACAGCAGCAGGTCGGCCCGGGCGGCGGCCGCGGCGCCGCGCATCACCAGGCCGGGGTCGGCGGCCGGGCGGGCGTCGCGGGCGAGCACCACCTCGTCGCCCTGGCGCACCACGCCCTCGGCCAGCGGCTCGCGGCGCACCCGGCGGTAGCGGGCGCGCGGCCGCCGCACCAGCGCGGCCTCCACCCGCCGCCAGGTGTCGTCGGCGACGAAGGCCAGCCGGCGCCCGGCCAGGCTCACCTCGCGCAGCAGCACGTCCTCGTCGGCGAGCCCGAGCGCCGCGGCGACCGGGCGCTGCTCCTGGCGCACGAGGACGTCGGTGGGCCGGCCCGAGCGGCGGCGCAGCTCGTCGCGGACGTCGAGCAGGAAGGAGTAGGCCGCCTCGGCCTCGGCGGAGGGCTCGTCGCCGAGCTGGGCGGCGGCGACCGCGCGCAGCACCTGGCCCTCGCGCAGGCCGCCATAGGCCTCCTTGAGGTCGGGCTCGAGCAGGAAGGCCAGCTCGCCGACCTGGCGGGCGCGGCCGCGGCGCAGGTCGCGCAACTGCAGCAGCAGCTTCGACGCCGACTGCCGCCAGCTGGCCAGCGTGGCGGTGCGCAGCGACGCGGCGAGGGCCGCGTCGCCGGCGACCAGCCGCGCGTCGAGCAACCCGAGGCCGGCCTTCACGTCGGTGGAGGCCACCGACACGGCCTCGGCGACCGAGCGCACCGAGTGGTCCAGCCGGACGCCGGCGTCCCAGATCGGGTACCAGACGGCGTCGGCGAGGGCGGCGACCTCCGGCCGGCCGTCGTGGACCAGCACGAGGTCCAGGTCGCCGTGCGGGGGCGGCTCGCGCCGGCCGAGGCTGCCCACGGCCACGAGCGCGACGCCGTCGGTGCCGGTCCGCGGCGGCGGACCCCCGCGGCCCGGCCGCGGGGGCGGTGTGCCGGCCACGGCGTCGGCCAGCAGGCCGCCCAGCCAGGCGTCGAGCACCCGCACCCGCTCGGCGCGCGGCAGCTCGGGCAGCGACCCCAGGTCCGGCACGGTCTCCCCCTCGGTCAGCGGTTCGGGAACGGCGTCGGCCGGGGCGGTGGTCCTCCCACCACCCCGGCCGACGGACGGGCTCCGGTCGGGACCCGGCTAGAGCGCGTCCTCGCCGCGCTCGCCGGTCCGGACCCGCACGATCTCGTCGATCGTGGTGACCCAGACCTTGCCGTCGCCGATCTGGCCGGTGGAGGCCGACTCGACGACGGCGTCCACCACGCGGGCGGCCTCGATCTCGCCGACGACGACCTCGATGCGGACCTTCGGGACGAAGTCCACCTGGTACTCGGCGCCGCGGTAGACCTCGGTGTGGCCGCGCTGGCGGCCGAAGCCCTGGACCTCGCTGACGGTGAGCCCGGTGATCCCGATCAGCTCGAGGGCGTTCTTCACGTCGTCGAGCTTGAACGGCTTGATGATGGCGGTGACGAGCTTCATGCCCGGACCCCTTCCGTGGTCTTCGGGGTGGTGGCCTGGTGGAGGGCGGACCCGCTGCCGCCCCCGAGGCTGGTGAAGTCGTACCCGGACTCGGCGTGGACGACGGTGTCGATCCCGGCGACCTCGTCCTCCTCGCTGATCCGGAAGCCCATGACGGCCTTGACGACCGCGGCGATCACCAGCGTCAGGACGAAGGAGAACACGAGCACCGCGACGGCGCCGACGGCCTGCCGCCAGAGCTGGTCGACACCGCCACCGTAGAAGAGCCCGTCGACACCGGCCGGCGCGTCGGCGGTGGCGAGGAACCCGACGGCGAGGGTGCCCCAGAGGCCGCCGACCAGGTGGACGCCGACGACGTCGAGCGAGTCGTCGTAGCCGAGGCGGTACTTCAGCCCGACGGCGAGGGCGCACAGCGCACCGGCGACGAGGCCCACGACGATGCTGCCGACCGGCGAGAGCGACGAGCAGGCCGGGGTGATGGCGACCAGGCCGGCGACAGCCCCGGAGGCCGCGCCCAGCGACGTGGCGTGCCCGTCGCGGACCTTCTCCGTGGCGAGCCAGCCGAGGACAGCGGCGCCGGTGGCGGCGAGGGTGTTGACCCAGACGACGGCGGCGGTGTTGTTGGCCGCGAGCGCGGAGCCGGCGTTGAAGCCGAACCAGCCGAACCACAGCAGGCCGGCGCCGAGCATGACCAGCGGCAGGTTGTGCGGGCGCATCGCCTCGCGGCCGAAGCCGCGCCGCCTGCCGAGCACCAGGGCGAGCGCCAGGCCCGCCGCACCGGCGTTGATGTGCACCGCGGTGCCGCCGGCGAAGTCGATCGCCGCCAGGTCGTTGGCGATCCAGCCGCCGGTGTGGGTGACCACGCCGTCGTCGTCGGTGAGGGTGAAGTCGAAGACCCAGTGGGCGACCGGGAAGTAGACGACGGTGGCCCACAGACCGGCGAAGACCATCCAGGAGCCGAACTTGGCCCGGTCGGCGATGGCGCCGGAGATCAGGGCGACGGTGATGATCGCGAAGACGGCCTGGAAGCCGACGAAGGCCATCGACGGCAGCCCGCCGGCCTCGCTGGTCGTGTCCTCCATGAGGCCCTTGAGGCCGAAGAACTCGCTCGGGTCGCCCAGCAGGCCGGCGCCGACGTCGTCGCCGAAGGCGACGGAGTAGCCGTAGAGCACCCAGAGCACGGTGATGAGCGCCAGCGCGCCGAAGCTCATCATCATCATGTTGAGCACGCTCTTCGCGCGGACCATGCCGCCGTAGAAGAGCGCGAGGCCCGGCGTCATCAACAGCACGAGAGCCGCGCTGGTGAGGATCCAGGCGGTGTCGCCGGTGTTGACCACGGCAACCTCCTGAGGTGGGTCGTGGGCCGTCGGCCGCAACGAGGGAACGGGCCCCGGCGGGCCGGGGACGGTCGGGGTCGCGGTCGCCCCCCTCCCTGGCGGCGACGCGGCGTTCACGGTGCCGGGGCGTTGTTTCCGGGGGCGTCGTCGCCGCGTTTCCGGGCCGTGAACTCCGCGCCGCGTGTCCCGGGGTCGTGTGACGGCCGTGTTGCCGGCACGTCCGGGCGGGGCGACGGCCACCCGCGGGGACCGCCTGCCAGGCATGTGCAGTTGCAAACCGTGTGCAATAAGGTCGGCGCGTCCGTCCGCCGTCCCCGCTGGAGGAACCCGTGAGCGTGCCCGCCCGAGCCGTGCCCGCCCCGCTCGGTGCACCGCGCTCGCCCGCCGGGCCGCGCGGGGGCTTCTCCGCCCGCGAGTGGCGGTCCATCGGCGGGATGGCGGCGTTCGTGCTGCTGCTGCACGTCGTCGGCTGGGGCGTCCTCGTCCTCGCCGTGGCGCCGCAGGAGTACCGGCTGGGCAGCACCGGCGTGCTCGGCGTCGGCGTGGGCCTGACCGCCTACATGCTCGGCGTCCGGCACGCCTTCGACGCCGACCACATCGCCTCGATCGACAACACCACCCGGAAGCTGGTCGAGGACGGCCGCCCGTCGGTGAGCACCGGGTTCTGGTTCTCCCTCGGGCACTCGTCGGTGGTCTTCGTCGCGAGCCTGCTGCTGGTGGCCGGGGTGCGCTCGGTGGCCGGGGTGGTCCAGGAGGACGACAACGCCGTCGGGCAGACGCTGGCGCTGGTCGGCACGCTCGTCGCCGGCAGCTTCCTGCTGCTCATCGGCCTGATGAACCTGGGCTCGGCCGTGGGCATCGCCCGGGTGTTCCGCCGGATGCGCACCGGCGAGTACGACGAGGCCGAGCTCGAGCACCACCTGCACAACCGCGGCTTCCTCGCCCGGCTGCTGGGCCGGGTGACCCGCCGGGTCGACCGCGCCTGGCACCTCTACCCGGTCGGGCTGCTCATGGGCCTCGGGTTCGACACCGCCACCCAGGTCGCGCTGCTGGTGCTGGCCGCGGGCTCGGCGGCGTTCGTGCTGCCCTGGTACGCGATCCTCGTCCTGCCGGTCCTGTTCGCCGCGGGCATGAGCCTGTTCGACACCGCCGACGGCGTCCTGATGTCGCGCGCCTACGGCTGGGCGTTCCTCAAGCCGGTCCGCAAGGTCTTCTACAACCTGACCATCACGGTGCTCTCGGTGACCGTGGCCCTGGTGATCGGCGCCCTCGTGCTCATCGGCCTGCTGGTCGAGCGGCTGCACGTCGACGGCGGCCCGCTGGCCTGGCTGGCCTCGCTCGACCTGGAGTTCGTCGGGTTCGCGATCGTCGGGCTGTTCGTGGTGACCTGGGCGGTCGCCGCAGTGGTCTGGCGGGTCGGCCGGATCGAGCAGCGCTGGTCGGACCCGGCCGGGGCCCGCTAGTCCGCGGCGCCGACCAGGCCCTCGGCGAAGGCCTCCGGCTCGAACGGCGCGAGGTCGTCGGCGCCCTCCCCCAGGCCGATGAGCTTGACCGGGATGCCGAGCTCGCGCTGCACCGAGACGACGATGCCGCCCTTGGCGGTGCCGTCGAGCTTGGTGAGCACCACGCCGGTGACGTCGACGGCCTGGGTGAACACCCGCGCCTGCACGATGCCGTTCTGGCCGGTGGTGGCGTCGAGGACCAGCAACGTCTCGGTGACCGGGCTCTGCTTCTCCACGACCCGCTTGATCTTGCCCAGCTCGTCCATGAGGCCGGACTTGGTGTGCAGCCGCCCGGCGGTGTCGACGACGACGGTGTCGACCTCGGCCTCGACGCCGGTGCGCACCGCCTCGAACGCCACCGACGCAGGGTCGGCGCCCTCCCGCCCGCGGACGGTGAGCACGCCCACCCGCTCGCCCCAGGTCTCGAGCTGGTCGGCGGCGGCGGCGCGGAAGGTGTCGGCGGCGCCGAGGACGACGCTCTTGCCGTCCCCGACGAGCACGCGGGCGATCTTGCCGACCGTCGTCGTCTTGCCGGCGCCGTTGACCCCGACGACGAGGAGCACGCCCGGCCGGCCGCCGTGCCGGTCGGTGGCCAGCCCGCGGTCGAGATCCGGCCCGAGGACGGCGGTCAGCTCGCGGACCAGGAGCGCGCGCAGGTCGGCGGGGGTGGCGGTGGCCAGGACCATCGACTGGGTGCGCAGCCGCTCGACGATCTGGGTGGTCGCGGCGACGCCGACGTCGGCGGCCAGCAGGGTCTCCTCGACCTCCTCCCAGTCGTCCTCGGTGAGCCGCTCGCGGGCCAGCACGGTCAGCAGGCCGCGGCCCAGCGAGGACTGCGAGCGGGCCAGCCGGGAGCGCAGCCGCACCAGCCGGCCGGCCGAGGGCGGGGGCGTCTCGAAGACGACGCCCGGCTCCGCCTCGGCCGGCGGCAGCTCGACGGCGGGCGGCGTCTCGGGCGAGACGGTGTCCGGCTCGGCCGGCGCGAGGCCCTGACCGGAGGCGGTGGCACCCGACGGGCGGTCCTCCCGCGGCGGCGCGGGCGGCGCGGTGGGCGGGCGCGGTCGGGTGAGCGTGGTGCCGGCGGCAGCGTCCTCGTCCAGCCGGGTGGTGTGGCGACCGCGGCCCACCAGGAGGCCCACCCCGGCGACGAGGGCCACGAGGACGATCGCGATCGCGATCAGCACGAACTCCATGCCGGTCAGTCTCCCAGTTCCCGCACGGCGGACTCTGGGCGGAACCCGGGTCCGTGGACGAGGCTGGCGGTCATGCCGCCGTCCGACGGGGATCCCCCGGCCCTGCTGCTCGGCCCGCTGCTGCGGCACGTCGACCCGGTGTCCGCGACCGTGTGGGTCGAGACCGACCGCGCGTGCACCGTCGAGGTCCTCGGGCGCAGCGCGCGCACCTTCCGCGTGGGCGGGCACCACTACGCGCTCGTCGTCGTCGAGGGGCTGGCGCCGGGCAGCACCACGCCCTACGAGGTGTACCTCGCGACCGACGGCACGGACGGCGTCCGGGTGTGGCCCGAGGAGGGCTCGCCGTTCCCACCGAGCCGGATCCGCACGCCCGGGCGGCCCGGGCCCTTCCGGCTGGCCTTCGGCTCCTGCCGCTACGCCGCGCCGGGCACCGTCGACGTCGCCGAGGGCATCCCGCCCGACGCGCTGGACGCCTACGCCGAGCGGGTCGCGGCGCTGCCCGAGGACGAGTGGCCCGACGCGCTGGTGCTGCTCGGCGACCAGGTCTACGCCGACGAGCTCACCCCGGCGACCCGCTCGTGGCTGGGCCTGCGCCGCGGCAGGGCGGTGGAGCGCGGCGCCCAGGTCCGCGACCTGGAGGAGTACACCCGGCTCTACGCCGAGTCCTGGAGCGACCCGCAGGTGCGCTGGCTGCTGGCCACCATCCCGTCGTCCATGGTCTTCGACGACCACGAGATGATCGACGACTGGAACACCTCGGCCGCCTGGCGGCGCCGGGTGACCGCCACCGACTGGTGGGCCGACCGCATCGCCGGCGGCATGGTCAGCTACTGGGTCTACCAGCACCTGGGCAACCTCTCCCCCGCCGAGCTGGCGGCCAGCGGGACGTGGCAGGCCGTGTGCGCGCTGCCCGAGGGCGCCGACGCCGAGCCGGTGCTGCGCGAGATGGCCGAGGCCGCCGACCGGGACCCGCGGTCGGTGCGCTGGAGCTACGTGCGCCACTGGGGCGAGGCGCGGCTGCTGATGGTCGACAGCCGGGCCGGGCGGGTGCTCGAGGAGCGGTCCCGCCGGATGGTCGACGACGACGAGTTCGCGTGGATCGAGGAGCAGATGCGCGCCGCGGTCGCGGACGGCGTCGAGCACCTGCTGGTCGGCACATCGCTGCCCTGGCTGCTCCCCCACGCGATCGACGCGATCGAGCGCTGGGACGAGGCGCTGGCGGTCCGGCACGAGGGGCGGCCGCTGGGCCGGCTGGCCGAGGCGCTGCGGCAGGCCGCCGACCTCGAGCACTGGGCCGCGTTCGGGCACTCCTTCGACCGGCTGGCCGCCGCGCTGCTGGCCGTGGCCCGCGGCGAGCACGGCCGGGCGCCGGCGACGGCGGTGGTGCTCTCCGGCGACGTCCACCACGCCTACGCCGCCGAGGTGGTCTCCCCCGGCGGCCTGGCCGGACGGGTGCACCAGCTCACCGTCTCGCCGCTGCACAACCAGGCACCGCACCCGATCCGGGTCGGCTTCCGGATCGGCTGGAGCCGCTGGGCGCGGCGGCTGACCGGGGCGGTCGCGCGGGCGGCCCGCGTCCGTCCCGCGTCGGTGGAGTGGGCCAAGGCGGCCGGGCCGTTCTTCGGCAACCAGGTGGGCGAGCTGGTGCTCGAGGGCCGGCGGGCGCGGTTCGTGCTGCACGTGACCGACCACCGGCCCGACGGCGAGGAGTGCCTGCAGCAGGTGCTCGACCTGCCGCTGGCCGGTCCGGTGCCCGCTGCGGCCCCGACGGCGGAGGTGACAGGCTGACGGGGTGACCGATCCCCGTGGTCAGAAGCCGGCCCCCGGGCCCGACCAGCCACCCATCCCCGTCCGGCTGGTCACCTTCAACACCCACCACGGCGTGGGCGACGACCGGCGGCACGACCTGCCGCGGCTGGCCAAGGTGCTCGCCGCCGCCGACGCCGACGTCATCTGCCTGCAGGAGGTGGACCGGCACTTCGGCGAGCGCAGCGAGGACGTCGACCAGGCGCTGCTGCTGTCCCGGGCGCTGGACATGCAGCTGGCCTGGGGCCCGGCGATCGACGAGGCCCGCCCCGGCGACGCGCCGCGGCGGCAGTACGGCAACGCGCTGCTGTCCCGGCTGCCGATCCTGGTCAGCGACGTCCACCCGCTGCCGGGCAGCGGCGAGCCGCGCAGCGCGCTGCGCACCCTGGTCGAGCTCGACGGCGGCGCGCTGTGGGTGACCACCACCCACCTGACGACCCGCTCGCCGGAGGAGCGCGCCGCGCAGGTGGACCTGCTGGCGGCGCTGACCACCGGGCCGATGGCCACCGGCGTGCTGGTCGGCGACCTCAACGCCGGCCCGGACGCTCCGGAGCTCGCCGGCCTGCGCGAGCGGTTCACCGACGCCTGGGAGGCCGCCGGCGAGCGCGAGGACCAGGCGCGGTGGCGCTTCTGGCAGCGCGACGAGGGCCTCACCCACCCCGCGCGCGCCCCGCACGTGCGCATCGACCAGGTGTGGGTGACCCCGGGCATCCAGGTCGCCGGGGCGCGGGTCCTCGACGGCGCCGGCGCCTCCGACCACCTGCCGCTCGTCGTCGACCTGCTGGTGCCCTCGGGGGTGTGAGACCCCTCAGGCGGAGGCGGCGTCGGCCTCCCGCAGGCGCTGGCTGATGACGCCGGTGATGCCGTCGCCGCGCATGCTCACGCCGTAGAGGGCGTCGGCGATCTCCATCGTCCGCTTCTGGTGGGTGATGACGATCAGCTGCGACGTCGCCCGCAGCTGCTCCACGAGGGTGAGCAGCCGGCCCAGGTTGACGTCGTCGAGCGCGGCCTCGACCTCGTCGAGCACGTAGAACGGCGAGGGCCGCGCCCGGAAGATCGACACCAGCAGCGCGACGGCGGTCAGCGAGCGCTCGCCGCCGGACAGCAGCGACAGCCGCTTGACCTTCTTGCCCGGCGGGCGGGCCTCGATCTCCACGCCGGTGGTGAGCATGTCCTCGGGGTCGGTGAGCACCAGCCGGCCCTGCCCGCCGGGGAACAGGGTGGCGAACACGCCCTCGAACTCGCGGGCGACGTCGGCGAAGGCGGACGCGAACACGTCGTGGATGCGCCCGTCGACCTCGCGGACGACGGTCAGCAGGTCCCGGCGGGTGGCCCTGAGGTCCTCGAGCTGGGTGGCGAGGAAGGTGTGCCGCTCCTCGAGCGCGGCGAACTCCTCCAGCGCTAGCGGGTTGACCTTGCCGAGGGTGGTGAGGTCCCGCTCGGCGCGGGCGGCGCGGCGCTCCTGGGTGGCGCGGTCGTAGGGCACAGCGGGCGGCTCGGGCTCCCCGGCGGCCTCGGCGGCGGCGACCTGCGCGGGGGTCGGCGGCACCGGCGCGGCCGGCCCGTACTCGGCGAGCAGCGTGGGCAGGTCGACGCCGAACTCCTCGGCGGCGCGCTCCTCCAGCGCCTCGATGCGCAGCCGCTGCTCGGCGCGGGCGACCTCGTCGCGGTGCACCTCGTCGGTGAGCCGCTCCAGCTCCGCGGTCGCCGCGCGGACCCGGGTGCGGACCTCGAGCAGTTCGGCCTCGCGGGCGGTGCGCTGCCGGGCCAGCTCGTCGCGCTCGGCGGCGGCGCGGGTCAGCGAGCCGGCCAGCGCGGTGAGGGCCTCCTCGGCGCCGGCGCGCACCCGGGCGGCGACCTCCGCGCCGCGGCGGCGGGCCAGCCGGGCGGCCGCGGCGCGCTCGCGGGCGGCCCGCTCCTGCCGGGCCTGGCGGCGCAGCGCGTCGGCGCGCCCGGACAGGGCCCGGGCCCGCTCCTCCGCCGTCCGCACGGCCAGCCGGGCCTCGGTCTCGGCCTGCCGGGCCGCGGCCACCTCCAGGCGCAGCCGGTCGCGCTGCTCGGCCGACGGCTCCTCCTCGACCGGCGCCGCCTCCGCCTCGGCGAGCCGCGCCTCGAGCTCGGCGAGGCCCGCCTGCGACTCCTCCAGCGCCCGCTCGGCGCGGCGCCGGGCGGCGTCCGAGCGCTCGGCCTCGGCGGCGGCCGACCGGGCCGCGGCGCCGAGCTCGGCGAGCTCCGCGGCGAGCTTCGAGCGGCTGCGGTCGGCGGCCTGGCGGGCGGCCAGCGCGGTGTCGACGTCGGCCGAGCGGGCGCGGGCGGTGTCGCGGGCGGCGGCCAGCCGGTCGGCGAGGTCGGCGGCGCGGTCGCTGGCGGCGGCGAGCTCGCGCTCGGCCTCGTCGACGCGGGCGCGCACCTCCAGGCCCGATGGGGCGTTGGTCGCGCCGCCGGTGGCGGAGTCGGCGCCCACGAGGTCGCCGTCGGCGGTGACCGCGCGCACCCGCGGGTGCGTGGCGACCAGCGCGCGGGCGGCGCCGAGGGTGGGGACGACGGCGACCCGGTCCAGCGCGCGGGCCAGCGCCGGGTGCAGCTCCGCGGTCGCCTCGACCAGGTCCAGTGCCCAGGACAGGCCCTCGGGCAGGGCCGGCCAGCCCTCGCGCGGCAGCGGCGGCGGGCCGCCGGTGACCAGCAGCGCGGCGCGGCCGGCGTCGGTGTCGCGCAGCTGCGCGAGCACGGCGGTGGCCTCGGCGACCCCGGTGACGACGACGGCCTCGGCCAGCCCGCCGAGCGCTGCGGCCAGCGGAACCTCCGCGCCGGGCGCCACGGTGATCCGCTCGGTGACCGGCCCGACGACGCCGGGCAGGCCCGAGGCGAGGACGGCGGCCGCGCCGTCGGCGGGGGCCAGGCCCAGGGCGAGCGCGTCGCGGCGGGCGGCCCAGGAGGCACGGTCGCGCTCGGCGGCGCGCTCGGCGTCGGCGAGCTCGGTGACGGTGCGCGCGGCGGCGGTGTGCGCGGCGACGGCGTCGGTGTGCGCGGTGACCAGCGCGACGTCCTCGTCGTCGGCGTCGGCGACGCCGGCCCGCCGCTCGGCCAGCCGCGCCGCGGCGGCCTCGGCGCGCCCGGCCGCCTCGGCGGCGGCCTGCGCCAGCCGCTCCACCTCGGCCTGCCCGGCGGCGGCGCGGGAGCGGCCGGCGGCGACCTTGCCCGACAGCCGGGCCAGGCCCTCGCGGCGGTCGGCGAGCGCGCGGGTGGCGGCCACCCAGGCGCGCTCCTCCGCGGCCAGCGCCTCCTCCAGCCCGGTGCGGGCGGTGACGGCGGTGGCCAGCCGGCCGCGCTCGGCCTCGAGCCCGGCGGCGAGCTCGGCCTCGGTCGCGGCGACGCGGTCGGCCTCGGCCTCCAGCTGCTCGGGGTCGCGGCCGCCGGTGGGGGCGGGCCCGGCGGCGGACAGGTGGCGGTGCCGCTCGGCGGCCAGCTGGGCGACGCCGCGGAACCGCTCGCCCAGCGCGGACAGCCGGTACCAGGTGTCCTGCGCGGCGCCCAGGCGGGGCGCGTCGGCGGCCAGCGCCGCCTCGAGCTCGGACTCGCGACGGGAGACGGCGGCGTGCTCGGCCTCGACGACGGCGCGCCGCTCGCGGGCCGCGGTCTCGTCGGCGACGTCCTTGGCGAGGGCGTCGCGCAGGCCGACCAGGTCGTCGGCGAGCAGCCGCAGGCGGGCATCGCGCAGCTCGGCCTGCACGCCGGCGGCGCGGCGGGCGACCTCGGCCTGGCGGCCCAGGGGCTTGAGCTGGCGGCGCAGCTCGGCGGTCAGGTCGGCCAGCCGGTCGAGGTTGGCCTGCATCGCGTCGAGCTTGCGGAGCGCCTTCTCCTTGCGCTTGCGGTGCTTGAGGACACCGGCGGCCTCCTCGACGAACGCGCGCCGGTCCTCGGGGCGACCGGACAGCACGGCGTCGAGCTGGCCCTGGCCGACGATGACGTGCATCTCGCGGCCGATGCCGGCGTCGCTCAGCAGCTCCTGCACGTCGAGCAGGCGGACCTTGTCGCCGTTGATCTCGTACTCGCTCTCGCCGGAGCGGTACATCCGGCGGGTGACCGAGACCTCGGTGTAGTCGATCGGCAGCGCGCCGTCGGCGTTGTCGATGGTGAGGGTCACCTCGGCCCGGCCCAGGGCCGGGCGGCCGGCGGTGCCGGCGAAGATGACGTCCTCCATCTTGCCGCCGCGCAGCGACTTCGCGCCCTGCTCGCCCAGGACCCAGGCGATGGCGTCGACGACGTTGGACTTGCCCGAGCCGTTGGGGCCGACGACGGCGGTGATGCCCGGCTCGAGCCGGAGCGTCGTCGGGGACGCGAAGGACTTGAAGCCCTTGAGCGTCAGGCTGGACAGGTGCACGGACTCGGCAGCCTAGTCCTCCCGGGGTGATGCGCCGGGACGGACGAGGCGGGTGGTGCTGAGGAGGAGAACGCGGTTACGCGAGGGCCGGCTCGGCGTTGTCGCCGGTCAGGCTCAGCAGCTCGTGGGCGATGGCCGCCTCCCGCTGGGCCCGCAGCTCGGTCAGTTCCTGCTCCAGGCGGCGCACCTTGGCACGCAGGACCGCGTTCTCCTCGAGTACGCGGAGCTCCGCGGGGGACACGACGGAACCGAACAGGGCCTTGGCCATGGCGGAAACGGCCTTTCCGACAGCGAGAGGGGGTGCCCGCCGCCCCGGGAGGTCGGTCGGCGCGGGCTTCGTGTCCCCAGGGTGACAGCCCCCGACACGCAGGTCAACGCCAAGACTGGAGCGTCATCGTGTCGGGGGGATGTCGTCTCCGTCACGCGGTGGTGAAGCCGCGGACCCCCTGCACCACGCGGTCCTCCTGCACCGTCCCGGTCACCCGGCCGGGGGCGTCCGGGCCGCTCAGCGCGGCGACGACGGCGCGCACGTCGTCGGCCGGTCCCTCCAGCTCGACCTCGACGCGGCCGTCGGGCAGGTTGCGCGCCGAGCCCGACAGGCCGGTGGCCTCGGCCAGGCCGCGGACGAACCAGCGGTAGCCGACGCCCTGCACGCGGCCGGAGACGAGCACGCGCACGCGGACGGCGTCGCTCACGACCGCCTCGCGCGCGGGCGCGGCTGGCACTGCGGGCAGCTGTAGCTCGACCGGTTCATGAACGACTCCCGGAGGATCGGCGTCCCGCACCGCGGGCAGGGCCGGTCGGCCTGGCCGTAGACGGCGAGGAAGCGGGAGAAGTAGCCGCTCTGCCCGTTGACGTCGACGTACAGCGAGTCGAACGAGGTGCCGCCCTGCGCCAGCGCCTCGCCGAGCACGCTGCGCACGCCGTCGAGCAGGTCCGCGACCTGGGTGCGGGTCAGCCGGTCGGTGGGCCGCGCGCCGTGCAGGCGGGCCCGCCACAGCGCCTCGTCGGCGTAGATGTTGCCGACGCCGCCGATCAGCGTCTGGTCCAGCAGCGCCCGCTTGACCTCGGTGCGTCGCCGGCGCAGCGCGGCGCTGAAGCCGGCCTCGTCGAAGGAGGTGTCCAGCGGGTCGATGGCGATGTGCGCCAGCCGCTGCGGGATGCGCTCCCCGTCGGCGTCCTCCACCGCCAGCCCGCCGAACGTGCGCTGGTCGACGAAGCGCAGCTCGCGGCCGCCGTCGGTGAAGGTGAACCGGGCGCGCAGGTGGGTCTCGTCGGGCTGGGAGCGCTTCTCCACCAGCAGCTGCCCGCTCATGCCGAGGTGGGCGACCATCGCCCGGCCGGCGGGCGTGCCGTCGTCCTCGGTGAGCGGCAGCCACAGGTACTTGCCGCGGCGGTGCGCGGCACCGAACGTGCGGCCGGTCAGCGCCGCGACGAAGTGCTCGGCGCCCTCGAGGTGCCGGCGGACCGCGCGCGGGTGGTGCACCTCGACGGCGGCCACGGTGCGCCCGGCGACCCAGCGCTCCAGTCCGCGCCGGACCACCTCGACCTCGGGCAGCTCGGGCACGGGTCAGTCCCCGGCGGCCACGGGTTCGGCGGAGACGGCGCGCCAGGCGGCCTCGGCGGCCTCCTGCTCGGCGGCCTTCTTGGTGCGACCGGTGCCCTTGCCCCGGACGATGCCGGCCAGCGACACCGCCGCGGTGAACGTCTTGGCGTGCGGCGGGCCCTCGTCGGTGACGTCGTAGACGGGGGCGCCCAGGCCGCGGGCGGCGCCGAGCTCCTGGAGGCTGGTCTTCCAGTCCAGGCCGGCCCCGCGGGTGGCGGACTCGACCAGCAGCGGGTCGAACAGCCGGTGCACGACGGCCGCCGCGACCTCCAGGCCCACGCCCAGGTGCACCGCGCCGATCAGCGCCTCGAGCGCGTCGGCGAGGATCGAGTCCTTCTCCCGGCCGCCGGTGGTCTCCTCGCCGCGGCCGAGCAGCAGGTGCGGCCCCAGGCCGCCGTCGCCGAGCCGGCGGGCGACCCCGGCCAGCGAGGTCATGTTGACCACCGACGCGCGCAGCTTGGCCAGCCGGCCCTCGGGCAGGTCCGGCTGGCTGCGGTAGAGCTCGTCGGTGACGACCAGGCCGAGCACCGCGTCGCCGAGGAACTCCAGCCGCTCGTTGGTGGGCAGGCCGCCGTGCTCGTAGGCGTAGGAGCGGTGGGTCAGCGCCAACCCCAGCAGGCCGCCGGGCAGCTCGATGCCGAGGGCGTCGAGCAGCCAGGCGGCCGCGGAGTCGGCGTGCGCCGGTCCCGCCGGCGAACCGCCGTCGGGGACGACCGGCGGGCGGGCGGCGCTGCCCACGTCGTGCCGGGTCAGACCGAGAGGACCTGGCGGCCGGCGTGCTGGCCGCAGTTCGGGCAGGCCTGGTGCGGCGGCTTGAGCTGGCCGCAGGCGCGGTTCGGGCAGGGGGCCAGCGTGGGGGCGCTCGCCTTCCACTGCGACCGGCGGGCGCGGGTGTTGGCGCGGGACATCTTCCGCTTCGGGACGGCCACGATCAGTTCTCCTCAGGGTCGCCCGGACGGTCGGTGACCGCTCCGGTGGTGAAACGGCCGGCGAGGCCGGCCCAGCGGGGATCGACCAGCTCGTGCGAGTGGTCGTCCGGCAGGTCGTCGAGGCGCTGGCCGCAGCCGGAGCACAGGCCGGCGCAGTCCTCGGTGCAGGTGGGCGAGAGCGGCAGGGCGAGCACGACGGCGTCGCGCACCATCGGCTGGAGGTCGATGCGCTCGCCCTCGACGAGGCGGACCTCGTCCTCCTCGCTGGTGGCCTCGGTGGTGCTGCCCGGGTAGGCGAACAGCTCCTGGACGTCGAGGTCGTAGGTGTCCTCGACCGGGTCCAGGCACCGGGCACACTGGCCCTCGACCGGGACCTCGACGTCGCCGGAGACCAGCACGCCCTCCATCACCGACTCCAGCCGCAGCCGCAGGTGGACCGGCGCGCCCTCGGGGACGCCGATCAACTCCAGCCGCCAGCCGTCGGGGGCCGGGATGGTGCGGTCGAGCTCCTGCATCGAGCCCGGACGGCGGCCGAGCTCGCGCAGTTCCACGGCCCAGGGGTCGGCAGCGGGGCGCCGGGCGTCGGAGGACGCGGCGCCGGGGCGGCGGTCGGCAGGTGCGGCAGGCATGTCGGTACTCGCGGTCGTCAGGTGGGAGGGGATCCGGCCGGGCGCGGACACCGGTGGTCGGACCAGCAACCGAGACTACCCGATCCCGCGCCGACGCCGTCCGGCCCTGGCGAGGTGCTGGAACGGCCACCCTTCAGGGGCCCGCGCCGAGCGTGCGAGGCGTGGGGGGAAGGGTGGTCCTCCTAGGGTTCCCGCAGCGTCTCGCGGGCCTTCTCCACCGAGCGCAGCATCCGCTCGAGGGTGGTGCCGAAGTCGGCCAGCCGGGTGTCGACGTACTCGTCGACCTCGGCGCGCATCCGGTCGACCTCGGCGACGGTCTGCGCGCCGAGCTCGTCGGAGCGGGCGACCGCGCCGCGGTAGACCTCGGTCTCGCTGACCAGCCGCTCGTGCTCGGCCTGCGCGGCGGCGAGCACCTCGGCGTGCTGCGCCTGGGCGTCGGCGAGCACCGCCTCGTGGTGGGCCTGCGCCTCGGCGACCAGCCGGTCGGCCTCCGCCTCGGCCCGGGTGAGCAGGTCCTCGGCCTCGGCCTGGGCGCGGGCGAGCAGCTCGTCGCGCTGCCGCCGGGCGGTGCCGAGGACCTCTTCGCGCTGCCGGCGGGCGGAGGCGACCAGCCGGTCGGCCTCCTCGCGGGTGCGGCCGGTGAGCTGCTCGGCCTCGGCCTGCGCCTGCTCGAGGATCTCGGTGCGCTGCTCGACGATGGCGCCGGCCGCGTGCACCTCCTCGGGCAGGTTCTCCCGCAGGTCGTCGAGCAGGTCGAGCAGGTGGTCGCGCGGCACCATGCAGGAGCCGGACATGGGCACGCTGCGCGCGCTCTCGATGACCCGGCTGAGCTCGTCGACGACCTCGTAGAGCCGGTAGACGACCTCGGTCACGACACCGCCCCGTCGTCGCGCTTGGCCAGCAGTCGCTCGAGGACCGCCTTGGGCACCAGCCGGGAGACGTCGCCGCCGAAGGTGGCGATCTGCTTGACCAGGCTGGAGGACAGGTGGCCGACCTGCGGCGCGGTGGGCACGAACAGCGTCTCGACGCCGGCCAGCTCGCGGTTCATCTGCGCCATCTGCAGCTCGTACTCGAAGTCGCCGACCGCCCGCAGGCCCTTGACCACCACCGGGATGTCGTGGCTGCGGCAGTAGTCGACGAGCAGGCCGCTGAAGCTGTCGACGACGACGTTGGGCAGCTCGGCCACCGCGTCGCGCAGCAGCTCCATGCGCTCGTCGACGGAGAACAGCCCGGCCTTGCCGGGGTTGACCAGGACGGCGACCACGAGCTCGTCGTACAGCGCGGCGGCCCGGGTGATGACGTCGACGTGGCCGTTGGTGACCGGGTCGAACGACCCGGGACAGACCGCTCGCCTCACGGGAGGCGACCGTACCGGAGCAACGCCTCCCCGTAGCGGCGGTCGCGGATCCCGGTCAGCGGTGTCGGCCACTCCCAGGGCTCCTCGCGGGAGGACCGCTCGACGACGACGACCGCGTCCGGGGCGAGCCACTCCCCCGTCACCAGCGCACTCAGCACGCCGCGCACCTCCTCGGCCGGGACGGCGTAGGGCGGGTCGGCCAGCACGAGGTCGAAGCGGGCCGGCGGCGCGCCGCCGACGACGGTGGGCACCGACCCGGCGACCACCCGCGCGCCGGGCAGGCCGACGGCGGCGACGTTGGCGCGCAGCACCGGCAGCACGCGGGGGCCGTTCTCGACGAGGACCACCTGCGCCGCGCCGCGGGACAGCGCCTCCAGCCCGAGCGCGCCGGAGCCGGCGTAGAGGTCGAGGACGGCGGCGCCGTCGAGGTCGAGCAGGGTGCCCAGGCTGTTGAACAGCCCCTCGCGGGCGCGGTCGCCGGTGGGCCGCACCCCGCTGGGCGGCACCTTGAGCCGCCGGCCCCCGGCCGCGCCGGAGATCAGGCGGGTCATGCCTTCTCGAGGTAGTCGGCGCGCTCGTCGGTGGCCAGGGCGGCGACCTCGGCGGCCAGGCCCGGGTGGTCGGCCAGCCCGCGCTCGGTGGCCAGCAGCGCGGTCGCCTCGGCGCGGGCGGTGGCGATGAGCTCCTCGTCCTCGAGCAGGGACAGCAGCTTGACGGTGGAGCGCCGCCCGGACTGCGCGGCGCCGAGGACGTCGCCCTCGCGGCGGGTCTCGAGGTCCACGCGGGCGAGCTCGAAGCCGTCGGAGGTGCCGGCGACCGCGGCCAGCCGCTGCCCGGTCGCCGTCGTCTCGCGGGCCTCGGTGACCAGCAGGCACAAGCCGCGGTGTTTACCGCGGGCGACGCGGCCGCGCAGCTGGTGGAGCTGGCTGACGCCGAAGCGGTCGGCGTCCATGACCACCATGACGGTGGCGTTGGGCACGTCGACGCCGACCTCGACGACGGTGGTGGCGACCAGGACGTCGACCTCGCGGGCGGCGAAGGCCCGCATGGTCGCCTCCTTGGCCTCGGGCGTCATGCGGCCGTGCAGCACCGCCAGCCGCAGCCCGGCGAGCGGGCCCTCGCTGAGCGCCTCGGCGACGTCGAGCACGGCCAGCGGCGGGCGCCGGTCGCCGTCGCCGCCGCTCTCCTGCGGGGCGTCGGCCTCGTCGGGCTCGTCCTCGCTGCCGGTGTCCTCGTCGCCGATCCGCGGGCAGACGACGTAGGCCTGCCGCCCGGCGGCGACCTCCTCGCGCAGCCGCTCCCAGGCGCGGTCGAGCCAGGCGGGCTTGTCGCTGACGGGGACCACCGAGCTGGCCACCCCGCCGCGGCCGCTGGGCAGCTGCCGCAGCACGGAGGTCTCCAGGTCGCCGTAGACGGTCATCGCGACGGTGCGCGGGATCGGCGTGGCGGTCATGACCAGCACGTGCGGCGGCCGGTTGCCCTTGGCGCGCAGCGCGTCGCGCTGCTCCACGCCGAAGCGGTGCTGCTCGTCGACGACGACCAGGCCGAGGTCGGCGAACTCGACGCCCTCCTGCAGCAGCGCGTGGGTGCCGACGACGATCCCGGCGCTGCCGTCGGCCACCGCGGCGCGGGCGGCGCGGCGGGCGGCGGCCTTGAGCGAGCCGGTGAGCAGCACGACCCTCGTGCCGGCGGGGTCGCCGTCGAGCTCGCCGGCGCGGGCCAGCGGGCCGAGCATCGCAGCGATGCTCCGGGCGTGCTGCGCGGCGAGGACCTCGGTGGGTGCCAGCAGCGCGGCCTGCCCGCCGGCGTCGACCACCTGCGCCATGGCGCGCAGCGCGACGACGGTCTTGCCGGAGCCGACCTCGCCCTGCAGCAGCCGGTGCATCGGGTGCTCGCGGGACAGCTCGGCGGCGAGCTCCTCCCCCACCTGCCGCTGCCCCTCGGTCAGCTCGAAGGGCAGCGCGGCGTCGACGGCGTCGAGCAGGCCGCCGCTCCGGCGCGGGCGGGCGGTGCCCGGCTCCAGGGCCGCGGCCCGGCGGCGGGCGCCCAGCACCAGCTGCAGGACCAGCGCCTCGTCCCACTTGAGGCGCTCCTCGGCGCGCTCGACGTCCTCGTCGCTGGTGGGGCGGTGCACGTCGAGCAGGGCGGCGGGGAGGCTGAGCAGCCCGTGGCGGCGGCGCAGGTCCTCGGGCAGCGGGTCCTCGACGAAGCCGAAGCCGCCGGAGGCGTCGAGCAGCAGTCGCACCGACTTCTGGATCACCCAGCTGGAGACCTCCTTGCTCGCCGGGTAGATCGGGATGAGCGCGCGGGCCCAGTCCTCGTCGTCGTCGCCGGTGATCAGGTGGAAGTCGGGGTGCGCGAACTGCTTGGTCCGGCGGTACTCGCCGACCGTGCCGGCGAACAGGCCCCAGGCGCCCTCCTCGAGCTTCCCGAACTTCCGGTTGAAGAAGACCAGCTGCATCTCGCCGGCGCCGTCGCCGACGGTGACCTCGGTGAGCGTGCCGGGCCGGTTGCGCATCCGCCGGCTGGTGACCCGCCGGACCTGGGCGAGCACGGTCACGCGGTCGCCGACCTGCAGGTCGTCGAGGCGGGTCATCTCGCCGCGGCGGGCGTAGCGGCGGGGGTAGTGGCGCAGCAGGTCGCGGACGGTGCGCAGCCCGAGCGACTCGGCCATCGCCTTCGCGGTCTTGGCGCCGAGCACGCGCGCGAGGTCGGTGTCGAGGGTCACCGCCATCGGGCTACTCCACCCCCACCTGCAGCGGCAGGACCGCGCCGGCGTCGTAGCGGACCACCTCGACGGTCGGGTGGACGGCGGCCAGGTGCGCGCAGACGGCGTCGCCGAGCACGGCGTCCGGCCCGACGACGAGCGTGGCCATCTCGCCGCCGGCCGACAGCAGCCGGTCGAGCAGGTCGCAGGCGACCGCGGCGAGGTCGCGCCCGATCACCACGACGTCGCCCTCCGCCGAGCCCAGCGCGTCGCCGGGGTGGCAGAACCCGGCGCTGGTGAGCGCCTCCTGCTCGGCGACGGTGACCTCGGCCCAGCGGGTGGCCGCGGCGGCCTCGGCCATCGCGATGACGTCGTCGCCGAAACGGCGGGCGGGGTCGGCGACGGCGATGGCCGCCAGGCCCTGCACCGGCGAGCGGGTGGGGACCACGGCGACGTCGCGGCCGGCCGCGCGGGCCCGCTCGGCGGCGCGCGCGGCGACCGGGGTCAGCGCGGGGTCGTTGGGCAGGACGACGACGTCGCAGGCGGCCGAGACGAGCACCTCGTCGAGCAGCTCGTCCTCGTCCACGCCGTCGGGCCCGCAGGTGACCACGCGGACGCCCTCGCCGGAGAACAGCTGCGCGAGGCCCTCCCCTGGCACGACCGCGACGACGGCGCGCCGGCCGGGCACCGGGGCGGGCGGGCGGACCGGCGCCAGGGGGGTGACGGTGATCCGGTGCGGCCGGCCGGCCTCGATGCCGGCCTCGATCGCGCCGCCGACGTCGCTGGTGTGCACGTGCACGTTCCACTGCCGGCCGGTGGGGGTGTCGACGCCCACGACGACCAGGCTGTCGCCGAGGGCGGCCAGCCGGGACTGCAGGACGGTGACGGCGGCCTCGTCGGCGTCGGCGAGCAGGTACTGCACCTCGCTGCCGGGGCCCGCCGGCGGCTGCGCCGGGACGGTGGCGGGGTCGGCGGGGTGCGCGGGGCGGGGCACCAGCGGCGGGCGCGCGGGCTCGACGCCGGTGACGGTGGCGACCAGGGCGTCGAGGACCAGGCAGAGGCCGGCGCCCCCGGCGTCGACCACGCCGGCGTCGCGCAGCGCGTCGAGCTGGCCGGGGGTGGCCTCCAGGGCCGTGCGGGCGCCGTCGGCGGCGGCGGTGACGACGTCGGCCAGGGCGGTGCGGCCCTCGGCGACGGCGGCCACGGCGCACTCGGCGCCCGCGCGGGCGACGGTGAGGAAGGTGCCCTCCTCCGGGTCGGCGACCGCGGAGTAGGCGGTGTCGGCGGCCTTCTGCAGGGCCGCGGCCAGCGCGGGGCCGTCGGCGGGCTCCTGGCCGGCGAGCTGGTCGGACAGGCCGCGCACCAGCTGGGCGAGGATGGTGCCGCTGTTGCCGCGGGCGCCGAGGACCGCGCCGCGGGTGAGCGCGGTCCAGGCCGGCTCGCGTCCCCCGGCGGCGTCGAGCTCGGCGACCGCCGCCTGCGCGGTGAGCAGCAGGTTGGTGCCGGTGTCGCCGTCGGGCACCGGGAAGACGTTGAGGTCGTCGAGGCTGTGCCGTCCCGCGGACAGCGCGGTGACCGCGGCGCGGCACCAGCGACCGACCGCGGCGTCGTCCAGCGCCTGCAGCACGGCCGGAGGGTACCCGCGGAGACGGACGGACCCGGTCCCGTGGCGGAGCCGGACCCGGTCCTCCTGCCACCTCGGCGACGGCTCCGCGGAGGAGCGGTTATGCTGGACGACGGTCTCGCGGTCGCCGCCTGTGCGCCGCCGTCTGAAAATCGATTCTCTGGGAGTGATCCACCGTGGCTGCCGTGTGCGATGTCTGTGGCAAGGGGCCCGGTTTCGGTATGTCGGTGTCGCACTCGCACCGCCGCACGCCGCGCCGTTGGAACCCGAACATCCAGTCGGTGCGGGCGCTCGTCGCCCCCGGCAACCGCAAGCGGATCAACGCCTGCACCTCGTGCATCCGCGCGGGCAAGGTCGTCCGCGCCTGATCGCCGGGCCTCCTGACGGAGGCCGCCGCTCGCCGAGGACCCCGGAGGTCGCCGACCTCCGGGGTCCTTCGCGTGCGCGGACGGCTAGCGCGCGCCGATCCCGCGGGCCCGCGCCGCGGTGACCACCAGGTCCACCACGGCCCCCAGCGGCAGCGCCGTCCCGTCGACGACGAGGTGGTAGTGCCGGGCAGCCGCCGGGTCGCACCGGTAGAAGTGCCGGACGTAGGCCTCGCGGGTGGTGTCGTTGGCCTCGAGCTCCCGCCGCAGCTCGTCCGCCGGGCGGCCGTAGCGCGCCACCGCCGCCCGGAGCCGGGCCTCCGGCGGGCCGTCGAGCCGCACGTGCAGGGCGTCGGGCCGGTCGCGCAGCACCAGCGCCCCGGCGCGGCCGAGCACCACCCCGCCGGCGCCGTCGGCGATCTCGCGCAGCACCCGCTCGGTGTGCTCGCGGTAGGCCCGCTCGTCGGGCTGCGTGGTCGCCGGCACGACGCCGCCGACCGGGTCGGGCATGGCCCCGAGCGAGGCCACCAGCCGCCACAGGCCGCGCACGACCCGCTCGTCGTTGGCCTCGGCGTCGTCCTGGGAGACGCCGAGCCGGCCGGCCACCTGGGCCGGGATCGCCCGGTCGTGGAAGGCCAGGCCGAGCCGCTCGGCGACGGCGGGGCCGACCTCCGGCCCGCCCGCGCCGTAGGACGCGGAGATCGTCACGACGCCCACGGCCGCTCCTCCTCGCCGACGAGGTCCCCGTCGATGCGCCGGCCGAGGAACACCGCCCCGGCCTCACCGGCGTAGATGCCGTACCCCGGGACGGGCGTGTATCCCATCGCCGCGTACAGCGCGAGCGCCTCGGGCTGGCGATCGCCGGAGTTCAGCACGACCGAGCGGTACCCCGAGGCGCGCGCGGAGTCCTCGAGCGCGGTGACCAGCACCTGGGCCAGGCCGCGCCGGCGGAAGCGCGGCACGACGTACACGCGCTTGACCTCGACGGCGGCGGGGTCGTCGCCCTCGCCGTGCCGGCGCCACGCGCCGCAGCCGGCCGGCTCGCCGTCGACCTCGGCGACGAGGAACAGCCCGGCCGGGGGCACGAACTCGGCCGGGTCGACGGCGGCGCCGTCCGGGCCGCCGTAGCGGACCACGTACTCCTGCTGCACCCGCTCGACGAGGTCCCGGGCCAGCGGGTCGTCGTAGGGCACCGCGCGCAGCCGCGCGACCGACCCGTCGCGCAGCCGCACCTCAGCCGAAGTGGACATGCCCGGTCCCCTCCGCGCCGACCGCCACCGCGACGTCGGCCGCGGGCTCCCCGCTGACGGACACGCCCGGCTCCCCCTCCTCGACCCGCCCGATCGGCACCCACCCCTCCGGCAGCGCCGCGGCCGGCGGGAAGGTGGCCAGCAGCGCGTGGTCCTCCCCGCCGGTGAGCACCCAGGCCAGCGGATCGGCCCCGAGGGCCGCCGCCACCTGCTGCAGCGGACCGGGCGGCTCCAGCGTCGCACGCACCAGCGCGGCCCGGTCGACGTCCAGGACGACGCCGCTGTCGGCGGCCAGGTGCCCGGCGTCGGCGAGCAGGCCGTCGCTGACGTCGCACATGGCCGTCGCGCCGGCGTCGGCCGCGGCCGGCCCGGCGAGGTACGGCGGGGTGGGGCGGCGGTGCGCGGTCACGGCGGCCAGCGGGCTGCTGAAGCCGCGGCGCAGCACGGCCAGCCCGCACGCCGACCAGCCCAGCCGCCCGGCGACGGCCAGCACGTCCCCGGGCCGGGCCCCCGAGCGCAGCACCGGCGCCCGGCCGCCGAGGTCGCCCAGCGCGGTGACCGACAGGACGACGGCACCGCTGTCGGGCGCCGAGGCCACGGTGTCCCCGCCGACGACGGCGGCGCCCAGCGGCGCGCACTCGGCGGCCATCCCGGCGGCCACGCCCTCCAGCCACGAGGTGGGCGTGTCGGCGGGGCAGGCCAGCCCGACCAGCAGCGCGGTGGCCACCCCGCCCATCGCGGCGACGTCGGCGAGGTTCGCGGCGGCGGCCTTGTGCCCGACGTCCTCGGCCGAGGACCAGTCGCGACGGAAGTGGCGGCCCTCGACGAGCACGTCGGTGGTGGCGACCACCCGGCCGTCGGGGACCCGCAGCACCGCGGCGTCGTCGCCGGGGCCGACCTGCGCGACCCGCGCTGCGCCGGCGCGGGCGACCACCCGGGCGATGACGCCGAACTCCCCCACGACCCGCACGCTGTCGGCGGGGTCCTCGCGCGGCACCAGCGGACGGGGCCGTGTCACAGGCCACCCCGGGTCGCTGGGGTACGTTGCGCTCCGGTCCGTCTGCCGGTGGCAGGCAGCCACCCGCAGAGCCGTCCGAGGAAGGTCGTCCCGTGGTCCACGCCTACATCCTGATCCAGACCGAGGTCGGCAAGGCCGCCCAGGTGGCGTCCACGATCAGCGAGATCGCCGGCGTGACCAAGGCCGAGGACGTCACCGGCCCCTACGACGTCATCGTCCGCGCCGAGGCCGAGACCGTCGACGAGCTGGGCCGCCTGGTGGTCGCCCGCGTCCAGTCGGTCGACGGCATCACGCGCACGCTGACCTGCCCCGTCGTCAACATCTGAGCCGCTGAGCGAGGACACCCCCGCCCCGGACCCGGCACCGGCGCCCGCGCGCGACCCGCTGCGCCGGCTGGCGCTGGTCGCGACCGCCGTGATCGTGCCGGTGCTCGTGGCGCTGCTGGTCCTGGTCCGCGTGGTCGGCGGCGACGAGGACGACGGCGACGAGCCGGTCGCCGACGTCAGCGGCGCTCCCACGCAGCAGCGCGCCGAGGACCTCCCGGTGCTGCCGGTCCAGGTCCCGCCGCCGACGCCGGAGGCCGACGCGACCTGCCCGGCGCTGATGTCCGGCCTCCCCCTGGACCTGACCGGGGAGCCGCAGCGGCTGGTCGACTCGGACACCCCGTACGCCGCCGCCTGGGGCGAGCCGCCGGTCGTGCTGGTGTGCGGCGTGCCGCAGCCCGCGGGCCTGGTCGCCGGCGAGGGCCTGCTGCAGATCGACCGGGTCACCTGGTTCGTCGAGCAGGCCGAGGAGGCGACGACCTGGACCGCGGTCGACCGCGCCGCCTACGTGCAGGTGACCTTGCCGCCCGACGTCGACAGCGCCCCGGTCACCGTGCTCAGCGGCGTCATCGCCGACACCCTGCCACCGCGCTGAGGTCCCTCAGACGGCCGGGAGCCGCTCCAGCTGGGCCCGGACGGCGGCGTGCACCTCGTCGCCCGCCGCCTCTCCGGTGGCCGCCACGGCGGTCACCCCGACGCTGAACACCCCGTGCGCGCACCAGGCGAACGCCGCCGGGCCGGACAGCCCGGTCGCCGGGTCGACCTCGGCGACGGTGAGCAGGCTGCAGCCCTCGGGCAGCGACGACGGGTCGTGCCGCAGCACGCCGTCGTAGAGCTCGGCGTCGTTGCCGGCGAGGTCGTGCGCGTAGGCGGCGGCGCCGGCGGGGTCGGCGAACTGGTCGAGGAAGACGCTGGTGAGCGGGCCGGCCGTGGCGCCCCAGAAGCGCTCCCAGCCGTGCCGGTAGCCGTACTCGCGCAGCACCGCGCGCTCGCGGGCGGGGTCGTCCGAGTAGGTGGCCACGTCGTCGACGGTCTTGGCGCCGGCGGGGGGCTGCAGGTCGGCGTCGGCGATCCGCGGGAGGCCGGAGGGCACCTCGTCGAGCAGCAGTTCCTCCAGCTCCTCGACGCCCTCCGGCGTGGCGGGGGCGGGCGCGGGGGTGGCGCTGGTCGGCGTGCAGCCGGTGGCCGGCACGAGCGACACCAGCCCGGCGAGGACGGCCGCGAGCCGGCCCGGGGTCACCGGGGGGTCCGCTGGTCCCCCGGCCGGCCCGCACGGGTCAGTGCGGAGGTGACCAGCCGGTCCACCAGCTCGGGGTAGGACACCCCGCTGGCCGCCCACATCCGCGGGAACATCGAGATGGGCGTGAAGCCCGGCATGGTGTTGACCTCGTTGACGACCAGCCGCTCGCGGCCGTCGGGCCCGGTGCCGAGGAAGAAGTCCACCCGCGCGAGGCCCTCGCAGTCCAGGGCGAGGTAGGCGCGGCGGGAGGCCTCCTGCACCATCCGCGTCTGCTCGGGCGTGAGGTCGGCCGGGACGTCGAACTCGACGGCGTCCTCGAGGTACTTGGCGTCGAAGTCGTACCAGTCGGTGCCCGGCTTGAGCCGGATCTCGGCCGGCAGGCTGGCCTCCGGCGGCCCGCCGTCGCGGCCGGCGAGCACGCCGCACTCGATCTCCCGGCCGGGCACGGCGGCCTCGACGACGACCTTCGGGTCGACGGCGGCCGCGGTGGCCACCGCCTCGGGGAACTGCGCCCAGTCGGTGACCCGGGTGATGCCGATGCTGGACCCGGCGCGCGAGGGCTTGACGAACACCGGCAGGCCCAGCCGCTCGCGGTCCGCGGCGGTCAGCAGGTCCGGGTCGGCCGACAGGGCGCCCTCGGCGTCGCGGAGCACCACGTGGTCGCCCTGCGGCAGCCCGGCGGCGGCCAGGAGCTTCTTGGTGAACTCCTTGTCCATCGACGCGGCGCTGGCGAACACGCCCGACCCGACGTACGGGAGCCCGCTCATCTCCAGCAGCCCCTGGATGGTGCCGTCCTCGCCGTAGGCGCCGTGGAGCACGGGGAAGACGACGTCGACCTCGGTGAGCACCGGGCCGATCGCGGCGGCCGGCTCGAGCACGGCCAGCCCGCGCCCGGCGGGGTCGCCGACCAGCGACACCGCCGTCCCGCCGGTGACCTCGGGCAGCCGGCCGCCGTCGATGGCCAGCCGCTGGCCCTCGTCGGGGAGCACCCAGCGGCCGTCGCGGGCGATGCCGACGGGGACCACCTCGTAGCGCTCCCGGTCCAGCGCCGCCATCACGCTCCCGGCGCTGACGCAGGAGATGGCGTGCTCGGCGCTGCGCCCCCCGAACACGACCGCGACGCGCACCTCGCCCGTTCCGCTCATCGCGGCCGACCCTAGTCGACCGCCTCCGCGCGTCCCTCCGGCTCCCACGGGGCCGGCACGCGTGCCGTGTGGGAACCTCGACGGCGATGCGGGAGAACGCGGCCCCTCCGGTGGACCCCCGACCTCCGGCGACGACGGCGCACCAGGGGGACGCAGCCGTGCGCCGGCACCCGCTCCCCCTGCGGCTGGCCGGCGCGGCGGTGCACGCCTACACGGCGCTGGGCTCGGTGCTGGCGCTGCTGTTCGTGCTGGCCGCGATCGAGGGCGAGGTCGAGGCCGCGCTGTGGATCGGGCTGGCGGCGCTGGTGGTCGACGGCACCGACGGGATGCTGGCCCGGCGCGCGCGGGTCAAGGAGACGATCCCCTGGTTCGACGGCTCGCTGCTGGACAACATCGTCGACTACCTGACCTACGTCTTCGCCCCGGTCGTCCTGCTGTGGACCACCGGCGTGCTGCCGCACGGGCCGGTGGGCTGGGTGCTGGCCGCGCTGCCGCTGCTGGCGTCGAGCTACCAGTTCTGCCGGGTCGACGCGAAGACCGACGACCACACCTTCCTCGGCTTCCCGAGCTACTGGAACGTCGTCGCGTTCTACGCGGTCGTGCTCGACCTGTCGCAGGTGGCCGTGGCCGTGGTGCTCGTCGTCTGCTCGGTGCTGGTGTTCGTGCCGGTGCGCTACCTCTACCCGTCGCGGACCGAGGCGCTGTGGCAGGTGAGCATGGCGCTGACCGCCGTCTGGTTCGTGTCCTACGCCGTGCTGGTCGCCCAGCTGCCCGACCCGAACCCGTTCGTCGTCGCGCTGTCGTTCGCCTACGTCGTCTACTACCTGGCCTTCAGCGGCTGGCTCACCGCCCGCGCCGCCCACCGCCGCCGCCGGGATGCCCGCGCCGCCAGGTGAGGTGCTGGACCGGCCCTCCTGCAGGGGCCCGCGCCCAGCGGAGCGAGGGGTGGGGGGGGGGCAGGAGGGCCCTCCTAGAAGGGGGCGCGGACGACCAGCTCGACGTTGCGGTCGGCCGGCGTGCCGGCCAGCGGCGAGCCCAGGCCCGCGTACGGCACGTTGGCCGCCAGCTCGCGGTGCAGCGCCGCCAGCGCGGCGGGGTCCCCGGCGGCCGGGTCGTCGGCGGCCGGCGGCCGGGCGGGGCTGTCGTGGTCGACCATCGTGCAGACCAGCGACAGGGTGCCGTCGCCGTTGTCGAGCAGCTCCACCAGCCGGGCCTGCCCGGGCCAGTCGACGACGGCGCAGGTGGTCACCTCCCACAGCCCGCGGCCGGGCTCGTGCGGGTGCGCCCACGGCCGCACCTCGCTGACGTGCGTGTGCCCGTTGAGCCACAGCACCACGTTCGGGTACCGGTGCAGCAGCGCGAGCAGCTCGGGCGCGCCCAGCGCGGTGTCGCCGGCGGCCGGCTGCCCGCCCAGGGCGTCGGAGCGGGTGAGCGTGCCCGACCCGTGGTGCGAGAGCAGGACCACCAGCCGGTCGGCGTTGCCGGTGGCCACCCGCCCGCCGTCGGGACCGGGCGCCGACGACGACACCTCGCGCAGCCGCTCCTCCAGCCACCGCGCCTGCGCCGCGTCGACCGAGCCCGCGGCGCCGCCGGTGACCCGGGTGGTGTCCAGGCAGACGACGCGCACGCCGGGCAGCCCGTCCCAGGCGTAGTAGGCGGTGCCGTCGCGCAGGTTCTCCTCGGTGAACCCGTGGCCGGCCGGTGCCCCGCCGTCGGAGAGGTGCGCGGCGACGAAGGACCGGCGGTCGATGAACCGGCGGTCGGCCACCGGCGTCACCGGGCGGGAGGTGGCGGTGGTGAAGACCTCGGAGCGGTGCGTGAACAGGCGCAGCGCGTCGTCCAGCGGCAGGGCGGGGTCGACGTCGACCGGCTTGCGCCCGGCGCCGAGGACGGCGGCCAGCGCGGGCGTGGGGACGCCGACGCCCTGGATGAGCGCCTCGTGGTTGCCGTGGCAGCCCAGCCACGGCAGCCGCAGCCCCTCGGCGGCGAAGGCCGCGAACGCCGCCTCCAGCAGCCCGGGGCGGGCGGGGAAGCCGAACCGCTCGTGGTGGACGCCGCCGTCGTCGTCGGGCCGCCAGAACAGGTCGTGCGGCCACCCGGAGGCCTGCACGCCGTCGTAGGCGGTCAGCCCGGCCCCGGGTGAGACCACTCCCCCGCGGAGGACGGCGAGGTACAGCTCCAGCTCGTTCCACTGCGCGTTGTCGATGGCATCGCCGGTGGTGACCACCACCTGCAGCGGCTGGCCGGTCCGCGGCGCCCCGGCCAGGCCGTTGAGGGTGCGCACCAGCGCGTCGACGGCGTGCGCGGTCAGCGCCTCCTGCGGCCGGTGCATGGGCACGAGGGCGCGCATCCGCGGGTCGGCCTCGAAGCGGTGGAAGAACTCGAAGCGGGCCGGCGAGCAGACGTCGGCCAGCTGCAGGTCGGTGACGTGCGCGAGGCAGGCGACCGCCCGCACGCCCCGGCGCGGCGGCTCCCACGCCGGCCCGACCAGCTCGCGGCGCACCCGGTGCGGCTCCCCGGCCGCCCACGCGAGCGCCCGGTAGTCGCCGTCCCGGCCGGCGTGCAGCACGGGGCCGGCCGCGAGGACGCGGTCGAGGGTGGTGCGGCTCATCCCGTCAGACGGCGTCGAGCGCGGCGGTGAGATCGGCGACGACGTCATCGGTGTCCTCGATGCCGCAGGAGAAGCGCAGGAAGCCCCCCGGGACGGCGTCCCCGCCCCACTGCGCCCGCCGGTCGACGGTGCTGTGCACGCCGCCGAAGCTGGTCGCCGCGGTCCACAGCCGGCTCGCGGCGAGGAACCGCGACACCGCGTCCTCGTCGGCGAGCTCGGCCGAGACGACGCCGACCGGCCGCAGCATCTGCCGGGTGGCGAGCTCGTGGGAGGGGTCCGAGGGGAGCCAGGGCCACCGGACGCCGGTCACCGCCGGGTGGCCGGCGAGGACCTCGGCCACCGCCGCGGCGGTCTGCGCCTGGCGGGCGAGCCGCAGGTCCAGCGTGCTCATCGACCGGTGCCCGAGCCACGCGTCGAACGCGCCGGGCGTGCTGCCGGTGTGGTCGCGCCAGCCCTTGAGCCGGTCGAACACCTCCCCGGAGGTGGTGCTCACGTGGCCGAGCAGCAGGTCGCTGTGCCCGGTGAGCGCCTTGGTGTCGGCGCCCACGGTGAGGTCGGCGCCCAGCGCCAGCGGTCGCTGGCCGAGCGGGGTGGCGGTGGTGTTGTCGACGGCGAGCAGCGCCCCGGCCGCCCGGGTCGCGCAGGCCACCGCCGCGATGTCGCAGACGTCGAGCTGCGGGTTGCTCGGGGTCTCGAGGAGGACCATCCGGGCGCCGTCGAGGTCCCCGCGGGCGGCGACGTCGCCGATCCCGCTCGTCGGCACGTACTCCACCCGGACGCCGAGCCGTTCGAGCTCGTCGCGGGCGAGCAGCCGGGTCGCGTAGTAGCCGTCGGCGGGCAGCACCAGGCGGTCGCCGGCCGACACCAGCGCGGTCACCGCCGCGGTGACCGCGGCCATGCCGGTGGAGAAGGCGAGGCACCGGCCGCCGTCGAGCTCGCCGACGGCCTCCTCGAACGCCCGGAACGTCGGGTGCTCGGTGCGGGCGTAGGCGTCGGCGCCGTCGGCGCGCGGCGGGCGGTCGCCGAGGTGGAAGGGGGCGGCGAACACCGGCGAGGGGCGCAGCGGGGTGCCCGGCACCGGCGGGGCGTCGCCCGCCCGGACCGAGCGGGTGCCGTCGCCCCACCCAGCGGGGAGCGTCGTCACTCCGGCTCGGCCCGGGGGTGCGTCGTCACTCCGGCTTCGCTTCCCGACTCATGATCTCCTTCACCATCTGCGCGGCCGGCACGCCCTCGTGGCAGACCCGCACGACCGCCTCGGTCACCGGCACGTCCACGCCGTGCGCCCGGGCCAGGTCCAGCACCGGGCGGCAGCTCTTGACCCCCTCGGCGGTCTGCCGGGTGGTGGCCTGCACCTCCTCCAGCGACAGGCCCCGTCCCAGCTTCTCCCCGAACGTGCGGTTGCGCGACAGCGGCGAGCTGCAGGTGGCCACCAGGTCGCCCAGCCCCGCCAGCCCGGCGAAGGTCGAGGACTCCGCACCCAGGGCCACGCCCAGGCGGGTGGTCTCGGCCAGGCCGCGGGTGATCAGGGAGGCCCGGGTGTTGTCGCCGAATCCCATCCCCTCGGCGATGCCGCAGGCCAGTGCGATGACGTTCTTCACCGCGCCGCCGAGCTCGCAGCCGACGAGGTCGGAGTTGGTGTACGGCCGGAAGTAGACGGTGTGGCAGGCGGCCTGCAGCGCGGCGGCCCGGTCGGCGTCGGTGCAGGCGATGACGGTGGCGGCCGGCTGCTCCTCGGCGATCTCCCGCGCCAGGTTCGGCCCCGACAGCGCCGCCACCCGGTCCGGGCCCGCGCCGGTGACCTCGCAGATGACCTCGCTCATCCGCTTGGTCGTGCCGAGCTCGACGCCCTTCATCAGCGACAGCAGCGTCGCGTCCGGGGGCAGCAGCGGCGTCCACTCGAGCAGGTTGGTGCGCAGCGACTGGGAGGGGACGGCGAGCACCACGACGTCGGCGCCGTCGAGGGCCTCCGCGGCGTCGGGGGTCGCCGTCAGCGCGCGGGGCAGCGGCACGCCCGGCAGGTACTCGGCGTTCTCCCCGGTCTCGGCGATCGCCCGGGCCAGCTCCGGCCGGCGGGCGTGCAGGGACACCGTGCAGCCGGCGTCGGCGAGCACCTTGGCGAAGGTGGTGCCCCAGGAGCCGGCGCCCAGGACGGCGGCGCGGGTGCCCCGTCCGAGGCGGTCCAGCTCGCTCACGCAGCGCTCCCCGGGAGGTCGCCGGGCAGCGACCGCCCCGGCCGGGGGGCGAACGAGGCGGGGGCCGGCTCACCCCGGAGGCCGGACAGCAGGTCGCGCACCCGGCCCATGATGAGGTCCGTGGTCTCCCGGAGCAGGTCCGGGGTCAGCGGCCGGCCGGCGCGGACCTCGGCCCGCAGCGCGGACAGGTCGACCGGCTCCCCGACGGCGTAGTCGGCCGGTGCCCGGAAGCGCAGGTGCAGCTTCCTGGTGTGGTAGTCGTGCACCCGGTGCGGGCCCCACTGGGCCACCGGCAGCACCACCGCGTCGGTGGTCAGCGCCAGCCGCGCGACGCCGGTGCGCGCCTGCATCGGCCACCAGTCGGGGTCGCGGGTCACCGAGCCCTCGGGGTAGATGACGACGACGTTGCCCGCCTCCAGGTCGGCCGCCGCGGCGGCCAGGGAGCCGCGGGCGTCGGCGGAGCCGCGGGCCACCGGGATCTGCCCGGCGTGCCGGAGGATCTTCCCGACGACGCCCTTGAACACGGCCTGCTTGGCCAGGAAGTGCGGCACCCGCCCGTTGTCGTAGACCAGCCGCGCGCAGGCCAGCGGGTCGAGCACCGACACGTGGTTGGCCACCAGCAGCACCGGCCCGGTGCGCGGCAGCCGGTCGCCGTCCCGGTAGCGCAGCCGGAACACCAGCGACGTGGTCGGGTAGATGAGCGCGACCGCCAGCTTCAGCGACCACGGCAGCCGGCCACGCTCGTGCAGCGCGCGCCGCTGTACCGCAGTGGTCCCGGAGGACTGCTCCTCGGTCACCGGCACACCTCCGCTCGGTCGTGACGACCGGCACATGATCGACCCTGCGGCCGGTCCGGGTGCGCACCGGGGTCCTCCGGCGTCCGCGGCGGGCCGTGGCGGTGTGCTCACATGGTGCCCGTGCGGTGGTCCCTGATCGTCCCGGCGAAGCGGCTGTCCGCGGCCAAGACCCGCCTCGTGCCGCTGACCGGCGGCGGTCCCGGGCTGCACGCGGACCTGGTGCTGGCGCTGCTGGCCGACACCGTCGCCGCGGCCCGCGCCTGCCCCGCGGTGGCCGACGTCGTCGTCGTGACCGACGAGGACCGCGCGGCCGCCACCGTCCGGGCGCTCGGCGCGCGCACGGTGCCCGACGAGCCCGACCGCGGGCTCAACCCGGCGCTCGCCCACGGCGCCCGGGCCTGCGGCGGGCGCGCCGTCGCCGCCCTGTCGTCGGACCTGCCGGCGCTGCGGCCGGCCGAGCTGGCCGCCGCCCTGGCCGCGGCCGCGGCGGCGCCGCGCTGCTTCGTCGCCGACGCCGCGGGCACCGGCACCACCCTGCTCACCGCGGCCGGCGTGCCGCTGGACCCGCGGTTCGGCCGGGACTCCGCCGCCGCGCACGCCGCCGCCGGCGCGGTGCCGCTGGCCGGCGACTGGCCGGGACTGCGCCGCGACGTCGACACGCCCGCCGACCTGGCCGCCGCCGCCGGCCTCGGCGTCGGGACGGCGACGGCGGCGCTGCTGCCGCGGCTCCCGCGCCCGGCCGCCTGACGGGACCGCGCAGGGGCACCGGTCGTTCACGTGCGTGGGGCACGATGAGCGCCGTGGCAGCCGAGACGACGTCCTCGATCACCGGGCCCGAGACGCCCGTGCCCGCGGAGCAGCCCCCGCTGCTCGCGGACCGCTTCCTCAACCGGGAGCTGTCCTGGCTGGACTTCAACGCGCGGGTGCTCGAGCTGGCCGAGGACGCGTCGATGCCGCTGCTCGAGCGGGTCAAGTTCCTGGCGATCTTCGCGGGCAACCTCGACGAGTTCTACATGGTCCGCATCGCCGGGCTGAAGCGGCGGCTGAGCACCGGGCTGACCGTGCGCTCCCCCGACGGGCTGACCATCCGCGAGCAGCTCGCCCGGGTCACCGAGCGCACCCAGGAGCTGGTGCACCGGCACGCCGACTGCTTCGAGCGGGACGTCACGCCGCGGCTGGAGGCCGAGGGCATCCGGATCGTGCACTGGGACGACCTCGCCGAGACCGAGACCCGGCGGCTGCGCGAGTACTTCCGCGACCAGGTGTTCCCGGTGCTCACCCCGCTGGCCGTCGACCCGGCGCACCCGTTCCCCTACATCAGCGGCCTGTCGCTCAACCTCGCCGTCGTGGTGCGCGACCCGGAGACCGGCGCGCCGCGCTTCGCCCGGCTCAAGGTGCCCAACAACGTGCCGCGGTTCGTGCCGGTGGGGCCGGTCGACTCCCAGGCGACGTTCCTGCCCCTCGAGGACCTCATCGCCGCGCACCTGTCGCTGCTGTTCCCCGGCCTCGACGTCATCGACCACCACCTGTTCCGCGTCACCCGCAACGCCGACCTGGAGGTGGAGGAGGACCGCGACGAGGACCTGCTGCAGGCCCTCGAGCGGGAGCTCGCCCGCCGCCGGTTCGGCCCCGCGGTCCGGCTCGAGGTCACCGAGACGATGGACCCGCAGATCCTCGACGTCCTCGTCTCCGAGCTCGAGGTCAGCCCGCAGGACGTCGTCACGGTGCCCGGGCTGCTGGACCTCGCCTCGCTGTGGGCGCTGTACGACATCGACCGCCCCGAGCTCAAGGACGAGCCGTTCGTACCGGCCACCCACCCGCGGCTGTCGGAGGGCGAGACGCCCAAGAGCGTGTTCGCCACGCTGCGCGAGGGCGACGTGCTGGTCCACCACCCGTACCACTCGTTCGCCACGAGCGTGCAGCGCTTCATCGAGCAGGCCGCCGAGGACCCGCACGTGCTGGCGATCAAGCAGACGCTGTACCGCACCTCCGGCGACTCCCCGATCGTCAACGCGCTGATCACCGCCGCGGAACTCGGCAAGCAGGTGGTCGTCCTCGTCGAGATCAAGGCGCGCTTCGACGAGGAGGCCAACATCACCTGGGCCCGGTCGCTGGAGCGGGCCGGCTGCCACGTCGTCTACGGCCTGGTGGGCCTGAAGACGCACTGCAAGACGGCGCTGGTGGTGCGCCGGGAGAACGGCGTCATCCGCCGCTACGTGCACATCGGCACCGGCAACTACAACCCGAAGACGGCGCGGCAGTACGAGGACCTCGGCATCCTCACCGCCGACCCGCGGGTGGGCGCCGACCTCACCGACCTGTTCAACGTGCTCACCGGCTACTCGCGGCAGACCACCTACCGGCAGCTGATGGTGGCGCCGCACGGGATCCGCGCCGGGCTGGTGGAGAAGATCCGCCGGGAGGCGCGGCACGCCGCCGAGGGCCGCCCGTCGGGCATCCGGTTCAAGGTGAACTCGCTGGTCGACGAGCGGGTCATCGACGCGCTCTACGAGGCCTCCGGCGCCGGGGTCCCGGTCGAGCTGTTCATCCGCGGCATCTGCACGCTGCGCCCGGGCGTGCCCGGGCTGAGCGAGACGGTCCGGGTGCGGTCGATCGTCGGCCGGTTCCTCGAGCACTCCCGGGTGATGGCGTTCGAGAACGCGGGCGAGCCGGAGTGGTGGCTCGGCAGCGCCGACCTCATGCACCGCAACCTCGACCGCCGGGTCGAGGTGCTGCTGCGGGTGTGCGACGACACGGCCCAGCGGGAGCTGCAGGCGTTCTTCGACGCCGCCATGGCCCCCGGCGTGCGCTGCTGGGAGCTCGGCTCCGAGGGCCAGTGGACCCGCACCGGCACCCGGGACTACCAGGCCGCCCTCATGCACCGGGTGACCGAGCATGCCGGCTGAGCGGACGGCGGTCGTCGCGGCCGCCGGCGGGGTGGTGTGGCGGCCGGCCGCCGACGGCGGCGTCGAGACCGTCCTCGTGCACCGGCCGCGCTACGACGACTGGTCGCTGCCCAAGGGCAAGCTCGACGCCGGGGAGAACGCCCTGTCCGCCGCGGTGCGGGAGGTCGTCGAGGAGACCGGCCTGCACATCGCGCTCGGCCGCCGCAGCCTGCGCACCCGCTACGAGGTCGCCGCCGGGCCCAAGCACGTGGACTACTGGCTCATGCGGGCGGTCGGCACCGAGCACCCGTTCGAGCCCAACGACGAGGTCGACGAGCTGCGCTGGCTGCCCCTCGACGACGCCTCCGCGCTGGTCACCCACGAGCACGACCGGCGCGTGCTGGCCGACCTCGCCCGTGACGACGTCCCGCGGGCGCCGACGCTGCTGCTGGTGCGCCACGCCAAGGCCGGCAGCCGCAGCGACTGGGACGGCCCCGACGACGAGCGGCCGCTGGAGACCAAGGGGTGGCGGCAGGCGCAGCAGCTGGCCGACGTCCTGCCGGCGTTCGGGCCGGTCGAGCTGCTCACCGCCCCGCGGGTGCGCTGCCGGCAGACCCTGGAGCCGCTGGCCGAGCGGACGGGCCTGCCCGTGCGCGACCTGCCGGAGCTCGGCGAGGAGGAGTTCGCCGCCGACCCGCAGGCGGGCCTGGCCGTCGTCGAGCGGCTGCTGGAGCCGCGGGAGGGCGCCGGGGTCACCGTGGTGTGCAGCCAGGGCGGGGCGATCCCGTCGGTGCTGATGAGCCTCGGCGTCCGGTGGGAGGGCGTCGCCGGGCGGCTGTACCCGCCGGCGGCCAAGGGCAGCGTGTGGGCGCTGGGCGGCCGCCCCGGCGCGCTGCTGGCCGACTACTACCGCGACCTCGGCCCGGACCCCGACGCCCCCGAGTGAGGGGCGCCGGGGCCCGCGGGCGTCAGGCGGGGAGGGCCGGGAGCGCCTTCGGCAGCCAGGACGGGCGCTGCGCCTCGTAGGCCTCGATGTCGGCCAGGTGCCGCTCGGTGAGGCCGACGTCGTCGAGCCCCTCCAGCAGCCGCCAGCGGATGTAGTCGTCGACCTCGAACGGCACCGTGGTGTCGCCGTAGGTGACCGTCTTGGCCTGCAGGTCGACCGTCACCGGCAGCGCCGGGTCGGCCTCGACCGCCTGCCACAGCGCCTCGACGTCGGCCTGCGGCAGGACGACGGTCAGCAGGCCCGACTTGGTCGAGTTGTTCCGGAAGATGTCGGCGAACCGCGAGCTGATCACGACGCGGAAGCCGCCGTCGAGCAGCGCCCAGCAGGCGTGCTCCCGCGAGGAACCGGTGCCGAAGTCGGGGCCGGCCACCAGGATCGAGGCGTCGGCGTGGTGCGGCTGGTTGAGGACGAAGTTCGGCTCGTTGGTGCGCCAGGCGACGAACAGGCCGTCCTCGAACCCGGTGCGGGTGATCCGCTTCAGGTACTCGGCCGGGATGATCTGGTCGGTGTCGACGGCGCTGCGGCGGAGCGGGGCCGCGGTGCCGGTGTGCGTGGTGAACGGCTGCATCTCAGACTCCAGCGGGGACGTCGGCGAGGTCGGCGGGGGCGGTCAGCCGGCCGGTGAGCGCGGTGGCGGCGGCGACGGACGGCGACACGAGGTGCGTGCGCCCGCCCTTGCCCTGCCGGCCCTGGAAGTTGCGGTTGCTGGTCGACGCCGACCGCTCCCCCGGCTCGAGCTGGTCGGGGTTCATGCCCAGGCACATCGAGCAGCCCGCGCCGCGCCACTCGGCGCCGGCCTCGGTGAACACCCGGTCCAGGCCCTCGGCCTCGGCCTGCAGCTTGACCCCGATCGACCCGGGGACGACGAGCATCCGGGTGTGGGCGTCGATCCGCCTGCCGCGCAGCAGCTCGGCGGCGGTGCGCAGGTCCTCGATCCGGCCGTTGGTGCACGAGCCGAGGAAGACGGTGTCCACCTCGATCTCGCGCAGCGGCGTGCCCGGGGTGAGGCCCATGTAGGCCAGCGCCTGCTCGGCGGCGCGGCGCTCGTTGTCGTCGGCGAAGTCGGCCGGGTCGGGCACCCGCTCGGTCAGGGGCAGGCCCTGGCCGGGGTTGGTGCCCCAGGTGACGAACGGCGAGAGCTCCGCGGCGTCGAGGACGACCTCGGTGTCGAAGACGGCGCCCTCGTCGGTGCGCAGCGTCCGCCAGTGGGCGACGGCGGCGTCCCAGTCGGCGCCCTGCGGGGCGTGCGGGCGGCCCTGCAGGTAGGCGAACGTCGTCTCGTCGGGGGCGATCATCCCGGCGCGGGCCCCGGCCTCGATCGACATGTTGCAGATCGTCATCCGGGCCTCCATCGACAGCGCCTCGATGGCGCTGCCGCGGTACTCGATGACGTGGCCCGCGGCGCCGTTGGTGCCGATCCGCGCGATGACGGCGAGGATGACGTCCTTCGACGAGACGCCCTCGGGGAGCTCGCCGTTCACCGTGACCGCCATCTGCTTGGGCCGGTACTGCGGCAGCGTCTGGGTGGCCAGCACGTGCTCGACCTCGCTGGTGCCGATGCCGAACGCCAGCGCGCCGAACGCGCCGTGGGTGGAGGTGTGGCTGTCGCCGCAGACGATCGTCGTGCCCGGCTGGGTAAGCCCCAGCTGCGGGCCGATGACGTGCACGATGCCCTGGTCGCGGTCGCCCATCGGGGCCAGCCGGATGCCGAACTCCGCGGCGTTCCTCCGCAGCGCCTCGACCTGCGCCCGGCTGACCGGGTCGGCGATCGGCGCGAGGACGTCGAGCGTCGGGACGTTGTGGTCCTCGGTGGCCATGGTGAGGTCGGGCCGGCGGACCGGGCGGCCGGCGGCCCGGAGCCCGTCGAACGCCTGCGGGCTGGTGACCTCGTGCACGAGGTGCAGGTCGATGTAGAGCAGGTCCGGCTCGCCCGCGGCACTGCGCACGACGTGGGCGTCGTAGACCTTCTCCGCCAGGGTCTTCGGCACGGGGTCCCTCCCGATCGGGTCATCCCACGGTGGCGTCTCATTGAGTGGGATGGGAGTATCGCTGTGTGGGACAGCCTAACCCCGTCGCCGTTCTGGACAAAGCAGTGGCCATCCTCCGCGCCGTCGCGCAGGAGCCGGCGGCGCTCGCCGACCTCGTCGCGCGCACCGACCTGCCGCGGGCGACCGCCCACCGGCTGGCCGTCGCGCTCGAGGGCCACCGGCTGCTCCGGCGCACCCCGGCGGGCACCTGGGCGCCCGGTCCCGCCCTGGCCGAGCTCAGCCACGGCAGCGCCGACCTGGCCCGGGTCGCCGGCCGGCACCTCGCGGCGCTGCGCGACGCCAGCGGGGAGAGCGCCCAGTTCTACGTCCGCGAGGGCGGGTCGCGGGTGTGCGTCGCCGCCGCCGAGCGGGCGCACGGGCTGCGCGACACGGTGCCGGTGGGCGCGCGGCTGCCCATGACGGCGGGGTCGGCGGCGCACGCGCTGCTGGCCTTCGCGCCGCCGGAGGAGGTCACGCCGCTGCTGCCGCAGGCGAGCTTCACCGCCCGCACCCTGCTCGACGTCCGCCGGCGCGGGTGGGCGCACAGCGTGGCCGAGCGCGAGGCCGGGGTCGCCTCGCTGTCGGCGCCGGTGCGCGACCCGGCGGGCGCCGTGCTCGGCGCGGTGTCGATCTCCGGCCCGGTCGAGCGGCTGGGCCGCCGGCCGAGCCCCGAGGTGGTCGGCGCGGTCCTGGAGACGGCGGCGGCGATCGCCCGCGCCGCCTCCTAGGAGGTTCTCCCCGGCGGCCGCGGGGCGGAGACTCCTCCCATGACCGCCACGGAGCCCCGGCAGCGCGGGCGGGCCCGGATCGCCGGGCCCGGTGAGGGCATCGGCCTGGACGAGCTCGCGCTGGCCACCCGCAACCACGGCCTGCCGCTCGAGGCGCTGCGCTACGACGTCACGCCGCCGGGCCTGCACTACGTGCTCACCCACTACGACATCCCCGCCGTCGACCCCGCCACCTGGCGGCTGGAGGTCACCGGCGCGGTCGAGCGGCCGCTGCGGCTGGACCTCGACGACCTGCGCCGGCGGCCGGCGGTCACCGCGCGCGTGCTGCTCGAGTGCGCCGGCAACGGCCGCGCCCGGCTCGAGCCCCGCCCGGTCAGCCAGCCGTGGCTGCTCGAGGCCGTCGGCAACGCCGAGTGGACCGGCACGCCGCTGGCGCCGCTGCTGGCCGAGGCCGGCGTCTCCCCCGCCGCGGTCGACGTCGCCTTCACCGGCGCCGACCACGGGGTCGAGCGCGGCGTCGAGCAGGACTACACCCGCGGCCTGCCGCTGGCCGAGGCGCTGCGGCCCGACGTGCTGCTGGTGTGGGCGGTCAACGGCGCTCCCCTGCCGCCGCAGCACGGGGCGCCGCTGCGGCTGCTGGTGCCCGGCTGGTACGGCATGGCGCACGTGAAGTGGCTGACCCGGGTCGAGGTGCTCGAGCACCCCTTCGACGGGTTCCAGAACGCGACGGCCTACCGGCTGAGGACCGAGGCGCACGAGGCCGGCGTGCCGGTCACCCGGATCGCGCCCAGGGCGCTGCTGGCCCCGCCCGGCTTCCCCGACTTCATGACCCGTGAGCGGTTCCTGCGGCCCGGCCCGGTGACGCTCACCGGCCGGGCGTGGTCCGGCCGCGCCCCGCTGACCGGCGTCGAGGTGAGCACCGACGGCGGGGCCACCTGGACACCGGCCGACCTCGCGCCGCCCGACCCGGCGCACCCGCACGCGTGGCGGGCGTGGACCTGCACCTGGGACGCGGGGCCCGGCGGGTACGAGCTGGTCGTGCGCGCCGCCGACGCCGAGGGCCCGCAGCCGGTCGAGCAGCCCTGGAACCGCCAGGGCATGGCCAACAACCTCGTGCAGCGGGTGCCGGTCACCGTCCTCGACGACTGAGCCGGCCGGGACGACCGGGCCGGCGGGCCGCCCGGGATACGCCCCGTCGCGTATTCCGCGCGGTCCGGCGCGGGCGGACCGTCGTGGTCCCCGGTCACCCACCGCCGGGTCGGCGCATCCCAGGGACGGCCCCGTGCCGCACCCGGAGGGGCCTCCCGATGACCACCGCCACGCACGGCCCGGCCGCCGCCTGGGCCGCCGCCCACCGCTCCCTGCTCGTCCTCTTCACCGTCGTGGCCACGCTCGCCGTCGTCGCGGCCGTCACCCTGACGGTGCTGCTGGCCACCGACGACCCGGCCCCGGTCGCGCCGTCGCCGGCGCCGGCCGAGGAGGCCTGCGCCCTGCCCGGCGCCATGACGGTCGCCCTCGCCAAGCCGTTCTGCTGACGGCTCCGCGACCGGACCAGCGCGGCCGGACCAGCGCGGACCGGGTCAGCGCGGACCGGGTCAGCCGCTCCACCGCACCACCGGCTGACCCGGCCCCGGCCCGTACGGCAGGCACCGGGCGGCCGCCTCGGCGACGGTGTGCGTCCCGCACTTCTCCCGGATGTGCTCGGTGTGCTTGCGCACCGTGCCGACGGCGATGCGCAGCGCCGCGGCGATCTCCTCGGCGTACAGCCCCGCGCCGGCCAGGCCGAGGACCTCCCACTCGCGCGCGGTCAGCCGCGGCACGCCCGCCCGGCGGTGCTCGGCATCCAGCCACAGCTCCAGCAGGTGCGGCCGGGCCAGCTCCAGCAGCCGCCGGTCCCGCTCGCCGAACGGGGTGCGGCCGGAGCGGAGGAACAGCAGCACCGGCGCCTCGCCGAGCGGCGCGCGCAGCGGCACCACCAGCTCGCCGGGCACGTCGGTGGTCACCTCGGGGTGCTGCGGGCCGCCGCCGTCGCCCGGGGAGAGGTCCGCGGACGACAGCACGCGGCGCAGGACGCGCTGGGGCTGCGGCCCGACCAGCGGCGAGCGCAGCCCGCCGGAGGAGCCGGTCAGCGCGTCCTCGCCGGCGCGCTCGACGCCGCGGGTCCCGTCGGCCAGCACGCCCTGGACGACGACGGTCCGGAGGTCCCGGTGGTCGACCAGCCGGGCGGTCAGGTCGAGGTCGGCGGGGACCAGGCGCAGCAGCCCCTCGAGCAACTCCCAGGGCAGCACCGGCCCGGGGTCGAGGGCCCGCGCCGCCCGGAGCAGGGCGAGCAGGTCCTCGGCGTCCCGCGCGCGCAGGTGCCCCGAGGCCATGGCGGACCCCCCGTCGGCCGTGCCGGTCACGCTAGGCCGCCCGGCGGCGCCCGCGGGATACGCACTCTGACGTATTCCGCCCGCCGCGGCGGAGGCGCAGCGTCGTCGTCCCCGGGTGTGCCACGCCCGGGCCCGGCGCCTCAGGGGCGGCACGGCCGCACCCGGAGAGGGGCTCCCGATGACCGTCCCCGTCCACCACCCGGCCGGCGCGTGGGCCTCCACGCACCGCATGCTCATCGCCGTCGTCGCCGTCCTCATGGCGGCCGCCGTCACCGTCGGCATCGTCCTGCTCGTGCAGCTGAGCAGCGACGAGCCCGTGACCGGGACGACGCCCCCGGCCGTCCCCGTCGAGGACACCGGCGGCGTCCCGCCCTCCGTGGAGACGTGCACCAACCTGAACGGCGTGCAGTCGGTGGCCGCCGCGCTGCTCTGCTGAGCGGCGCCCGGGCCCGCCGTCCGTGGGGGACGGCGGGCCCGGGGGGTCAGTGCCCGGGGACCGTGCGGCCGCTGCCGTCGTCCTCGGGGTCCTGCCGGTCCGGCGGGGCCTCGACGACGATGGGGCGCAGCCGCGACCACAGCGCGAACGCGGCCGCGAACACGAGCATGGCCAGGCCCGCCCACAGGTTGGCGTTGACGTCGCCGGTCTTCTCCTGCTCGGCCGGCGAGTTCCCGAACAGGCCCGCGAGGACCAGCACGACGCCGTAGAAGCCGATGAGTGCGGCGATGACGTTGCGGACGTCGAACGCGCCCGCCTGGTGCGCCGGAGCGCCGGAGCGCGAGGTGCTGCTGCTCATGACCGGACTCCTGCCGTCAGCGGAAGATGACATTGAGGATGATGACCATCACCAGCGAGATGCCGGCGAGCTTGGTCGGCGACTGGTACCAGGGCAGCCGGTGCGCGTCGGGGTCGGTCCGCTGCTCCTTCGGGGTCTCGGAGTAGACCAGCCCGGCGAGCTGGGCCACCGGCTTGGGCGCGGTGACCTGGCTGACCACGACGCTGACCACGATGTCGACGAGGAACGCGGCGCTCGCGGCGACGAAGCTCGCCCCCTGACCGCTGAGCGGGAGCACGCCCAGTGACGCCGTCCCGAACGCGTCCTCGCTGAGGAACGCGACCGTGACCGCGGCCAGCGTCCCGGACACCAGGCCCGCCCAGCCCGCGGTCGGCGTCATCCGCTTCCAGAACATGCCGAGGATGAACGTGGCGAACAGCGGGGCGTTGAAGAAGCCGAACAGCGTCTGCAGGTAGTCCATCAGGTTCGTGTAGCCCGACGCGATGATCGCCGTCCCGATGGCGGCCACGGTGGCGCCGACGGTCGCCCACCGGCCCACGACCAGGTAGTAGTGGTCGGGCCGGTCCTTCTTCACGTACTGCTGCCACAGGTCGTAGCTGAAGACCGTGTTGAAGGCGGAGATGTTGGCCGCCATGCCGGCCATGAAGGCCGCCAGGAGGCCGGCGAGCGCGACACCGAGCAGGCCGTTGGGCAGGGTGTCGCGGATCAGCATGAGCAGCGCGTTGTTGTAGTCGAACTCCGCGTCGGCGTTGGCACGGGCCTCGATGACCTCCGGCACCAGGACCGTGGCGATGATGCCCGGGATCACCACGATGAACGGCACGAACATCTTCGGGAAGGACCCGATGACCGGCGTGCTGCGCGCCGCGGACATCGACTTGGTCGCCATCGCCCGCTGGACCTCGACGAAGTTCGTCGTCCAGTAGCCGAACGACAGCACGAACCCGAGGCCGAAGACGATGCCGATCACCGACAGGACCGGGTTGCTGATCCCCGACAGCTCCGTGGCCGGCCACGAGCTGAGCTCCTCGGCGCGTCCGGCGTCGGTGACCTTGTCGACCAGACCGTCGACGCCGCCGACGCGGTGCAGGCCGATGAGGGTCAGCGGCAGCAGCGCGGCGATGATGACGAAGAACTGCAGGACCTCGTTGTAGATCGCCGCCGACAGCCCGCCGAGGGTGATGTAGCTGAGCACCACGGCCGCCGCGACGATCAGCGACACCCACAGCGGCCAGCCGAGCAGGGCGTTGACGATCGTGGCCAGCAGGAACAGGTTGATGCCGGCGATGAGGATCTGCGCGGTGGCGAAGCTGAGCGCGTTGACGAGGTGGGCGCCGGTGCCGAACCGGCGGCGCATGAACTCCGGGACGCTGCGGACCTTCGACCCGTAGTAGAAGGGCATCATCACCACGCCCAGGAACAGCATGGCCGGGACCGCGCCGATCCAGAAGTAGTGCACGGTGCTCATGCCGTACTGCGCGCCGTTGGCCGACATGCCGACGATCTCGACCGCGCCCAGGTTGGCCGAGATGAACGCCAGGCCGGTGATCCAGGCGGGCAGCGAGCGGCCCGACAGGAAGAAGTCCAGGCTGTCGGACACCCGCCGGCGGGCGGCGGCGCCGATCATCAGCACGACGGCGAAGTAGACGGCCACCAGCAGGTAGTCGACGAACCCCGCGTCCAGTCTCAGGTCGTCCACTCGGGCCTCCCTCGGGTCAGGTCAGGACAGGCGGCGGGCCCCCGCGGAGGGGACCACGACGTAGGAACGGGTGGCGCCGGCGCGCCCGGTGACCGCGGCGGCGACGTCGTCGACGGCCGCGGCGTCGACGAGCGCGACCGCGCTCCCGCCGAAGCCGCCGCCGACCATGCGCGCGCCGTGCGCCCCGGCGGCCAGCGCCGTCTCGACGATCGCGTCGAGCTCGGGCACCGACACCTCGAAGTCGTCGCGGAGTGAGGCGTGCCCGGCGGTGAGCACCGGGCCGACCTCCCGAGGGTCGCCGCCGGCGCGCAGCAGGCCGACGACCTCCTCCACGCGGGCGTCCTCGGTGACCACGTGGCGGGCCCGGCGCAGCAGCAGCGCGCCGCGCCCGGTGCTGTCGTCCAGCGCCGCGAGGGCGTCGACGCCGGGCACCTCGCAGAGCAGGCCGACGCCGAGCCGCCGGGCGGCCTCCTCGCACTCGCGGCGCCGGTCGCCGTAGCCGCCGTCGGCGTGGCTGTGGGTGGTGCCCGAGTCGACCACCAGCAGCGCCAGGCCGGCCGCCTCCAGGTCGAGGGGCACCTGCTCGCTGCCGCGGTCGCGGGTGTCCAGGTACAGCGCGTGCCCGGCGGTGCACAGCACCGACGCGGACTGGTCGAGGATCCCGGTGGGCGCGCCGACGAAGTCGTTCTCGGCCCGCCGGGCGACGTCGACCAGCTCGTCCGGGCCGAGGTCGAGGCCGAGCAGGTCGCGCAGGGCCACGGCGACGGCGCACTCCAGCGCCGCCGACGACGACAGCCCCGCGCCGGCCGGGACGTCGCCGTCGACCAGCAGGCTCAGGCCCCCGGGCACCGCCTCGCGCAGCTGGTGGACGACGCCGGCCGGGTAGCCGGCCCAGCCGCCGGGGGTGCCGGGCTCGAGGTCGGCGACCGCGACGTCGGCGTCGGCGCCGGGGTGCTGGGCGGAGACGAGGACGAGGCGGCCGTCGTCGCGGCGGGCGACCGCGGCGCGGGTGGTGTGCGGCAGGGCGACCGGCAGCACGTGCCCGCCGTTGTAGTCGGTGTGCTCGCCGATGACGTTGACCCGCCCGGGCGCGGCCCAGACACCCTCGGGCGGGGCGCCGAACCGCTCGGTGAACGCGGCGACGGCGCGGGCCGCGGCCTCCTCGTCGGTGGGCAGCCCGCTCACGGGACCACCACGTTCCGCAGCTGCTCGGCGACGTCCTCGGGGTTGGTGTCGGTGATGAACGCGCCCATGCCCGACTCCGAGCCCGCCAGGTACTTGAGCTTGCCCGGCGCGCGGCGCAGCGAGAACAGCTGCAGGTGCAGCCACCAGTCCTCGCGGCCGGTGCGCACCGGCGCCTGGTTCCACGCGGCGATGTAGGGCATCGGGGTGTCCATGCGGTGCGCGAAGCGCCCCAGGACGTCGAGGTAGACCTCGGCCAGCGCGTCCCGCTCCGCGTCGTCGAGGGCGGGCAGGTCGGGCACCCGGCGGGTGGGGAACAGCTGCACCTCGTAGGGCCAGCGCGCCGCGGCCGGGACGAAGGCCACCCAGTGCTCGTTCGCCGCCACCACCCGCGGCCCGGTGCGCTCGGACTCCACGACCTCGGCGAACAGGTCCCCGCCGGTCTCCTCGCGGTGCCGGCGCACCGAGGCGAGCACCTTCTCCACCCGCGGGGTCACGAACGGGTAGGCGTAGATCTGCCCGTGGGGGTGCGACAGCGTCACCCCGATCTCCTCACCCGAGTTCTCGAAGCAGAAGACCTGCTCGACACCGTCGATGCCGCCGAGCTCCGCGGTGCGGTCGGCCCAGACGTCGATCACCAGCCGCGCGCGGTCGCGGCCCAGCCCGGCGAAGCGCTGGTCGTGGTCGCTGGTGAACAGCACCACCTCGCAGCGGCCGAACCCGGGGCGCAGCTCGGCCAGCGGGGCACCGGGCGCGGTGGGCGGCACGTCGCGGTCGACGGCGGTCGCCAGCGACGGGAAGCGGTTCTCGAAGACGGCGACCTGGTAGTCGGCCTCGGGCACCTCGGTGGGGCGGCCGGGCCGCGACGGGCACAGCGGGCACTGGTCGGCCGGCGGCAGGAAGGTGCGCGTCTGCCGGTGGGCGGCGATCACGACCCACTCGCCGAGCAGCGCGTCCCGGCGCAGTTGCGAGTGGGTGCCGACGGGGGGCAGGTCGCGGGTGTCCTCGGCGACGCGGGCGGGCGTGCCGTCCGCGTCGAAGTAGACGATCTCGCGGCCGTCGGCCAGCCGTCGACTGGTCCGGATCACCAGGTCCGCCTCCGTTCCCGGCCCGGGATGGGGCCCTGGGAACGCTACGTCCGCTCGCGATCATGGGCCACTCGGGGCCCGGAACGGCGCAGGGCCCCGGCCGGGTGGCCGGGGGCCCTGCTGCGCTGGTAGCCCCGAAGGGATTCGAACCCTCGCTACCGCCGTGAGAGGGCGGCGTCCTGGACCGCTAGACGACGGGGCCGGACGGTGACCATCCTGCCACGCCCCGCACCGGCACCCGCGACCGGGTCCGGGCGGCCGGACCCGGGAACGGCGAGAGCCCCCGGTCGCTGACCGGGGGCTCTCGCTGCGCTGTAGCCCCGAAGGGATTCGAACCCTCGCTACCGCCGTGAGAGGGCGGCGTCCTGGGCCGCTAGACGACGGGGCCGTGCGGTGGTGCTGGTCGTGCTGTTGAGGAGGTGGTGCTTCCTCGCTGGGGTACCAGGACTCGAACCTAGACTAACGGAGCCAGAATCCGTCGGGCTGCCAATTACCCCATACCCCAAGGTTTGGCGGGCACCTCGCGGCGCCGGAGAAGACGATACCCGACGTTCCCGGAGCACGTGTCACCACCCCCCGGTCCGCGGGTCGGCGGCCGGGACGCGCAGGTCCTGGGCCCCGGTCAGGGTCTCGACCCGCAGCCGGCGGCGGGAGGCGGCCACGACCGCGACGTAGGCACCCATCGACACGAGCGTGACCAGCAGGTACAGCAGCCCGACGCCGGCCGGGACCTCCTCCGTGGCGACGTCCTCGCCGAGCGTCCCGGCCAGGAGGAACACCAGCACGTTGTTGACCGCGTGCAGCACGATCGCCGCCTCGAGGCCGCCGGTGAGGAAGACCACTGCCGAGGCGGCCAGCCCGAAGGCGAACCGGTCGAGGAAGGTGACGACGTCGCCCGGCGCGTGGGCCAGCGAGAACAGCGCGGCGGTGACCACGGCGGCCACCACCGCGCCCGTGCGGGGGCTGCGGATCCAGCCGGCGATCGCCTGGCTCAGGTAGCCGCGGAAGACGTACTCCTCGGCTGCCGACTGCAGCGGTGTGGTGAGGACCACGACCAGCAGCAGCCAGGCCAGGTCGTCGACCGGCCCGGTGACCTCGCCGTCGTCGAGCAGGTAGCCGAGGGTGACCGAGAGGGCGATGCCGACGCCGAGGGTGGCCAGCGCGCGCAGGGTGAGCGGCGCGAACAGCCGCCAGCGCAGCCGGGCGAGCACCGAGGACGACCACCCCGGCGCCATGCCGTGGGCGGCCACCCAGGCCAGCCAGACGATGGGGATCGCCACGATCAGCGAGAGGTTGGTGAGCAGCAGCACGCCGGGGTCGACCAGGTCGAGCAGCTGCAGGTCCGGCGAGACGCCGGTGAGGAGCACGGCGAGGACCACGACGAACGCGGCGACCCCGTAGGCGACGGTGAACAGCAGCAGGCCCAGCAGCGGCCGCCACCAGCCCCAGTCCCGCGCGCGCATCGCGAGCAGGTAGGGCTGCGGCTCGTCGTGCGGCGGCGTCCCGGGCGGCGGCGCCAGCGCGACACCGGGCGGGAACGGCGCGGGCGGGAACGGGGCGGGCGGGAACGGGGCGTACGGGTGGGGGCCGGGCGGGAACGGCCCCGGGGGGAACGCACCGTGCCCGGCCGGGCCGTGCGGGCCGGGCGGCAGCGGCACCGGACCCAGCGGCCAGGGCACCGGCCCGGGCCCTCCTCCCCCGGCCGGCGCCCACGGGGCCGCCCCCGAGCCGTACGGCGTGCCCGGGACCTGCGGCGGCGCCCCGTACGGGCCGGTGGGCGGCGGGCCGGTGTAGGGCTCGTCCTCCGGGGCCGGCGGGCGGTCCGGGGGCGGCGGTCCCCAGGGCGGGACGGTCACCCCGCCGTGTCCCCCGTCGGGCCCCCCGTCGTCGCCCGGGCCGCCGCCAGCCGGGCCAGGGTGCGCTCGCGGCCGAGCAGCTCGATCGACTCGTACAGCGGCGGGGAGACCGTGCGGCCGCTCACCGCCACCCGCACCGGCCCGAACGCCTGCCGCGGCTTGCGGCCCAGGCCCTCGACCAGTGCCGCCTTGAGCGCCTGCTCGATGCCGGCGGGGCTCCAGTCGGCCAGGTCGCGCAGCGCGTCGGCGGCGGCGTCGAGCACCGCGGCGTCGTCGGGGCGCAGGTTCTTGGCCGCCGCGGCCGGGTCGACGGCCACCTCCTCGGTGAAGAGGAAGCCGAGCAGGCCGACGGCGTCGGAGAGGACGACCGTGCGCTCCTGCGCCATCGGGGCGATCGCGCGCAGCACCCGGTCCTGCTCGGCCGTCGGCGGGTCGGTGACCAGCCCGGCGCCGGCGAGGAAGGGCACCACGCGGGCCACGTACTCCTCCACCGGCAGCTCGCGGACGTGCGTGGCGTTGATCGCCTCGGCCTTCCTGACGTCGAAGCGCGCCGGGTTGGCGCTGACCCGGGTGACGTCGAAGGCCGCGACCATCTCGGCGGTGGAGAACACGTCGCGGTCCTCGGCGATCGACCAGCCCAGCAGCGCCAGGTAGTTGGCGAACCCCTCGGGCAGGAAGCCGCGCTCGCGGTACACGTCGACGTTGGACTGCGGGTCGCGCTTGGACAGCTTCTTGTTGCCCTCGCCGGTGACGTAGGGCAGGTGGCCGAAGCGCGGGGTGCCGCCGGCGACGCCGACGTCCTGCAGCGCCGCGTAGAGGGCGAGCTGGCGGGGGGTCGAGGACAGCAGGTCCTCGCCGCGCAGCACGTCGGTGATGCCCATCAGGGCGTCGTCGACGGGGTTGACGAAGGGGTACAGCGGCACGCCGTTGCCGCGCACGAGGACGAAGTCGGGCACCGAGCCCGCCGCGAAGCGGACCTCGCCGCGGACCAGGTCGGTCCACACCAGGTCCTCGTCGGGCATCCGCAGCCGCAGCACCGGGTCGCGGCCCTCGGCGCGGAAGGCGGCCTTCTGCGCGTCGGTGAGGAAGCGGTCGGCGTTGTCGTAGCCGAGCTTGGGGTCCTGGCCGGCGGCCAGCCGCCGCGCCTCGACCTCCTCGTTGGTGGAGAAGGACTCGTACGCGTGCCCGGCCGCGAGCAGCTTCGCCGCGACCTCGCGGTAGACCTCGTGCCGCTCCGACTGCCGGTAGGGGCCGTGCGGGCCGCCGACCTCGGGGCCCTCGTCCCAGTCCAGGCCCAGCCAGCGCAGGCAGTCCAGCAGGTGCCGGTAGGACTCCTCGGAGTCGCGGGCCGCGTCGGTGTCCTCGATGCGGAAGACGAACGTGCCGCCGGTGTGCCGCGCGTGCGCCCAGTTGAACAGCGCGGTGCGCAGCAGGCCGACGTGCACCATCCCCGTCGGCGAGGGGCAGAAGCGGGTGCGGACGGTGCTCGTCGGGGTGGTCATCGCGCACCGCCCGCGGTGGAGGCGGTGTCCGCGCCGCTGACCCCGTTGGTCAGCGTGCCCAGGCCGTCGATCGAGCACTCGACCCGCTGCCCGGGCCGGATCGGCCCGACCCCGGCCGGGGTGCCGGTGAGGACGACGTCGCCGGGCAGCAGCGTCATCACCTGCGAGATGTAGCTGACCAGCGTCGGGACGTCGAACAGCAGCTGGCTGGTGCGCCCGGCCTGCCGCGGCTCGCCGTCGACGGTGCAGGTGATCTCCAGGTCGGCCGGGTCCTTGCCCAGGCCGCGCAGGTCGGTCTCGATCCACGGGCCCAGCGGGCAGAACGAGTCGAAGCCCTTGGCGCGGGTCCACTGCCCGTCGGCCCTCTGCATGTCGCGCTCGGTGACGTCGTTGGCGATCGTGTAGCCGAAGACGCTGCCCGGGACCTGCTCGGGGGTCAGGTTGCGGGCGCCGCGGGCGCCGATGACGACGGCGAGCTCGACCTCGTGGTGCACGTTCGTGCTGCCGGCGGGGATGCGGATGGCGTCGCCGGGGCCGATGACCGACGTCGAGGGCTTGAGGAACAGCAGCGGCCGCTCCGGGGCGTCGCCGGTGTTCATCTCCTTCACGTGGTCGGCGTAGTTCTTGCCGACGCAGACCACCTTGCTCGGCAGGATCGGCGAGAGCAGCCGGACGTCGGCCTGGGCGAACCGCTGGCCGGTGAAGGAGATGGTCCCGAACGGGTGGCCCTCGATCTGGGCGACCTGGCCGTCGCCGTCGAGGACTCCGAAGGACATGCCCGAGGGCGAGGCGAAGCGGACGATGCGCACGACGTCGAGGCTACTGACCCCGCGCGCCCCCGCCGCCCGCCCTACGGTGACCGGGTGGCCTGCCGCCTGAGCGAGATCGTCGTCGACAGCCGGGACCCCGAGGCGCTCGCCGCCTGGTGGGCCGAGGTGCTCGGCTACCGGGTGCTCGGCCGCGACGACGACGGGGCGGTCGAGATCGGCCCGGAGGCCGGTTTCGGCGGCGCCGCCCCCACGCTGGTGTTCGCCCCCGTCGCCGAGCCCGCCCCCGGCAAGCCGCGGCTGCACCTGGACGTCAACGCCACCGACCGTGACCAGGACGCCGAGCTCCAGCGCCTGCTGGACCTGGGCGCCACCCGGGCCGACGTCGGGCAGACCGGGGAGGAGAGCTGGCACGTGCTCGCCGACCCGGAGGGCAACCCCTTCTGCCTGCTGCGCCGCCGGCTCGACCCGCTGTGACCCTCGCCCCGCTCCGACCCTCGACCCGCTCCGACCAGAGGAGACCCCGTGATCCTGATCGTCATCAAGTTCCCCGTCCGGCCCGACAAGATCGACGAGTTCCGGGCCAAGGCCGACGAGTACGCGGCGGCGGTGAACGCCGAGGAGGGCAGCCTGTTCTTCGAGTGGTCCCGCAGCGTGCTGGACCCGAACACGTTCGTCTGCATCGAGGGCTTCCGGGACGCCGACGCCGGCGCCTCGCACGTGGCCACCCCGCACGCCAAGGCCGCCTTCGACTGGATGTCGGACCTCGTGGCCGAGCAGCCGCAGATCATCTACATCGACGAGCCGTCGGTCCCCGGCTTCGGCCCGATGGGCGAGGTCGAGCCGAGGAGCTGACGCCGCGCGCCGAGCACACGGCAGTGGCCCCCTCCCCCGCCGGGAGGGGGCCACTGCCGTGTCGTCGGCCCGGTGGTTGACCCCGGCGCGGCGACGGCGCGACAGTGACCGGGTGACCCGCGCGCTCGCGGTGCTGACCCTGCTGGCGCTGCTCACCGTCGCGGTCGAGGCCACCGACGACCCCCACCCGCTGCTCGCCGTCGCCCTCGGGACGACGTACGCGGCGCACAGCCTGGTGGCGTTCCCGTGGCTGTCCCGCCAGCCGGCCCCGCGCCGGTACTGGCTGACCGCCGGGCACGTCTGCCTGCAGCTGCCGCTCGAGGTCCTGCTGTTCGGCGCGGCGCACGCCGGCGTCGGGGCGACGCTGCTGCTGCTCGTGCTGGTGGCCCAGTGCGTGCTGCTGCTCCCCCTGCCCGCCGCCGCGGCGGTCACGCTGCTCGTGCCGCTGGTGCACCTCGGGATGGGGTGGGCCGACTTCGCCCGCAACGCGCTCGGGCTGCTCGGCGCCGCGGTGTTCACCGCCGTCGTGACCGCCCTGCTGCAGCAGGCGCAGCGGGCGCGGGCGGAGCTCGCCGAGGCCAACGAGCTGCTCCGCGGGTACGCCGCCCAGGCCGGGGAGCTCGCCACCACGCGCGAGCGCAACCGGCTGGCCCGCGACATCCACGACGGCCTCGGCCACCACCTGACCGTCGTGCAGATGCAGGTGCAGGCCGCCCGCGCGGTGCTGCCGACCGATCCCGCGCGCGCCGACGAGGTGCTCGCCAAGGCCCAGTCCCAGGCGAGCGAGGCGCTGGCCGAGGTGCGCCGGTCGGTGGCCACGCTGCGGGCGCCGGTGCCCCGACCGCCGCTGCGGGTGGCGCTGGAGACGCTGACCGGCGAGGCCGCGGCCGCGGGACTCCCCGCCACGCTCGAGGTCACCGGGCCCGAGCGACCGCTGCCGGAGGAGACCGAGGAGTCGCTGTTCCGGTCGGCGCAGGAGGGCCTGACCAACGTGCGCAAGCACGCCGGGGCCACCTGCGCGCGGGTGACGCTGACCTACGGCGGGGACGGCACCGTCCGGCTGGCGGTCCGCGACGACGGCCGCGGCATCCCCGACACCCCCGGGGACCGGCCCACCTTCGGCCTGCTCGGGCTGCGCGAGCGCGCCGCCCGGGTGGGCGGCCGGGTCACCGTCGGGTCGTGCGGCGGGGCGGGCACCGAGCTGCTGGTCGAGGTGCCCGGGTGAGCGCCGTCCGCGTGCTCGTCGTCGACGACCAGGCGCTGTTCCGGGAGGCGCTGGTCACCCTGCTCGGCGCGCGGCCGGAGGTCGAGGTCGTCGGCGAGGCCGGCGACGGGCACGAGGCGCTGGAGCGGGCGGCGGCCGTGCGTCCCGACGTCGTCCTCATGGACCTGCACATGCCGGTGCTGGACGGGATCGGCGCGACCCGCCGGCTGCGGGTGGAGCAGCCGCACGTCCGGGTGCTGGCGCTGACCACGTTCGACGACGACGAGGACGTCTTCGCCGCGCTCCGGGCCGGCGCGCTGGGCTACCTGCTCAAGGACGTCTCCTCCGACCGCCTGGTCGAGGCGGTGCTGTCGGCCGCCCGCGGCGAGTCGGTGCTGCAGCCGTCGGTCGCCGCCAAGGTGGTCGCCCGCCTCGCCCAGCTCGACGACGCCCCGCGGCCGCGGCCCCAGCCGCTGGTCGTGCCGCTGTCGGACCGCGAGCTCGACGTCCTCCGGCTGCTGGCCGAGGGCCGCAGCAACCGGGAGATCGCCCGGGCGCTCTACCTGGCGGAGGGCACGGTCAAGAACCACGTGACCAACGTGCTGGGCAAGCTCGGCGCCCGGGACCGCACCCAGGCGGCGCTGCGCGCCCGCGCGCTGGACCTGGTCTGAGGCCGGTCACGCCGGACCGTGACCGGCGGCCGTGACCTCCGGCACGTGGCGGGGACGGCGCGGCGCCCGACCCTCCCTGCATGACGACGCAGACCCCTCCCGAGCAGACCCCCGCCCGCACCCGGCACACCTGGCACCTGGTCCGCCACTACCTGGAGATGGTCGTGGCGATGGTCGCCGGCATGGTGGTCCTCGGCCCGGTCGGGACCTGGCTCTGGCCGGCGCTGGACGACCGCGCCGACGTCCACGCGATCGTGATGGCGACCGAGATGGCGATCGGGATGGCCGCCTGGATGCGCTTCCGCCGGCACGCCTGGCCGGCGATCGCGGAGATGTCCGCGGCGATGTACGTGCCGTTCGTCGTCCTGCTGGTCCCGTACTGGACCGGGACGATCTCGGCGTCGACCCTGTTCACCGCCGGGCACGTGCTGATGCTCCCGGCGATGGCGCTGGCGATGTGGTGGCGCCTGGACGAGTACGCCCACCACTGACACCGTCGGCCTACCGGCCGGCACCGCGGCCAGGTGCCGTCCCGGCCCGCGCCGAGCCCACCCCCGCATCCCGGTCGGGAGGCCTCCGGCCCCGCGACCGGGATGCGGCCTAACGGTGGCGGACGGCGTAGGTCAGCGCGTCGACCAGCGCGTGCCAGGAGGCCTCGACGATGTTGTCGTGGACCCCGACGGTGGTCCACTCCCCCACGCCGTCGGTGGTGTCGACGAGCACCCGGGTGGTGGCGCTGGTGCCGCCCTTCCAGCCGAGGATGCGGACCTTGTAGTCGGCCAGCGAGACGTCGGCCAGCCGCGGGTACCGGCTGACCAGCGCCTGGCGCAGCGCGTTGTCCAGCGCGTTGACCGGGCCGTTGCCCTCGCCGGTGCTGATGATCCGCTCGCCGTCGACGTGGACCTTCACCGTCGCCTCGCTCATGACGACGCCGTTGGCCCAGTGCTCGACCGTCGTCCGGTAGCTCTCCAGCTCGAACAGCGGGGCGGGGGCGCCGGGCAGCTGGGAGCGCAGCAGCAGCTCGAAGGAGGCGTCGGCGGCCTCGAACGACCAGCCCTCGGCCTCGAGCACCTTGACCTGGTCCACCACCCGGCCGACGGCGTCGGCGTGCCCCTCGAGGTCGACGCCGAGCTCGCGGCCCTTGAGCTCCACCGAGGCGCGGCCGGCCATCTCGGTGACCAGGATGCGCATGTCGTTGCCGACGACGGCCGGGTCGAGGTGGTTGTACAGCTCGGGGCTGACCTTGATCGCGCTGGCGTGCAGGCCGGCCTTGTGCGCGAACGCCGAGGCGCCGACGAAGGGCTGGTGGTCGTCGGGGGCGATGTTGGCCAGCTCGGCGATCGCGTGGCTGACCCGCTGCAGCTCGGCCAGGCACTCCGCGGGCACGACCGGCAGGCCCATCTTGGTGACCAGGTTGGCCACCAGCGCGAAGGTGTCGGCGTTGCCGGCCCGCTCGCCGTAGCCGTTGGCGGTGCCCTGCACGTGGGTCACCCCCGCCTCGACGGCGGCCAGCGAGTTGGCGACGGCGCACCCGGTGTCGTCCTGGCAGTGGATGCCCAGCCGGCCCTCCACCCGCGACCGGACGTCGGCGACCACCCGGGCCACGCCCATCGGCAGCATCCCGCCGTTGGTGTCGCACAGGACGCCGACCTCCGCGCCCGCGCCGAACGCGGCCCGCAGCACCGCGACGCCGTAGTCGGGGTCGGCGGCGTAGCCGTCGAAGAAGTGCTCGCAGTCGAGGAACACCCGCCGGCCGTGGGAGACCAGGTACGCGACGGTGTCGGCGACCATCGCGAGGTTCTCCTCGAGCGTGGTCCGCAGCGCCTCCCGCACGTGCCGGACGTCGGACTTGGCGACCAGGCAGACCACCGGCGTCCCGGCGTCGAGCAGCGCGCGCACCTGTGGGTCGTCCTCGACGCGGACGCCGGCCTTGCGGGTGGCGCCGAACGCGACCAGCACCGCGTGCCGCAGCTTGAGCTCGCTGCGGGCGCGGGCGAAGAACTCGGTGTCCTTGGGCAGCGCCCCCGGCCAGCCGCCCTCGATGTAGCCGACGCCGATCTCGTCGAGCAGCCTCGCTGTGGCGAGCTTGTCGGCGACGGAGAAGCTGATCCCCTCGCGCTGGGCGCCGTCGCGCAGCGTGGTGTCGAAGACGTGGAAGTCGGTGCTGACGGCGGTCGGGCTGTCGGTGGCCACGGGTGCTCCCGGGGGTTCGACGGCGATCAGGCCCCTGACACGAAGAAGACCCCCCGGGTACGGAGGGTCTGCGCGCGGTCGGGGGTGCTGACCGCGCGCTAGGCGATGATGATCGTGCCGGACAGGTGCATCGCGGCGGAGTCTAGCCCCGCTGCCCGCACGCCGCGGTGCCCGACCTCACCGTGCAGGGCGGGGCCGGGCACCACCCGGTGCGGTCCGTGCCGGTCGGCGGCCGGGCGACCCGCCGGTTCAGCCGCCGGCGAGGGCGGCCAGGCGGTCGCCGACCTCGGCGGTGCGGACCTGGGACTGCGGGTCGCGGGTCGACAGGTCGAAGGCCACGGCGGCGTTCACCTTGCGGGCGAGGTCGCCGGAGCCGAGGTGCTCGAGCAGCAGGCCCACCGACAGCACGGTCGCCGTCGGGTCGGCGATGCCCTTGCCCGCGATGTCCGGCGCCGAGCCGTGCACGGGCTCGAACATGCTCGGGTTGGTGCCCGAGGCGTCGAGGTTGCCGCTGGCGGCCAGGCCGATGCCGCCGGTGACCGCGGCGGCGACGTCGGTGACGATGTCGCCGAAGAGGTTGTCGGTGACGATGACGTCGTAGCGGCCCGGGTCGGTGATGAAGAACATCGACGCCGCGTCCACGTGCTGGTAGGCCACGGTGACCTCGGGGAACTCCGCCGACACCTCCTCCACCGTCCGCGACCACAGCGACCCGGCGTGGGTGAGCACGTTGGTCTTGTGGATCAGCGTGAGGTGCCGGCGCGGTCGCGCGGTCGCCCGCTCGAAGGCGTAGCGGACGACCCGCTCGACGCCGAAGGCGGTGTTGAGGCTGACCTCGGTGGCCACCTCGTGCGGGGTGTCGCGGCGCAGCACGCCGCCGTTGCCGACGTAGGGGCCCTCGGTGCCCTCGCGCACGCAGAGCATGTCGATGGTGCCGGGGTCGGCCAGCGGGCTGCGGACGCCGTCGTAGAGCTTGGCCGGGCGCAGGTTGACGTGGTGGTCGAGCTCGAAGCGCAGCCGCAGCAGCAGCCCGCGCTCGAGGATGCCCGGCGGCACGCCCGGGTCGCCGATCGCGCCGAGCAGGATCGCGTCGTGCCCGCGCAGCTCCTCGAGCACGGAGTCCGGGAGCAGCTCGCCGGTCCGCTGCCAGCGGGCGGCGCCGAGGTCGTAGGGCGTCGTCTCCAGGCCGGGGGCGACGGCGCCCAGGACCTTGAGGCCCTCGGCCACCACCTCGGGACCGATGCCGTCCCCTGCGATCACAGCCAGGCGCATGGCGACGACCCTAGGTCAGCGCGGCTCGAGGTCCGCGGAGCGGGCCTCGCGCGCCCCGATCCGGCCGGCGATGTCGGCGAGCAGGTCGGCGGCCACCGGGCTGTCGACGACGACCGCCATGAGCGCCTCGCCGCCGCGGGTGGTGCGGCTGACCTGCGCCCCGGCGATGTTGATCCCCGCCTCCCCCAGCGCCGCGCCGACGGTGCCGACGACGCCGGGCCGGTCGGTGTAGACGAAGAACAGCAGGTGGCCGGACAGGTCGAGGTCCATGTCGAAGCCGTCGACCTCGACCAGCTTGGGCACCTGGTTCTTGCCGAACAGCGTGCCGGAGACGCACACCTCGCGGCCGTCGGCCATCGCGCCGCGCACGCGCACGAGGTTGCGGTAGTCGGGGCTGTCGAGGTCGCTGGTGAGCGTCACGTCGAGGCCGCGCTGCTGGGCGAGCAACGGCGCGTTGACGTAGGTGACCTGCTCCTCGACGACGTCGGCGAAGACGCCCTTGAGCACGGCCAGCTGCAGCACCGAGTCGTCGAACTCGGCGAGCTTGCCGCGGACCTCGACGGTCACCGACTGGGCCAGCCCGCCGGCGACGGCGGTGAAGACCGTGCCCAGCCGCTCGGCCAGCGGCAGGCCGGGCCGCACGTCCTCGGCGACGACGCCGCCGGCCTGGACGTTGACCGCGTCCGGTACGAACTCGCCCTGCAGCGCCAGCCGCACCGAGTGGGCGACGGCGGTGCCGGCCTTGTCCTGCGCCTCCGTCGTCGAGGCGCCCAGGTGCGGGGTGACGACGGTGTTGCGCAGCGCGAACAGCGGGCTGTCGGTGGTGGGCTCGGTCGCGAAGACGTCGATGCCCGCGGCGCCGACCTGGCCCGAGCGCAGCGCGTCGGCGAGCGCGGCCTCGTCGACCAGCCCGCCGCGGGCGGCGTTGACGACGATCACCCCGCGCTTGGTGGTGGCCAGCTCCTCGGCGCCGATCAGCCCGAGGGTCTCCGGCGTCTTGGGCAGGTGGACGGTGATGAAGTCGGCCTCGCGGAGCAGCTCCTCCAGCGACACCATCCGCACGCCGAGCTGCGCCGCCCGGCCGGGCTGGATGTAGGGGTCGTAGGCGACGAGCGTGGTGCCGAAGGCGGCCAGCCGCTGGGCGACCAGCTGGCCGATCCGGCCCAGCCCCACGACGCCGACCACCTTGTCGGTGACCTCGACGCCCATGAACCGCGACCGCGCCCACCGCCCCTCGCGCAGCGACGCGTCGGCCGCCGGGATCTGCCGGGCGGCGGCCAGCAGCAGCGCGACGGCGTGCTCGGCGGCGCTGACGATGTTCGACGTCGGGGCGTTGACCACCAGGACGCCGCGCGCGGTGGCGGCGGCGACGTCGACGTTGTCCAGGCCGATGCCGGCGCGGGCCACCACCTTGAGGTTCGGCGCGGCGGCCAGGGCCTCGGCGTCGATCCGCGTGGCGCTGCGGATCATGACCGCCGCCGCGTCGGCCAGCGCCGGGAGCAGCGCGGACCGGTCGGCGCCGTCGACGCGGCGGATCTCGACCTCGTCGCCGAGCACCTCCAGCACGCTGGGGGCCAGTTCCTCGGTGATCAGGACGACGGGCGCGCTCGCGGTCACGGGTCCACAGCCTAGGGAGACGGGTGGCCGGGCGGGGTCCCGCGTCGGGGGCCCGTGATCACCGGGCGGTGACGGTACGCACCAGCCGCCACGACACCCCCGCCCCGGGGGGAGGGCCGCTTGCCCTGCCGGGTGGCCCCCCGCACGCTGGGGCGCGACGCGCCGGGACGAGCCGGCGCCTCCGGAGGAGACCATGACCGACTTCAGCAAGGACAGCGGCGGGGCCTCGGCCTCCGGCCAGGGTCAGCCCCAGGACCCGTCGTACGGCCAGCAGTACGGGCAGCAGGGCCAGGGGCAGGAGCAGCAGGGCTACGGCCAGCAGTACGGCCAGGCGGGCTACGGGCAGCAGGGCCACGGCCAGACCCAGCCGTACGGCCAGCAGGGCTACGGCCAGCAGGGCTACGACCAGCAGGGCTACGGGCAGCAGGGTTACGGGCAGGCCCAGCCCTACGGGCAGCAGTACGGCCAGTACGGGCAGACGGCGCCCTACGGCCAGCAGTACGGGCAGTACGGCCAGGGCGCCGTCCCGGCCAAGCCCGGCGGCGTCGTGACCGCGGCCGTCCTCGGCTTCGTGCTGGGGGCGATCGGCGTCCTGATCAGCCTGTTGCTGGTCTTCGCGGGCGCCGTGGCCAGCAGCGCCGGCGACGAGCTGGACAGCGAGATCCCCGGCTTCGGGTCGGTCGCCGGCGCGGTCGGCGGCGTGATCCTGGTCTTCGGCCTGGTCGCGCTGGTCTGGACCGTCGTCATGATCTGGGGCTCGGTGTGGGCGCTCACCGGGCGCAGCCGCGTGATGCTCCTGGTCGGCGGCTCGATCGCCCTAGCCTTCACCCTGTTCGGCCTGATCGGCAACCTCGCCGACGCCGACACCGCCGGTGCCGGCGGGATCGTCACCAGCCTGCTGTTCTTCCTGGCCGCGCTGGCGATCGTCGTGCTGCTGTCCATGAAGCCCGCCGCGGCCTTCTTCGCGGCGCACCGCGCCCGCCGCGGTCGCTGAGTCCGCCCGTGGGGGGACGCCGCGTCGGCGGACCCCCACGGACGTCAGCGGGCCCCTACACTCCGCCGCCGACCGCCGACAGGGCGGAGCCACCTCCAGGAGGAACCCGAGCATGACCAGCCCCAGCTTCGACAAGAACACGCCGCCGGGGGGTCAGCCCGGGTACGGCGCGCCCGGCGCGCAGCCCTACGGCCAGCAGCCCTACGGCCAGCAGTCCTACGGGGCCCAGCCCTACGGCCAGCAGCCGCACGGCAACCCGGCCCCCTACGGTGGCGGCTTCGGCGGCCCCTCCCCCTACGGCGGTTCCCCGGCCGGCCAGCGTCCCGGGCAGGTCACCGCGGCCGCGGTGATCGGCGTCGTCATCGGCGGCCTGGGCTCGCTGTTCGGCCTGCTCGCCATCCTGGGGATCGGCCTGCTGTTCGCGCTCAGCCCGCTGCTCGGGATCGTCACCCTGCTGGCGGTCGCCACGGCCGTCGTCGTGCTGGTCGGCGGTATCCAGGTGCTCACCGGCAAGTCGCCTCGGCTGCTGCTCCTCGGCAGCTACGCCTCGATCGGCATCCAGCTGCTGACGCTGATCATCTCGCTGGCCGTCGGCGGCGGGTTCGAGTTCTCGGCGCTGCTCGGCTTCGTGCTGCCGGGCCTGATCGTCTTCTTCCTGCAGCAGCCGCAGTCCAAGCAGTACTTCGCCTCGCGGGGCCTGGCCTACTGACCTCCCCCGCAGACGACGACGGCCCCCGCTGCCAGCAGGCAGCGGGGGCCGTTCGCGTTGCCGGACGCTACGAGCGGGCGGCGGTGCCGGTGTAGTCGTCGGAGGCCGACACCCAGCTCATCAGGCCGCGCAGCTTGCGGCCGGTCTCCTCGATGGGGTGCGCCTCGGCCTCGGCGCGGCGGCGCTTGAAGTCCGGCGCCCCGGCGTCCTGGTCGGCGATGAAGGCCGCGGCCCACGAGCCGTCCTTGATCGCGGCGAGGACCTCCTTCATCGACTCCTTGACGCGGGCGTCGATGACCTTCGGGCCGGAGGTGTAGTCGCCGTACTCGGCGGTGTCGGACACCGACCAGCGCTGCTTGGCGATGCCGCCCTCGTACATGAGGTCGACGATGAGCTTCAGCTCGTGCAGGCACTCGAAGTAGGCGACCTCGGGCTGGTAGCCGGCCTCGGTGAGGGTCTCGAACCCGGCGGTGATCAGCGCGCTGGCGCCGCCGCACAGGACGGCCTGCTCGCCGAACAGGTCGGTCTCGGTCTCCTCGGCGAACGTCGTCTTGATGACGCCGGCGCGGGCGCCGCCGATGGCCTTGGCGTAGGACAGCGCGAGCTGCAGCGCCTGCCCGCTCGCGTCCTGCTCGACGGCGACCAGGCACGGCACGCCCTTGCCGTTCTCGAACTCGCGGCGCACGAGGTGGCCGGGGCCCTTGGGCGCGACCATCGCGACGTCGACGCCGGCCGGGGGCTTGATGTAGCCGAAGCGGATGTTGAAGCCGTGACCGAAGAACAGCGCGTCGCCGTCCTGCAGGTTGGGCTCGATCGACTCGCTGTACAGCGTCCGCTGCACGTGGTCGGGCGCCAGGATCATGATCAGGTCGGCCTCGGCGGCGGCCTCGGCCGGCGTGACGACCCGCAGGCCCTCGGCCTCGGCCTTGGCCCGGCTCTTGCTGCCCTCGGGCAGGCCGACGCGGACGTCCACCCCGGAGTCCCGCAGCGACAGGGCGTGCGCGTGGCCCTGGCTGCCGTAGCCGATGACGGCGACGGTGCGCCCCTGGATGATCGACAGGTCGGCGTCGTCGTCGTAGAAGATCTCGGCCATGCGGTACGTGCTCCTTCGGTTGTTCTCGTGCGGGGCGTGCGGGGGCTAGGCGCTGCGGTCGACCGGGCGCAAGGTACCGGCGCCGCTCATCGAGCGCGGACCCCGGCCGAGGGCCACGGTGCCCGACTGCGCCATCTCCTTGATCCCGAGCGGGGCGAGGACGGCGAGCAGGGCCTGCAGCTTGTCCGGGGTGCCGGTGGCCTCGAGGGTCACGGTGTCGGTGTTGACGTCGACGACGCGGGCGCGGAACAGCTCGGCGGTCTGCAGCACCGTGGTGCGCTCGGCCATCGGCGCGCGCACCTTGACCAGCAGCAGCTCGCGCTGGACCGCGGCGCCGCCGTCGAGCTCGACGATCTTGATGACCTCGACGAGCTTGTTGAGCTGCTTGGTCACCTGCTCCAGCGGCGCCGACTCGGCGTCGACGACGATCGTCATCCGCGACAGGTCGGGGTTCTCGGTCGGCCCGACGGCCAGCGACTCGATGTTGAACGCGCGCCGGCTGAACAGCGCCGAGACGCGGGCCAGCACACCGGCCTTGTTCTCGACCAGGACCGACAGGGTGTGGCGGGTCATCTGAGGGGAACCTGCTTCCGATTCGTCGTTCGGCCCCGTTCCAGGGGCCCGCCGCGAGCGTGCGAGTGGCGGGGAGGAACGGGGTCCTCCATCAGACCTGGCCGTCGCCGAAGACCGGGCGCAGGCCGCGCGCGGCGAGGATGTCGTCGTTGCTGGCGCCCGCGGCGACCATCGGCCACACCTGCGCGTCGTGGCCGACGACGAAGTCGATGACCACCGGGGCGTCGGTGATCGCCATGGCCTTCTCGATGACGGCGTCGACGTCGTCCTTGGACTCGCAGCGCAGGCCGACGCAGCCCAGCGCCTCGGCCAGCATCACGAAGTCGGGGATGCGCACCGGCTTGGGCCGGCCCTCGTCGTCCACCGGGTGCAGCTTGGTGTTGGAGTAGCGGCCCTCGTAGAACAGGGTCTGCCACTGCCGGACCATGCCGAGGTTGCCGTTGTTGATGACGGCGATCTTGACCGGGATGCCCTCGATGGCGCAGGTGGCCAGTTCCTGGTTGGTCATCTGGAAGCAGCCGTCGCCGTCGATCGCCCACACCGTGGTCTCGGGGCGGCCGTACTTGGCGCCCATGGCCGCGGGGACGGCGTAGCCCATCGTCCCGGCGCCGCCGCTGTTGAGCCACGTGCCCGGCTTCTCGTACCTGATGAACTGCGCGGCCCACATCTGGTGCTGGCCGACGCCGGAGGCGTAGATCGCGTCCGGGCCGGCGATCGCGCCGAGCCGCTCGATGACGTACTGCGGCGACAGCGAGCCGTCCTCGGGCCAGTCGTAGCCCAGCGGGTAGCGGGCCCGCCAGTCGTCGAGCTGCGCCCACCAGGCGGCCAGGTCGGGCGTGCGGCCGGCGGCGTGCTCGGAGCGCAGCGCGGTCACGAGCTCCGCGATCGTCTCCTTCGCGTCGCCCACGATCGGCACGTCGGCCCGGCGGTTCTTCCCGATCTCGGCGGGGTCGATGTCGGCGTGGACCACCAGCGCGCCGGGCGCGAAGGAGGACAGCTGGCCGGTCACCCGGTCGTCGAAGCGGGCGCCGAGGGCGACGAGGACGTCGGCCTTCTGCAGCGCGGTGACCGCGGCGACGGTGCCGTGCATGCCGGGCATGCCCAGGTGCTGCGGCGAGCTGTCGGGGAACGCGCCGCGGGCCATGAGGGTGGTGACGACCGGCGCCCCGGTGAGCTCGGCGAGCTCGGCCAGCTCCTCGGTGGCGCGGGCCTTGAGCACCCCGCCGCCGACGTAGAGGACCGGCCGGCGGGCACCGGCGATCAGCGCGGCGGCCTCGCGGACCTGCTTGCCGTGCGGGCGGGTGGTCGGCTTGTAGCCGGGCAGGTCCAGCCGCGGCGGCCAGGAGAAGTCGGTGGTCGCCTGCAGCACGTCCTTGGGGATGTCGACCAGGACCGGGCCGGGGCGGCCGGTGGCGGCCAGGTGGAACGCCTCGGCGATCCGCTGCGGGATCTCCGCCGGGTCGGTGACCAGGAAGTTGTGCTTGGTGATCGGCATCGTGATGCCGCGGATGTCCGCCTCCTGGAAGGCGTCGGTCCCGATCGCGCCGCTGGGCACCTGGCCGGTGATCGCGACGATCGGCACCGAGTCCATGTAGGCGTCGGCCAGCGGGGTGACCAGGTTGGTCGCGCCCGGGCCGGAGGTGGCCATGCAGACGCCGACCCGGCCGGTGGCCTGCGCGTACCCGGTGGCCGCGTGCCCGGCGCCCTGCTCGTGCCGGACGAGGACGTGCCGCACGCGCGAGTCGAACAGCGGGTCGTAGGCGGGCAGGATCGCGCCGCCCGGGATGCCGAAGACCACCTCGACGCCCACGGCCTCGAGCGAGCGGACCAGGCTCTGCGCGCCGGTGATGCCGGTCGCGGGCTCGGCGGCGGACTCGGCGATCGAGCGGGCCGTCGTCTCGACACCGGTGAGGGCCGCGGCGGCCTCTCGGGTGGCGGACTCGCTCGGGGTGCTGGTCATGCGGGGCGTCTCCTGTGCCGGACGGGCGGGACGGGCGTGCGGTTCCGGGTGTCTGCTCGGTGTCACCCGGGTGCGGGGAGGGTCCCGGCTGTCCACCGGGCCGGCCCCGCCCCGGGCCTCGTGCCAACAAAAAACCCCTCGTGCCGTGGGCACAGAGGGGCATAGCGCGTCGGTCGGGCGACCGGCGCGCTAGGCGACTACGAGGAGCAGGCGGGCGGAGGTCACGCGGACACTGTGCGCCTCGACCGCCGCGACGTCAACCAGGCCGTCCCACACAGTGGACTCGTGTCGTCCATGTCATGGGACGGGGACGGGCACCGGGTCGTCCGGCAGGGCGGGGTCGAAGGCGTCGACGAGCGCCGGCAGGGCGGCGCTGGGGACGGGCCGGCCGATCAGCCAGCCCTGGAGGAACCGGCAGCCCAGTGCGGTGAGGACGGCCATCTGCTCGCGGGTCTCCACCCCCTCGGCGACGACGTCCATGCCGAGCGTGCGGCCGAGGTCGACGACGCTGCCGACCAGCGCCGCGCCGCGGGGGTCGGTGTCGATGCCGGACACGAAGCCGCGGTCCATCTTCAGCACCTGCACGGGCAGCCGGGCGAGGTAGGCCAGCGACGAGTAGCCCTTGCCGAAGTCGTCGAGGGAGACGATGCAGCCCAGCGCGGACAGCTCGGCGAGCTCGGCGAGCAGCCGCTCGTCGTCGTCCATGAGGACGCTCTCGGTGACCTCGACCATCAGCAGGTGCGCGGGCAGGCCCGAGCGCTGCAGCGCGCGGGTGACGTCCTCGACCAGGCAGCGGGCCTGCAGGTGGCGCACGGAGATGTTGACGCCGAGCTTGAGGTCGCGGCCCTGCGCGACGAGGCGGGCGTGCTCGGCGGTCGCCGCCTGCAGCACCCACCGCTGCAGCGGCACGATCAGCCCGTCGTCCTCGGCGAGGCCGATGAACTCCTCCGGCGGCACGGGGCCGAGCACCGGGTGGTCCCAGCGCACCAGGGCCTCGACGCCCAGGACGCGGCGCTCCTCCACCCCGGCCACCGGCTGGTAGACCACCCGCAGCTGACCCCGCTCGATGGCGGCGGGCAGGTCGCGGGCCAGCCGGCTGCGCCGGGCGGACTCCTCCACCAGCGCCTCCCCCGAGGCCCGGACGCCGTTCTTGCCCTGCGCCTTGACCGTGCGCAGCGCGAGGTCGGCCTCGCGGACGGTCGCCGAGGCGTCGGCGCCGGCGACCACCTCGGTGACGCCGACGCTCGCCGAGGTCCGCAGCACCGGGCCGGCGCCCTCCGGGTCGCCGGGGGCGGCGTAGCGCTGGGTGCGGTCCAGCCGCGCGACCAGCCGCTCGGCCAGGGCCAGCGCCTCGTCGGGGCCGGCGTCGACGACGAGGGCGAACTCGTCGCCGCCCAGCCGGGCGACCAGGTCCCCGGCGCGGGCCGCGGCGCGCAGGGAGTCGGCCACCTCGCACAGCAGCCGGTCCCCCGCGTCGTGCCCGGCGACGTCGTTGACCGCCTTGAAGCCGTCGAGGTCGAGCAGCAGCACGCAGGAGCGCCGGCCGCGGGAGGCCTGGGTCAGGGCGCCGTCGAGGGCGGCCATGAAGCGGGCGCGGTTGGGCAGCCCGGTGAGCGAGTCGGTGTAGGCCAGCCGCTCGAGCTCGCGCTGCCCGGCGCGGCGCTCGGTGACGTCGCGCAGGTGCAGCACCAGCCCGTCGCCGGACCGGCGGCCCGCGGCGGGCGCGGCGCCGGACACCTCGACGTCGCGCCAGGTGCCGTCGGCGGCGCGCAGCCGGCCGGTGGCCGGCAGGCCGTCGGGCGTGCCGTCCCGCAGAGCGGCGGAGACGCGGTCGACCAGGTCCCGGTCCCCCGGGTGCAGCAGGCCGACCAGCACCTGGCCGACCAGGTCCTCCTCCGCGACGCCGAGCCGCTCGGCGACCGGGCCGGTGGCGGAGGTGACGCGGCCCGGGCCGTCGAGGACCAGCGTGACGGCGTCACCGCTGTGCACCAGCGCGCGGAACCAGCCCTCGGTCCGCTCCAGGCGGCGGGTCAGGGCCGCGGCGTCCAGGGCCCAGAACAGCGTCCGCGCCGAGGTGAGCAGCACGAGGACGACGGTGGCGGCGGCCTCGGCCGCGGGCAGCGGGCGGCCGGCGACGGCGCCGCCGGCGACCGCGAGCAGCGCGGCGGTGGCCGCGCCGTGGGCGAGCACGCCCCCGCGCAGGGGCAGCGTGCGGCGGCCGGCGTCGGCGGCGGCGTGCGCGCCGGCGTCGGCGGCGGCGTGCGCGCCGGCGTCGGCGGCGGCGTGCGCGCCGGCGTCGGCCCGGGCCGCACGCAGGCCGGCGGCGAGCATGGCCAGCCAGCCGAGCACGACGACCACGTCCCAGCCCGGGGCGGTGCCGGCCGAGGTGCGGCCGAGCGCGCCGCCGACCGCGACCAGCGCCATGGCGACGAAGGCGGCGAGCAGCCAGCCGGCGGCGCGGCGGCGGCCCTCGGGGACGGCGGTGAGGGTGACCAGGCCGATGCCGCACAGGAGCGCCCCGACCAGCGGGTAGCCGGCCGCGACCAGGCCGCTGCCCGGCCCGGAGGTCCGGGCGACGAGGTCGCCGAGCAGCACGCAGCCGAGCAGGGCCACGGCGACGGTGACGACCACGCCGTCGAGCAGCACCCGCGTGCCGAGCCGCCGGCGCGACCGCGGCGGCAGCAGCAGGACGGCCGCCGAGACGGCGACCGGGACGCCGAGCAGCGTCGGGAGGTCCTCGACGCCACCGGCGGCGAGGTCGCGACCGGGCCCGGCGAGAGCCAGTGCCTGGCCGAGGGCGAGCAGCGCGCCGGCGGCGGACAGCGCCCGCCAGGGCCGGCCGGCGCGGCCCGGCAGCCGGGCGGCGTCGCGGGCGAGCACCACGGCCGAGGTGGCGGACGCCGCCCCGAGCAGGGCGGGCACCAGCCAGGCGTCCGCACCGGTGAGCAGGCCGGCGACGGCGACGGCGCCGAGGACCGCCAGCAGGACCTGGACCGCCGGGGCGGCGCGGTCAGCCACGGCGGCCGGCCCGGACGGTGGAGGGCTCGCCCGGCGCCGGGACCGGGTCGGCCGACGAGCCGACCCGCCCCGGCCACAGCAGGCCGGCGCCGCCGCGCAGCAGGTCCACGAGGTCGGCCAGCGGCAGCGGGCGGGACAGCAGGAAGCCCTGCGCCTGGTCGACGCCCAGGCCGCGCAGCACGCCGAGCTGGGCCGGCGTCTCGACGCCCTCGGCGACGACCTGCAGCCCCAGGGACCGGCCGACGGTCACGACCGCCTCGCACAGCGCGCGGCTCTGCCGGTCGCGGTCGACGCGGGAGACGAAGGACCGGTCGAGCTTGAGCACGTCGACCGGGAGGCGGGTGAGCAGGCCCAGCGACGACGAGCCGGTGCCGAAGTCGTCCAAGGCCACGTGCACGCCCATGAGCCGCAGCGCCTCGGCGTCGACGGCCACCGAGTCGCCCTCGGCCAGCACGGTCGACTCGGTGACCTCCAGGACCAGCCGCTCGGGCGCCAGGCCGGAGGCGGACAGCGCCCCGGCGACGTCGTCGACGAGGGTGCGCTCGGCCACGTGCGCGGCGGAGACGTTCATGCCGATCCGCAGGGGCCCGCCGTCGCCGGCCGGCAGCACGGCGGCGGCCGCGGTGATCTCCCGCAGCGCCCAGCGCTGCAACTCGCCGACGACCCCGGCCCGCTCGGCGATCGGGACGAACTCCCGCGGGGAGACCTCCCCCAGCTCCGGGTGCCGCCAGCGCAGCAGCGCCTCGACGCCGGAGACCCGCTTGTCGGCCATCGACACCACCGGCTGGAACGCCAGCCACAGCTCCCCGCGGCCGGCGGCGCCGGGCAGGTCCGCGCGCAGCCGGTCGCGGCGGGCGGCGGCCGCGCCGAGCGCCGGGGTCCAGCACGTGGCGCGCGCCGAGCGGGAGGCCCGGGCGGCCGCGACCGCGAGCTCGGCGCGGGCGCCGACCTCGGCGACGCCGGTCCCCGGCTCGACGACGACCACGCCGACGGCGGCGGTGAGGTCGAAGACGCCGGCGGCGGTGGTCACCGGCTGCTCGAGCACGGCCAGGCAGCGGTCGGCGAGCAGCGCGGCGGTGTCGCCGTCGCCCTCGGCCAGGACCGCGAAGGTGCCGCCGACCAGGCGGGCGACGACCTCGTCGCCGCGCACGGCGGCGCGCAGCCGCCGGCCCAGCTCGACGAGGACGGCGGCGACGGCGTCGCGGCCGGCGTGCTCGCGGACCTCGTCCAGGCCGGCGACCTCGACGAGCAGGACCGCGGACCCGGCGCGGGTGGTCGCGGGCTGCAGGGCCGCGTCCCAGCCGGCCCGGTTGGGCAGGCCGGTGAGCGCGTCGGTGAACGCGAGCTCCTCCAGCGCCCGCTCGCGGGCCACCCGCTCGGTCACGTCGCGGCAGTGCAGCACCACCGAGGCGACCGCGGGGTCGGTGCGCAGGTCGGAGACGCTGGCCTCGAGACAGCGCCGCGCGCCGCCCGCGTCGCGGACGTGCAGCGTCACCAGCCCGTCGGTGCCGGTGTCGGCACCGGTGTCGAGGACCCGGCGCAGCGCGGCGGCGTCCGCGGGCTCCAGGGTCCCGGGCCGGCCGGCGGCGCCGGAGAGCACGTCGCGGCCGACGAGCTGCTCCGGCGTGGCGCCGACCAGCGCGGCCATCGCCGGCGAGACCCAGCCGACGCGCAGCCGGGCGTCGAGGACGAGGACGGCGTCGCGGCCGGAGTGCAGCAGGTTGCGGAAGTAGGCCTCGTCGCGGCGCAGCCGGGCGCCGCGCTGGTGGTCCTCGCGGGCGGTGACCCAGCGGTGCGCAGCCGCCAGGCCCACGCAGGTCAGCGCCCCGGCGAGGGTGAGCACGGTCGGCCGGGTGCCCAGCGCCAGCGGCACGACGACGAGCGCGACCACGGCCACCAGCGCCAGGTGCGGCAGCACCGAGCGCAGCAGGTCGGTGCGGCCGTCGGCCGCCCGGCGGGGGACGTCCGGGCCGGTGCCCGGGTCGAGCAGGCGGGCGAGCACCAGCAGCGCCAGGCCGACGACGACGGCCACGCGGGTGGCCGGGACGACGTCGTGCGCGCCGAGCAGCGCCGCGGAGGTGGCGGTGCCGCGCGCGGCGCAGAGCAGGACGAGGCCGCCGAGCAGCACCGCGGCCATGCGCCGGCGGTGCGCCTCGACCGCCCCGAGGACGGTGAGGCCGGCGGCCATGGTGGCGGCCGCGGCCACGACCGCGGCGCCGAGGACGAGCTGGGCGCCCAGGGACAGCGCGGTCCAGCTGTTGCCCGGGCCGACCAGCAGGAACTGCATGACGGCGAGCGCGGCGACGCCGAAGAGGGCGAGCTCGAGCGTCGTCCGCCGGCAGGTGCGCCGCAGGCTGGACCGCTCGACCATGCCGAGCACGGCCACGACCACGAGGACGTAGCCGGGGACGGTGGGCAGCCAGCGCAGCACCACCGCGGACAGCACGGTCCCCGGCCGGGCCGCGGTGGTGAGGACCAGGCCGAGGGCGGGGAACAGCGCCGCGACGGCAAGCACCCGCCACGGCGGGGCGGAGGGGTCACCGGGCCGGCTCAGCGCCAGCAGCGCGAGCGCTGTGAGCAGCCCGGCCAGGCCGGTGACGGCGTCGGAGACCGGGTCCAGCGCGGGCACGGCGACCGCCAGGGCGCACGCCGCTGCGGCCGGCACGGCGCACGCCAGCAGCCACCTGATCCGCCTGTCCACACCGGGGGTGTCGGCAGCGGTGCTCCCCGGGGACAGGCCCCGGGGAGCACCCTCACCCCATCGGGGTGCCCGCGGCTAGCTGCAGATCGCGCCGTTGGCCGCGGAGCCGACCAGCTTGGCGTACTTGCCGAGGACGCCGGTGGTGTAGCGCGGGGGCAGCGGCGCCCAGTCCGCGCGGCGGCGGGCCAGCTCGTCGTCGTCGACCAGCAGGTCCAGCGTGCGGGTGGTGAGGTCCAGCCGGACCGGGTCGCCGTCGCGGACCAGCGCGATCGGGCCGCCCTCGGTGGCCTCCGGCGCGACGTGGCCGATGCACAGGCCGGTGGTGCCACCGGAGAACCGGCCGTCGGTGAGCAGCAGGACGTCCTTGCCCAGGCCCGCGCCCTTGATCGCGCCGGTGACGGCGAGCATCTCGCGCATGCCCGGGCCGCCCTTGGGCCCCTCGTAGCGGATGACGACGACGTCACCGGCCTGCAGCGTGCCCTCGGTGACCGCGTCCATGGCGCCCTGCTCGCCGTCGAAGACCCGCGCGGTGCCCTCGAAGACGTCGCGGTCGAAGCCGGCCGACTTCACCACGGCACCCTCCGGCGCCAGCGAGCCGTGCAGGATCGTCAGGCCGCCGGTCCGGTGGATGGGCTGCGCCATCGCGTGGATGATCGCGCCGTCGGGGTCCGGCGGGGCGATCTCGGCGAGGTTCTCGGCCATCGTCTTCCCGGTCACGGTGAGCGTGTCGCCGTGCAGCAGGCCGGCGTCGAGCAGCGCGCGCAGCACGACCGGGACGCCGCCGATGCGGTCGATGTCGGTCATGACGTACCGGCCGAAGGGCTTGACGTCGGCCAGGTGCGGCGTGCGGTCGCCGATCCGGTTGAAGTCGTCGAGGGTGAGCTCGACCTGCGCCTCGTGCGCGATGGCCATGAGGTGCAGGACCGCGTTGGTGGAGCCGCCCAGCGCCATGACCACGGTGATCGCGTTCTCGAACGCCTGCTTGGTCATGATCTGCCGCGCGGTGATGCCCTTGCGCAGCAGGTCCACCACGGCCTCGCCGGAGGCGACGGCGAACGCGTCGCGGCGGCTGTCGGGCGCCGGCGGGGCGGCGCTGCCGGGCAGGCTCATGCCCAGCGCCTCGGCGACGCTGGCCATGGTGTTGGCGGTGTACATGCCGCCGCAGGAGCCCATGCCGGGGCAGGCGGCCCGCTCGACGGCGGCCAGCTCGTCCTGGGTGATCAGCCCGCGGGCGCAGGCGCCGACGGCCTCGAAGACGTCGATGATCGTCAGGTCGTCGCGGTCGCCGAGCTTCCCCGGCAGCGTCGAGCCCGAGTAGAGGAAGACGCTGGCGAGGTCCAGCCGGGCGGCGGCCATGAGCATGCCGGGCAGGGACTTGTCGCAGCCGGCCAGCAGCACCGAGCCGTCGAGCCGCTCGGCGAACATCACCGTCTCCACGGAGTCGGCGATGACCTCGCGGCTGACCAGCGAGGCGCGCATGCCCTCGTGGCCCATGGAGATGCCGTCGGAGACCGAGATGGTGCCGAACTCCAGCGGGAACCCTCCGGCGGCGTGCACGCCCTCCTTGGCCCGCTTGGCCAGCCGGTCCAGCGAGAGGTTGCACGGGGTGATCTCGTTCCACGAGGAGGCCACGCCGATCTGCGGCTTGTCCCAGTCGTCGTCGCCCATGCCGACGGCGCGCAGCATCGCCCGGGCCGGGGCCCTGGTGATGCCGTCGGTCACCTCGCGACTGCGCGGCTTGACGTCGGCGGTGGTGCGGGGGTCGTCCACGGTCGTCACGCCGCGAGCGTAGGCGCGGTCCCGGGGCGCTCCCAGACGCCGTCGATACTGGTACCGACACCACCACCCGGGAGCCGCCGTGTCCGCCACCGCCCGCCGGGAGCTCGGCGAGTTCCTCCGCTCGCGCCGCTCCCAGGTCGACCCGCGCGACACCGGCCTGCCCGTGGGCGGCCCCCGGCGCACGCCGGGGCTGCGCAGGGAGGAGGTCGCGCTGCTGTCCGGGGTGAGCTCCACCTGGTACACGTGGCTGGAGCAGGGCCGCGACATCCGCCCGTCCCGCCAGGTGGTCGACGCGCTCGCCCGCACGCTGCGCATGACGCCGGCCGAGCACGGCTACGTGCTGCGGCTGACCGGCCACGGCGGCGCCGCCCCCGGCGACCCCGACGGCGGGATGCCCGGCCACGTGCAGCGCCTGCTGGACGCGCTGGGCCCCTCCCCCGCCTACGCGATCACCGCCGACTGGTGGATCGCCGGGTGGAACCGCGCCTACGAGCGCTTCTACCCCGGGGTGGCCGCCGCCCCCGCGGACCGGCGCAACCTGCTGGAGCTGGTGTTCACCGACCCGGCGGTGCGGGCGCTGCTGGCGGACTGGGCCGGGGACAGCCGGCGGTTCCTCACCCAGTTCCGCGCCGAGGTGGGCCCGCGGCTGGCCGACCCGGCGGTCGTCGACCTCGTCGCCCGGCTCGAGGCGGCCAGCCCGGAGTTCCGCGCCGGGTGGGCCAGCCACGACGTCGACCGGTTCAGCTCCGCCGAGCGCCGCTTCGAGCACCCCGAGGTGGGCAGCCTGCTGCTCGAGCACCACCAGCTCACGCCCGCCGACGCCCCCGGGCTTCAGCTGGTCGTCTACACCGCGGCCGAGGGCAGCGAGAGCGCCGGGCGGCTGCGCGCGCTCGCGGGCTAGGCGGCCGGCGGCGCGGGGACGTCGAAGCGGCCGCCGGACCACCCCGCCAGCCGCGGCAGGTCGCGGGCGCGCAGGACCGGCAGCCGCACCTCCCCGCCGCCGGTGGTGACCAGCACCAGCCGGGCGTTGCGGCCCACGCGGATGCCGGCGAGGTCGTCCCAGGGCACCCGGCGCTGCCCGAGCAGCCCGCGCGTGGTGATCGCCTCCTCGTCGACGTCGACGCCCACCCGCAGCACCCAGACCGCCGCCAGCAGCGGCAGCAGGAGGACCAGCGCGGCCCACGGCGAGGCGGCGGCGAAGGGCAGCACGCAGACGGCGAGGAAGACGACGGGGAGCAGCGCGACCCGGCTCAGCCGCATGCGCGCGAGGGTTGCCACGTCCCCATGATCCCGCGCCGCCGGACCACCATCCCGGGGTCCGGCGTCAGTAGTCGCCGACGAGGTCGGTCAGGGGCTCCCCGGCCAGCACCCGGCGCAGCTGCGCGAGGACGGCGGCCTCCGCGCGGGCGGCGGTCTGCGGCACCGCCCCGCCCACGTGCGGGGTGAGCAGCAGTCCCGGCGCCGACCACAGCGGGTGCCCCTCGGGCAGCGGCTCGGGCTCGGTGACGTCGAGCGCGGCGCGCAGCCGGCCCGCGGTCAGCTCGGCCACCAGCGCGTCGGTGTCGACGACGACCCCGCGCGCGGCGTTGACCAGCAGCGCCCCGTCCTTCATCGCGGCGAGGAACTCCGCGTCGACCAGGCCGGTGGTCTCCGGGGTCACCGGCACGACGAGGACGACGACGTCGGCGCGGGGCAGCAGCCTCGGCAGCTCGTCGGTGCCGTGGACGCCGTCGCGGGCGCTGCGCGCGACGTAGGTCAGCTCGACGTCGAAGCCGGACATCATGGCGCCGACCCGGCGGCCGATGTCCCCGGCGCCGACGACGAGCACCCGCGCGCCGACCAGCGAGGAGAACGTGCCCGGGCTCCACCGGCCGGCGTCCTGCGCGCGGACCAGGTCGGGCAGGCCGCGCTGGGCGGCCAGCGTCGCGGCCAGCACCCACTCGGCGGTCGACGGCGTGTGCGCGCCGCGGGCGTTGCACAGCACGACGCCCTCGGGCAGCCGGCCGACGAAGCGCTCGGCGCCGGCGCTGAGCAGCTGGACCAGCCGCAGCCGCGGGGTCGCGGCGAGCAGGGCGTCGTCCGGGCCGCCACCGCTGCGCGGCACCCACACCTGCGCCTGCCCGGCCTCCTCCGGCGGCGGCCCGTCGGGGTCGGCGCGGACGGCGCGCACGCGCGGGGACAGCGCCTCCACCGCCGCGACCATCGCCCGCGAGGGCACCAGGACGGTCAGGGTCTCGTCGGGGCCGACGACGTCGGTGCCGCGGATCTCGGGAGCCACGGCCCCCGACCCTAGGAGGCGCCGGCGGCGACCTCCGGGCCGGGAACCGCCTGCGGCGCGAGGCCCTGGGCGGTGGCGATCCGCGCGTCCTCGGGCCGGACCACCGACAGCTGGGTGGACTCCGGGGGCAGCACCGTCTGGAACAGCCAGTCGGCCGCGACCCGCACCCGGTTGGCCATCGCCGGCATCGCGTAGAGGTGGTAGCCGCGGGTGACGACCTTGGCCAGCGGCCCGGTCAGCGGCACCCCCAGCGGCCGGGCCACGGCGTCCCAGCCGCCGAGGTCGGCGACCAGGCCGAGGTCGCGGTGCCGGTACCGGCGGGGCCGGCCGACGCCGAGGCTGGCGGCGACGTTGCGGCCGAGGACGGCGCCCTGCCGCTGGGCGTGCTGCGCCGTCGGCGGGGTGTCCGGCAGCTCGCCGTCCTGCTCCCCGGCGGCGAGGTCGGGGACGGCGGCCGCGTCGCCCGCGGCCCACACGCCGGCCACGCCCGGGACGGCGAGGTCGGGGTCGACGGCGAGCCGGCCCCGCCGCAGCGGCAGCCCCAGCCGGCCGACCAGGGGGTGCGCGACGACCCCGGCGCCCCACACCAGCGTGCGGGTCGGGATCGTCTCGCCGTCGGTGAGGACGACGGCGTCCTCGTCGGCGGTGACCACCGAGGTGCGGAGCCGGACGTCGACCCCGCGGCGGGCGAGCACGTCCAGCGCGCGGCGGCCGAGCTCGGGGCCCAGCTCCGGCAGCACCGCGGGCGCGAGGTCGACGAGCACCCACCGCACCTCGGCGGCGCGGGTGCGGTCCCACCGGCTCTCGATCCGGCGCAGCCAGCGCTGGGTCTGGGCGACCACCTCGGTGCCGGTGTAGCCCGCTCCGACGGCGACCACGGTGAGCCGCGCGGCGCGCTCGGCCCGGCCGGCCGGGGTGTCGGGCAGGGCGTCGGCGAGGTCGAGCTGCTCGAGCAGGTGGTCGCGGAGGAACACCGCCTCGACCAGGGTCTTCAGCGCCCGGCCGTGCTCGGGGACGCCGGGGACGGGCACCTGGCGGGTCACCGCGCCGGGCGTGAGCAGGAGCCGGTCCCACGACATCGCCGTCGGGGTCCCGTGCGCGGGCCGCAGCGTGAGCGAGCGCGCGGCCAGGTCCACGTCCTCGACCCGGCCCAGCACCAGGCGCACCCGGGGCAGCAGCCGCCGCAGGGAGACCGCGATGTGCCGCGCCTCGACCACGCCGGTGGCCACCTCGGGCAACAGCGGGCTGTAGAGCAGGTAGTCCGTCGGCGTGACCAGGACCAGGTCGGCGGCGTCCGGCGGGAGCAGCCGCTGCAGCTTGCGCAGGGCGGTGAGCCCGGCGAAGCCGCCGCCGACCGTGACCACCCGCGGCCGCCCGCCGCCGTCTCCCGCGATCCGCATGCCGGCCTCCGCTGCTCGCCCGGGTGAGGTCGGCAACCTACCGGGGACCGGCACCGCTCCGGGGCGCTGCGCGCGTGCCGGACGGCGCCCGGCGTGCGGCTGCCGGCGGCGTCCCGCCCGTACTGTGGAGCGGGTGAGGCGGCAGGGGGGACGGCGCGGCGCCGCGGCGGGCTGCGCGGTCGCGCTGGCGCTCGTACTCACCGGGTGCGGCGAGGACGGCTACGAGCCGGCCGGGCCGTTCCGGCCGCTGCCCGAGGGGGCGCCGCCCGAGGTCGGGCCGCCCACCGAGTCCTCCCCCGCGCCCTCGCCCGGCGACCCGGCCGACCCCGGCTCCGGCTCCACCGCCGGCGACCCGAACGTCGTCGCCACCGACCTGGTCGTGCCCACCGGGCTGGTCGTGCTGCCCGACGGCAGCGCCGTCGTGGGCGAGCGCGAGACCGGCCGGCTGCTGCACGTCTTCCCCGACCGCTCGCCGGCGCAGGAGCTCATGGTCCTGCCCGGCGTCGACACCGGCGGCGACGGCGGGCTGCTCGGCCTGGCGCTGTCCCCCACGTTCGACGAGGACGGGCTGTTCTACGCCTACGTCTCGACGACCACCGACAACCGCGTCGTCCGCTTCCCGCTCGGCGGCACCCCGAACCCGGTGCTCACCGGCATCCCCCGCGGCGAGGTGCACAACGGCGGCGGGCTCGCCTTCGCCCCCGACGGCACCCTGTTCGTCGGCACCGGCGACACCGGCAACCCCGCGCTGGCGCAGGACCCGGCCTCCCTCGGCGGCAAGGTGCTGCACGTCGACGTGTTCGGCCAGCCCGCGACCGCCTCGGGCCCGGTCCACAGCCGGGGCTTCTCCGACGTCACGGCGGTCTGCCCGTCCGGCGACGAGGCGGGCACGCTCTACGCCGTCGACGAGTCCACCGCCGGGCCCGACGAGCTCAACGAGCTGGTGGAGGGCAGCGACCACGGCTGGCCGGCCGCGGGCCCCGGGACGATCGCGCCGCTGTTCGAGGTCGGCAACGCCGAGGGCGGCCTGGGCGGCTGCACCGCCGCGGGGACCACGGTGTTCCTCGGCGCGCTCGACGGCCAGCGGGTGCACGTCGTGCAGCTCGACGGCGACGGCGGGATCAGCGAGGACCCGACCGAGCTCATCAGCGGGAGCTACGGCCGGCTGCGCACCGTCGTCCTCGACAGCGAGGGCGGGCTGTGGGTGACCACGTCCAACCGGGACGGCATCGGCGCCCCCGCCGAGGACGACGACAAGGTGCTGCGGATCCTGCCGCCGTCGTCGACCGGCTCCTCCCCGGTCTGACCGGGCACTTCCGCGGATCTGCACGGCGCAGATCCGCGGAAGCGCACGCAGGTCAGCTGCCGAGGACGCGCTCCTCGAGCATCCGCCGCACGGTCGGGGCGTCGGCCTGGCCGCGGGTGGCCTTCATGACCTGCCCGACCAGCGCGCCGAGCGCCTGGACCTTGCCCGAGCGCACCTTGTCCACGACGTCGGGGGCGCCGGCGATCGCGGCCTCGACGGCGGCGACGAGCTCGTCGGACTCCCCCATCACCGCCAGGCCGCGGGCCTCGACGACGGCGCGCGGGTCGCCCTCGCCGGCCAGGACGCCGTCGAGCGCCTGCCGGGCCAGCTTGTCGTTGACCGTGCCCTCGGCGACCAGCGTCGTCAGCTCGGCGACCTGGGCGGGGGTGACGGCGAGGTCGGCGAGCTCGACGCCGGCGTCGTTGGCCCGGCGGGCGAGCTCGCCCAGCCACCACTTGCGGGCGTCGGCCGGCGTGGCCCCGGCGGCGACGGTCTGCTCGACCAGCCCGAGCGCCCCGGCGTTGACCAGCCAGGTCATCTCGGTGGCCGACAGCCCCCACTCCTCCTGCAGCCGGCGGCGGCGGGCGGCGGGCAGCTCGGGCAGCCCGGCGGCCAGCTTCTCCACCCACTCGGCGTCGGGCGCGAGCGGCACCAGGTCGGGCTCGGGGAAGTACCGGTAGTCGGTCGCCTCCTCCTTGCTGCGGCCCGGCGAGGTGCTGCCGGTGTCCTCGTGGAAGTGCCGGGTCTCCTGCAGCACCCGCCCGCCGGCGTCGAGGACGGCGGCCTGCCGGCGCATCTCGTAGCGCACCGCCCGCTCCACCGACCGCAGCGAGTTGACGTTCTTGGTCTCGGTGCGGGTGCCCCACTCCAGGCTGCCGATCGGCGCCAGCGAGGTGTTCACGTCGCAGCGCAGGCTGCCCTGCTCCATCCGCACGTCCGAGGCGCCGAGGGTCTGGATGATCTCGCGCAGCTCGGTGACGTAGGCGCGGGCGACCTCGGGGGCCTTGGCGCCGGCGCCGGCCACCGGGCGGGTGACGATCTCGACCAGCGGGATGCCGGCGCGGTTGAAGTCGACCAGGGAGTGGTCGGCGCCGTGGATGCGGCCGGTGGCGCCGCCGACGTGCAGGTTCTTGCCGGTGTCCTCCTCGAGGTGCACCCGCTCGATCTCCACGCGGTAGGTCTCGCCGTCCACCTCGACGTCGAGGTGCCCGGCGGTGCACAGCGGCTCGTCGTACTGGCTGGTCTGGAAGCCCTTCGGGATGTCCGGGTAGAAGTAGTTCTTCCGGGCGAAGCGCGACCAGGACGCGATCCGGCAGCCCAGGGCCAGGCCGATCCGGATGGTCGACTCGACAGCCGCGGCGTTGGCCACCGGCAGCGAGCCGGGCAGGCCGAGGCAGACCGGGCAGGTCTGGGTGTTGGGCTCGGCGCCGAACGTCGTCGAGCAGCCGCAGAACATCTTCGACTCGGTGCCCAGCTCGACGTGGGTCTCCAGGCCGATCACCGGCTCGTACCGGGTGAGGACGTCGTCGAAGTCGACGAGGGACTCGGTCACGGGGTGGGCCCTCCCTTCGGGGTGGTGCTGCGGCCGGTGACCCAGGCACCGAGGCCGGTCAGCACGCCCAGGACGATGAAGACGGCGAAGACGGCCCGGCCGGTGGTCAGCCACAGCACCAGTCCGGCGAGGATGACGAACGCGGTCAGGCCCCACGCGGCCTTGAGCGCGCCGTTCACGCGGCACGCTCCGGGAGCCGGTCGGCGAGCGGCGCGCCCTGGGCGGCCTCGACGGCGGCGGCGACGCGGTAGCAGCGGTCGTCGGACAGCGCCGGCGCCATCACCTGCAGGCCGACCGGCAGCCCCTCGGACAGCCCGCACGGCACCGAGATGGCCGGGACGCCGGCCAGGCTCGCGGGCAGCGTGCACAGGTCGGCCGCGTACATGGCCAGCGGGTCGTCGACGCGGGCGCCCAGCGGCCAGGCCACCGTCGGGCTGGTCGGGCTGACCAGCACGTCGACGCCGCCGTCGAAGGCGGCGGAGAAGTCGCGGGTGATCAGCGAGCGGACCTTCTGCGCCTGGCCGTAGTAGGCGTCGTAGTAGCCCGCCGACAGCGCGTAGGTGCCGAGGATGATCCGGCGCTTGACCTCGGCGCCGAAGCCCTGCTCGCGGGTGAGCGCCATGACCTCGTCGATGTCGCGGGTGCCGTCGTCGCCGACCCGGATGCCGAACCGCATGCCCTCGAACCGGGCCAGGTTCGACGACGCCTCGCTCGGCGCGATCAGGTAGTACGCCGGCAGCGCCAGCCCGAACGAGGGGCAGGACACCTCGCGCACCTCGGCGCCGGCCGCCTCCAGCAGCGCGACCGCCTCGGCGAACCGCTCGAGCACGCCGGCGTCGTAGCCCTCGCGCGCGCCCTCGCCGCCCAGCTCCCGGACGACGCCGACCCGCAGGCCGGACAGGTCGCCGCCGGCGCCGCGGCGGGCCGCCTCGACGACGGTGGGCACCGGGGCGTCGATGCTCGTGGAGTCGCGCGGGTCGTGGCCGCCGATCGCCTCGTGCAGCAGGGCGGCGTCCATGACCGTGCGGGCCATCGGGCCGGCCTGGTCCAGGCTCGAGGAGAACGCGATCAGGCCGTAGCGCGACACCGAGCCGTAGGTGGGCTTGTGGCCGACCAGGCCGGTGACCGCGGCGGGCTGGCGGATCGAGCCGCCGGTGTCGGTGCCGAGCGCGAAGGGGGCGAGCCGGCCGGCGACCGCGGCGCTGGAGCCGCCCGACGAGCCGCCGGGGATGCGGTCGCGGTCCCACGGGTTGCGGGTGACCCGGTACGCGGAGTTCTCGGTGGACGAGCCCATCGCGAACTCGTCCATGTTGGTCTTGCCGAGCAGCACCGTGCCGGCCTCGTGCAGCCGGGTGGCGACGGTGGCCGAGTACGGCGGGCGCCAGCCCTCGAGGATGCGCGAGCCGCTGGTGGTGGGCACGCCCTCGGTGACGAAGACGTCCTTGAGGGCCACCGGGATGCCGGCCAGGCCGGTGCCGGCGGTGCCCGAGGCGTCGATCTCGCCGGCCCGCTGCAGCGCGGCCTCGGCGTCGACGTGCAGGTAGGCGCCGAGGTCGCCGTCCTCGGCGGCGATCCGGTCGAGGTGGGCGCGGGTGACCTCGACGGCGGAGGTCTCGCCGGCGGCGAGCGCGCTCTGCAGCGCGGTGACCGGCAGCGCGGTGAGGTCGCTCACTCCTCCTCCCCCAGGATGCGCGGCACGCGGAAGCGGCCGTCCTCGGCGGCGGGCGCGCCGGCCAGGACGGCGTCGCGCGGCAGGCACGGGGTGGCGACGTCGTCGCGCAGCACGTTGGTCAGCGGGACGGCGTGGGTCATCGGGGCGACGTCCTCGACGTCGGCGCGCTGCACCTGGGCCACCGCGTCGAGGACCGCGCCCAGCTGGCCGGCGAAGCGGTCGAGCTCCTCGTCGGTGACGGCCAGCCGGGCCAGTCGCGCGAGGTGCGCGATGTCCTGACGGCCGAGGGCGGGTGACGCTCCGCGGTCGGGCGTGGTCGGGCTCATGCTCGGGGAGGACTCCTGTCGTCGGCGCCGGCCGGCGCCAGGGACGCAACCCGTTCACTGTACGTGGGGCGGGTCGGGCGCCGGTCCGGCCGGACGCGGTGCTCGACCGCGGGCTGCGCATGCGGGAAGCTGCTGCGACCACGATCGACGGAGATCGGCTCACCTCGTCGCCTGCGGAGGCACCCGTGTCCTATCTCCTGCGCCTGGTCGTGCCCGACCGCCCCGGTCTGCTCGGCGCCGTGGCCACCGCCCTGGGCACGGCGGGCGTCGACATCGTCTCGCTCGACGTGCTCGAGCGCGGCAACGGTGTCGCCGTCGACGACGTCGTGGTCGACCTCCCGCCCGGCCGGCTCCCCGACAGCCTGATCACCGCCGTGCAGTCGGTGCCCGGCGTGCAGGTGGAGGCGCTGCGCCCGTTCGCCGGGCCGCTGGACACCCACCGCGAGCTCGACCTGCTCGAGGGGCTGGCCCGGGCCGCCGAGGGCACCGCGGTCAAGCTGCTGGCCGCCGAGCTGCCGCGGGTGTTCCACAGCGGCTGGGCGGCGGTGCTGCACGCCGGCGACGACGGCGGCTGCGAGGCGCTGGCCGCCTCCGACGCGGCGCCGGCGTTCGAGGGCATGCGGCTGCCGTGGCTGCCGCTGGCCTCGCCGCGGCTGCTGCCCAGCGAGGACGACTGGCTGCCCGAGCGCTGGCGGGACCTGGCCGTCGAGATGATGGCCGCGCCCTTCGGCGACCCGTGCACCGCCGTCGTCCTGGGGCGCTCGGGCGGGCCCGCCTACCGCCGCTCGGAGCTGCTGCGGCTGACCCACCTGACCGGGATCGCGGCGAGCGTCGCCCACCTGCCGCCGGCCTGACTCACTCCCCTGCCGGCTCGCTCCCGTCGCCGACGGTCGCGACGGCGCGGGCGGCCTCGGGGCCCTCCTCGAGCAGCACGCGCAGGCCGTCGTCGTCGAGGATCGGCACCTTGACCTGCACGGCCTTGTCGTACTTGCTGCCGGGGTCGGCGCCGACCACCACGAACCCGGTCTTCTTCGACACCGAGCCGGTCACCTTGCCGCCGCGCTCCTGGATCGCGGCGACCGCCTGGTCGCGGCTGTAGTCCCGCAGCGAGCCGGTGACGACGACGGTGACGCCGGTCAGCGGCCCGGGCGGGGCGTCCTCGCCGGCGTCGGCCAGCTTCACGCCGGCCCGGCGCCACTTCTCCACGACCTCGCGGTGCCAGTCGACGGCGAACCAGTCGCGCACCGAGCGGGCGATGGTGGGGCCCACGCCGTCGGCGGCGGCGAGCTCCTCCTCCGACGCCTCGGCGATCCGGTCCAGCGAGCGGAAGTCGCGGGCCAGCGCCTGCGCGGCGGTCGGGCCGACGTGCCGGATCGACAGCGCGACCAGCACCCGCCACAGCGGGACGTCCTTGCGCGACTGCAGGTTGGCCAGCAGCCGCTGCCCGTTCGCCGACAGGGTGCCGTCCTTCTTCGTGAAGAAGGACGTGCGGCAGAGCTTCTCCTCGGTCAGGTCGAAGACGTCGCCCTCGTCCTCGAGCAGGTGCTCGGCCAGCAGTGCGATCGCGGCCTCGTAGCCGAGCACCTCGATGTCGAACGCCCCGCGCCCGGCGACGTGGAACACCCGCTCCCGCAGCTGCGCGGGGCAGGACCGCGCGTTGGGGCAGCGGATGTCGGCGTCGCCCTCCTTCTCGTGCCGCAGCTCGGTGCCGCACTCGGGGCAGTGCGTCGGCATGACGAACTCGCGCTCGTCGCCGGTGCGCGCGGCGACCACCGGCCCGAGGACCTCGGGGATGACGTCGCCGGCCTTGCGGATGACGACGGTGTCGCCGATGAGCACGCCCTTGCGCTTGACCTCGCTGGCGTTGTGCAGCGTGGCCAGCTGCACGGTGGAGCCCGCGACCTTGACCGGCTCCATGTAGGCGAACGGCGTCACGCGGCCGGTGCGCCCGACGTTGACCCGGATGTCGAGGAGCTTGGTGGTGGCCTCCTCCGGCGGGTACTTGAACGCGGTCGCCCACCGCGGCGCCCGCGAGGTGGAGCCCATCCGCCGCTGCAGGGCGATCTGGTCGACCTTGACGACGACGCCGTCGATCTCGTGCTCGACCGAGTGCCGCTGCTCGCGGTAGCGCTCGATGTAGGCCCGGACGCCCTCGAGGTCGTCGACCACCTCGAAGCGGTCGCTGGTGGGCAGGCCGAGCTCCCGCAGCCGGGCGTAGGCCTCGGACTGGTTCTCCGGCTGCCAGCCGTCGTGCACGCCGAGCCCGTGCACGATCATCCGCAGCGGCCGGGAGGCGGTGATCCGCGGGTCCTTCTGCCGCAGCGAGCCGGCGGCGGCGTTGCGCGGGTTGGCGAACGGGGCCTTGCCCTGCTCGACCATGCTCGCGTTGAGGTCGGCGAAGGCGGCGACCGGGAAGTAGATCTCACCCCGGACCTCCAGCTGCGCGGGGAGGTCCTCGCCGGTCAGCTGCTGCGGGACGTCCTGCATCGTGCGGACGTTGGCGGTGACGTCCTCGCCGGTGACGCCGTCGCCCCGGGTGGCGGCGCGGACCAGGCGCCCGCGCTCGTAGAGCAGCGCGACCGCCAGGCCGTCGATCTTGAGCTCGCACAGGTAGCGGGCGCCGGTGCCGACCTCGCGCTCCACCCGGGCGGCCCAGGCCGACAGCTCGTCGCTGTCGAAGACGTTGTCCAGGCTCTGCATGCGCTCGAGGTGCTGCACCGGCGCGAAGGTGGCGGCGAACCCGCCGTTGACCTTCTGGCTCGGCGAGTCCGGCGTCACCAGCGCCGGGTGCGCGGCCTCGATGGCCTTGAGCTCACCCATGAGGGCGTCGTACTGCCCGTCGCTGACCAGCGGCTCGTCGCGCACGTAGTACGCGAAGGCGTAGCGGTCGAGCTCCTCGGACAGGTCGCGGTGGCGCGTGCGCGCGTCGTCCGGGACCTCGGTGAGGTCCTCCCGGTCGGCGACCGCGGCGACCTGCGGGGTGTCCAGCTCGGCGTCCGTGCTCACGCGGGCACGGTATCCGCCGGGTGTGACTCCGGTGCCGGTCCGCCCGATCGGGTGTCGGTCACTCGGGCAGCAGGTACCGCGCGGCCTCGCGGACGTGGGCCATCGCCGCCCGCGCGTAGGCGGGGCTCGCGCCGGCCAGGCCGCAGGCCGGGGTGAGGGTGACCGCCTCGTGCAGCGTCTCGGCCGGGAAGCCGAGCTCGCGCCACCAGGCGCGCAGCCGCGAGGCGGTGGCCTTCGGCGCGGGCAGCGGCGCGTCGGTCCCGGGGACGACGCCGGGCAGCAGGTGGGTGCCGGTCTCGACGGCGGCGCCGACGGCGTCGAGGTCCTGGACCAGCCCGAGGTCGAACGACAGCCCGGCCGCGCCCGCGGCGCGCAGCAGGTCCAGCGGCGCCCGGTTCGCGCAGCAGTGCACGACCACCGGGCCGGGCAGCGCGGCCACGACGGCGCCGAGCTCCGCCTCGACGTCGGGCGCGGCGACGGCGGGCAGCCGGCCGAAGCCGCTGGCCGTCGGCAGCGCGCCCTGCAGGACCGCCGGCAGCGAGGGCTCGTCGAGCTGGACGACGACCTGCGCGCCGGGCACCCGCGCGGTCACGGCGGCGACGTGCGCGGCGATGCCCTCGGCCAGCGACTGCCCGAGGTCGCGCCGGGCGCCGGCGTCGACGACGGCCCGCTCGCCGCGCTCCCGCTCGAGGCCGGCGGCCAGCGTCCACGGCCCCGCGGCCTGCACCTTGAACGGGCCGCGGTGGTCGCCGGCGACGTCGTGCAGGGCGTCGAGGTCGCGGGCGAGGAACTCCTGCGCGCGGCGCAGGTCCCGGCCGGGGCGCGGTACGAGGCGCCAGCCCGCGGGGGTCAGGTCGACGGCGAGGTCGACGAGGAGGGCGGCGCTGCGGCCGAGCAGGTCGGCGCCCGCGCCGCGGGCGGGCAGCTCGGGCAGGTGCGGCAGGCCGGGCAGCTCCCCGAGGACGACCCGCAGGGCCTCGGTCGGGTCGGTGCCGGGCAGCGACCCGACGCCCGAGGCCGGCCCCCACGGTGCGGGAGCCGGCCTCGGGTCGGTGCTGGTCGGGTCGGGCTCGGTCGGGGTGGCCACGGCGGCGACGGTAGTACCGCCGCCGCCGTGACCTCCCCTCCCGGTCAGGCGGCGCAGCTGGGCGTCGTCACCGGGATCGCGTGGTCGCCCGCGGGCGGCGTCAGCGGGCTGTTGGCGCGCAGGTAGTCCTCCGACGTGTCCACGTCCACCGGGCCCGTGACCTGGTTGGTCCCTGTCCGGAACGCGGTGAAGGAGTCCCCGCCGCCGGCGAGGAACGAGTTCGCCGCGACCCGGTAGGTGCCGGTCGGGCTCACCGGGGTGCCGTTGATGGTGATCGAGCAGTCGAACACCCGGTCCCCGTCGGCCCGGCTGCGGTCGTACTCGTAACGGAAGCCGTCGGAGGTGGACAGGACCAGGTCCTGGGACCCGTCCGGGAGCCCGCGGAACTGCTGCTCGAGCACGTCGTCGATCGCCGCGCCGGTCAGCGTGATCGTGTTGACGGTGTTGCTGAACGGCTGGACGTCGAAGAGCTCCCGGAAGGTGACCTCACCGGCAGCGATGTCGGTCCGCAGACCACCGGGGTTCATGAAGGCGACCACCGGGGACAGCAGCTCCGGTCGTGCCTGTGCCCCGGCCAGTTGCGCGTTGGCGACGAAGGTCCCCAGGACCGACTCGTCGTTGCGGACGACGGTCACGCCGTCCGCGGCCCGCGCCCGCAGCAGCGGGCCGCTGACAGTGCCGACGACCACGTTGCCGGGCTCGGCGGCGCGGGCGTTCCAGTAGTCGACGATCGACTGCACCTCGGGGTCGGCAGCCTCGCGGGTCACCGGCACGTTGGTGGCCGCGTAGGCGGCCGAGGCGCGGTTGACGTCGCCGGTGGTCCGGCTGATGGGCAGCCGGATGTCGGTCACGAGACGGCCGTAGAAGCCGGCCTGGGTGACCAGTCGCGGCGTGCCGTCCGGATCGTCCAGGCGGCAGTTGTAGGCGTTGTGCGTGTGGGCGCTGATGATGAGGTCGACAGCGGACGACGTCCGGTTGTTGATGTCGACGATCGGGCCCGACAGACCGGTGCAGCCGTTGACGAAGGGCTGGGCGTTCGGGTCGGTGACCGTGCCGCCCTCGTGGATCAGCACGCCGATGGCCTGGATGCCCTGCCGCTGCAGCTCGGGGACCCAGCGGTTGATCGCCTCGGCCTCGTCGATGAACGTGACGTCGGTGATGCCGGTCGGCGACACGATGGTCGGAGTGGTCTCGGTGACCACCCCGATGAGCGCGAAGCGCTGGTTCGCCGGCGTCTGGAAGACCTGGTACGGCGGCAGCATCGGCTGGCCGGTGGCCTTGTCGATGACGTTGGCGGCCAGGTACGGGAACTCGGCGCCGTGGAAGGCGTGCTCGCCCTCGCCGAAGCAGCCGTCGACGCCCGGGGTGATGCCCTCGCAGGCCTCGACGTCGTCGCTGTACGTGCCGTCCGTGGCGGCGGAGATGCGGCGCAGCTCCTCGGTGCCCCGGTCGAACTCGTGGTTGCCCACCGACGAGACGTCCAGGCCCATGGCGTTGAGCGCCTCGATCGTCGGCTCGTCCTTGAAGACGCTCGACTCGAACGGCGAGGCGCTGACCAGGTCACCGGCACCGACGAACAGCGAGGTCGACGGCCCCTGCGTCGTGTCCTTGAACGCGGACTCGAGCCGCTGCACGGTGGCCGCGATCTGTGCCGCACCGCCGACCGGGACGGTGACGTCGTCGGAGTTGCCGTAGGTGCCGTTCGGCCCTGGGGAGGTCGCCAGCGAGCCGTCGGTCCCGGTCTGCGGCGTGATCCGGCCGTGGAAGTCGTTCATGGCCAGCAGCTGGACGGTCACGTCCTTGGGCGCGGCCTGGGCCGTGCTCGGGACGGCCACCAGACCGGCCGTGGTCGCCACCGCGACGGCGGCGGCGAGGGAGAAGCGCGTTCGGCGCAAGGAGTCCTCCGGAGGACATGCGGAGCAGGCCACCGGAGACGGCGGCCCGGGCGGGGTGGTGAGCCGAGCTGCGTAGCCGTGCTCGGGAAGCGGCTCGGACGACACCGTAGGTGACGGACGGTTCCGACACCAGGCCCTCCCGGTGATGATCAGGTGTCCGGCGATCAGCCGGAGACGGTCCCCTGACCGAGCACCAGGTCGCCCCGCTCCGGGTCGGGCGCGTAGAGGACGGCCGACTGCCCGGGCGCGACGCCGCGCTGCGCCTCGTCCAGCGCGATGACCAGGCCGCCGTCGGCACCGGCGGTCACCGTGCACGGGACGGCGGTGGCGTGGGCCCGCAGCTGCACCTCCGCGCGCAGCGGGAGCTCCGGGGCCGCCCCGGTCCACGTCGGCCGGCCGGTGCGCACCTCGGCGACGCCGGCGAGCTCGGCGGTCCCCACCGTCACGGTCCGGGAGACCGGCTCGATCGACAGCACGTAGCGCGGGCGCTGGTCCCCGGCGGCGATGCCCAGCCCGCGCCGCTGCCCGACGGTGAACCCGTGCGTGCCCTCGTGCGTTCCGACGGTGGCGCCGGTGGCGGCGTCGACGACCGGCCCGGGCGCCGTCCCCAGCCGCCGGGTGAGGAAGCCGCGGGTGTCGCCGTCGGGGATGAAGCAGATGTCGTGCGAGTCGGGCTTGGTGGCGACGGCGAACCCGCGCTCGGCGGCGATCGCGCGCACCCGGTCCTTGGTCATCGACCCCAGCGGGAACACCGCCCCCGCCAGCTGGCCGGGGGTGAGCACGCCGAGCACGTAGGACTGGTCCTTGGCCGCGTCCACCGAGCGGCGCAGCCGGCCGTCCTCCAGCCGCGCGTGGTGGCCGGTGACGACGGCGTCGAAGCCGAGCGCCAGCGCCCGGTCGAGCACCGCGGTGAACTTGATCCTCTCGTTGCACCGCAGGCACGGGTTGGGCGTGCGGCCGGCGGCGTACTCGGCGACGAAGTCCTCGACGACGTCCTCGCTGAACCGCTCGGCGAGGTCCCAGACGTAGAACGGGATGCCGAGCTCGTCGGCGACCCGCCGGGCGTCGTGGGCGTCCTCGACGCTGCAGCAGCCGCGGGCGCCGCTGCGCAGCGTCTGCCGGTCCGGCGAGAGCGCGAGGTGCACCCCGGTGACGTCGTGGCCGGCGTCGACCGCCAGCGCCGCGGCGACCGCGCTGTCCACTCCCCCGCTCATCGCGGCGAGCACGCGCACGGCGCTACCTCCCCGCCCCGCGGGCACGCTCGACCACGGGGGCGATCACGGCCAGCAGCGCGTCGACGTCGGCGTCGGTGCTCGGCGAGCCCAGGCTGAACCGCAGCGAGCTGCGGGCCCGCGCGGCGTCGGCGCCGACGGCGGTGAGCACGTGGCTGGGCCGGGCCACCCCGGCGCTGCACGCCGACCCGGTCGAGCACTCGATGCCGCGGGCGTCGAGCAGCATGAGCAGCGCGTCGCCCTCGGCACCGGGGAAGGACAGGTGCGCGTTGCCCGGCAGCCGGCCGGGCCCGCCGGCGACGACGTCGTCCAGCGGGGCGCCGTTGAGCTCGGCGTCGGGGACCTGCTCGAGCACCCCGGCCACCAGCCGGTCGCGCAGCGCGGCCAGCCGGGCGGCGCGCTCGGGCCGGGAGCCGACGGCGGTGGTCGCGGCGACGGCGAGGCCGACGATGGCCGCCACGTCGAGGGTGCCCGAGCGGACGTCGCGCTCCTGGCCGCCGCCGTGCAGCAGCGGCATGCACTCGGCGTCGCGGCGCAGCAGCAGCACGCCGGCGCCCATCGGGCCGCCGAGCTTGTGGCCGGTCATGGTGAGCGCGTCGACGCCGCTGGCGGCGAAGTCCACCGGCACCTGGCCGACGGCCTGCACCGCGTCGGTGTGCAGCGGCACCCCCACCGCGTGGGCGACCTGCGCCAGCGCGGCGACGTCGCTGACCGTGCCGATCTCGTTGTTGGCCCACATGACGCTGGCCATCGCGACGTCGGAGCCGTCGCCCAGCGCCTCGGCCAGCGCCTCCGGCGTCACCCGCCCGGTGGGCCCCAGGCGCAGCCAGGTGACCTCCGCGCCCTCGTGCTTGGCCAGCCACTCGGCGCTGTCGAGGACGGCGTGGTGCTCGGCCGGGCTCACCACGAGCCGCCGCCGGCGCGAGTCGGCCTCCCGCCGCGCCCAGTACAGGCCCTTCACCGCGAGGTTGTCGCTCTCGGTCCCACCCCCGGTGAACAGCACCTCCGACGGGCGGGCGCCCAGCGCCTCGGCCAGCCGCTCCCGGGACTGCTCGGCGGCCCGCCGCGCGGCCCGGCCGCTGGCGTGCAGCGAGGAGGCGTTGCCCACCCGGCCGAGCTGCTCGGTCATCGCGGCCAGGACCTCGGGGAGCACCGGCGTGGTCGCCGCGTGGTCGAGGTAGGTCACTCCGCCCAGGTTAGTCGCGCACGACGGACCCGCTCGGGTGACGCCGGTGACCCCGCGAACGGCGACGGGCGCCGACCCCCGTGGGGATCGGCGCCCGTGGCGACGTGCTGGAACGGCCCCCGCAGGGGTCCTCCCGCTACTTGCGGGCGGCGATCTTCTCGGTGGCGGCCGGGACGACCTGGAACAGGTCGCCGACGACGCCGAAGTCGGCCAGCTCGAAGATCGGGGCCTCGGGGTCCTTGTTGACGGCCACGATCGTCTTCGAGGTCTGCATGCCGGCGCGGTGCTGGATCGCGCCGGAGATGCCGACGGCGATGTAGAGCTGCGGCGAGACGGTCTTGCCGGTCTGCCCGACCTGGAAGCTGTGCGGGTAGAAGCCGGAGTCGACCGCGGCACGCGAGGCACCGACGGCGGCGCCGAGCGAGTCGGCCAGGGCCTCGATGATCGAGAAGTTCTCGGCGCTGGCCACACCGCGGCCACCGGAGACGACGATCGAGGCCTCGGTCAGCTCGGGCCGGTTGCTCTTCTGCTCCACGACCCGGTCGACGACGCGGGTCTGCTTCGCCTGGTCGGACAGGCTGACCTCGACCGGGACCTCCTCGCCGGCGGCGGGGGCCGGCTCGGGGGTGACCGAGTTGCCGCGCAGCGTGTAGACCGGGGTGCCGGTCGTCACCTTCGAGTGGACGATCTGCTGGCCGGCGAAGACCACCTGGGAGGCGGTGCCGTCGGCGGCGATCTCGCTGACGTCGGTCAGGAAGCCGCTGCCGGTCTTGAGCGCCAGCCGCGCGGCGATCTCCCGGCCCTCCGGGGAGGACGGGATGACGACGGCGGCCGGGGACGCCTGCTGCACCAGCTGGGCGAGCACCTCGGCCTTGGGGGCGACGAGGTACTCGTCGATCTCCGGGGACTCGGCGACGTAGACCTTCGCCGCGCCGTACTGGGCGAGCTGCTCGCGGGCGCCGGCGGCGACGCCGGGGCCGCCGGCGACGACCGCCGAGACCTCACCGAGCGCGCGTGCGGCGGTGAGGGCCTCGAGGGTGCCCTTGCGGACGGTGCCGTCGGCCGGGTTCAGCTCGACGAGGACCAGGACCTCTGCCATGGCTGTTCAGTCTCCTCTTCGCTTCGGATCCGGGCCGGGTCAGACGAGCTTCTGGCTGGCGAGGAAGCCCACGAGCTCCTCGGCGCCGTTGCCCTCGTCGGTGACCTTGACGCCCTCGCCCTTCGGCGGGCGGCCGGCGAAGTCGAGGACCTGGCTGGTGGCGGTGGCGAGGCCGACGGCCGAGGCGTCCACGCCCAGGTCGGCCAGCGACCGGCTCTCCACCGGCTTCTTCTTCGCGGCCATGATCCCCTTGAAGGAGGGGTAGCGCGGCTCGTTGATGGTGTCCCAGGTGGACACGATGGCCGGCAGCGGGGCCTCCAGGGCCCAGTAGCCGCCGTCGGTCTGCCGCTCCACCTTCACCGTCGAGCCCTCGACGGTGAGCTTGCGGGCGCCGGAGACCTGCGGGATGCCCAGCCGCTCGGACAGCAGCGCCGGCATGACGCCCATCTGGCCGTCGGTCGACGTGGCGCCCATGAGGACCAGGTCGTACTCGAGCTGCTGCAGCGCCGCGGCGAGGACCGCCGAGGTCTGGATCGCGCACGAGCCGTGGATGGCGTCGTCCTGCACGTGGACGGCCTTGTCCGCGCCCATCGACAGGGCCTTGCGGATGGCGTCGGTGGCGCTGCCCGGGCCGACGGTCAGCACGGTGACCTCACCGCCCTGCGCCTCCTTGACCTGCAGCGCCTCCTCGATCGCGTACTCGTCGATCTCGTTGATGACGTTGTCCGCGGTGGCGCGGGCGACGGTGTTGTCCGACGGGTCCAGCGAACGCTGGGTGCCCGAGTCGGGGACCTGCTTGACCAGAACGACGATGTTCATCGCCAGACCTACCTCCGCAGTCGGTCATGGGGGACGCGGGCCGCGGCCCGCCTGGCTCCGATAGTGGAGGTTACTGCGGGGTAACGGGGCGGCGGACCTGGGTGCCGGTGAGCCCGGTCACGCCGTCCAGCGGCCGGTGGCGGTGAACTCCTCGAGGACCGCCCGGTGGGGCGCGAGGTCCAGTCCGTGCTCGGCCACCCAGACGTCGGAGTGGTAGGTGTGCGCGTACCGCTCCCCGCCGTCGCAGAGCAGGGTGACCACGCTGCCGGTCCGCCCCTCGGCGACCATCTCCGCGACCAGCCGGAACGCGCCCCACAGGTTGGTGCCGGTCGAGCCGCCGGCCAGCCGCCCGGTCACCCGCTCCAGGTGCCGCACCGCCGCCAGCGACGCGGCGTCGGGGACGCGGATCATCCGGTCGACCACCGACGGCAGGAACGACGGCTCGACCCGCGGCCGGCCGATCCCCTCGATCCGCGACGGCATCCCCGTCGTCCAGGCCGGCTCGTCCTCCACCCAGCCGGGGAAGAACGCCGAGTTCTCCGGGTCGACGACGGCCAGCCGGGTGGGGTGCCGCCGGTAGCGCAGGTAGCGGCCGAAGGTCGCGCTGGTGCCGCCGGTGCCCGCCCCGACGACGACCCACTCCGGCACCGGGTGGCGCTCCAGGGCCATCTGCTCGAACACCGACTCGGCGATGGTGTTGTTGCCGCGCCAGTCGGTGGCCCGCTCGGCGTTGCTGAACTGGTCGAGGTAGTGCCCGCCGCACTCGGCGGCCAGCCGGCGCGCCTCGTCGTAGACGTCGGGGGCGCGGTCGACGAAGTGGCAGCGCCCGCCGGCGAACTCGATGAGCGCGACCTTCTCCGGGCTGGTCGAGGCGGGCATGACCGCGACGAACGGCAGGCCCAGCATCCGGGCGAAGTAGGCCTCGCTGACCGCCGTCGACCCGCTGGAGGCCTCGACGACGGTGCTGCCCTCGGTGATCCAGCCCGAGCACAGCGCGTGCAGGAACAGCGAGCGGGCCAGCCGGTGCTTGAGGCTGCCGGTCGGGTGGGTCGACTCGTCCTTGAGGTAGAGGTCGACGCCCCACTCCGGCGGCAGCGGGTAGACGAGCAGGTGGGTGTCGGCGCTGCGCACCGCGTCGGCCTCGACGACGGCGATCGCCCGCTCCACCCACGCCCGCCCGGCGGGGTCGGACCGGTCGACGTCGGTGACCTCGGGGTTCGGGCGCTCGCTCACCCGGTCATCCTCGTGCACCTCAGCCGGCGGCCGGGACCTCCCCCGCGGGCTCGACCAGCGCGGGGCGCTCGGCCGGGGTGACCGTGACCGCCGTCCCGGGCGTGAGGCCCTGGCTCCCGGCGCTGGGGACGTCGGCCCGCACCTCGACGCCGTCGGGCAGCGCGACCGCCAGCCGGGTGGTGGCGCCGGAGAACGTGCGGGTGACCACCCGGCCCACCCCGCGCGGGTCCTCGACCACCTCCAGCGCCTCGGGCCGCACCAGTGCGAACGCGGGGCCCGACGGCGGGACGGCGCCGAGCACCTCGCGGCGCACGCCGAGGAACTCGACGTCGCCGTCGCCGAGGACGGCCGGGATGCGGTTCATCGTGCCGACGAAGCCCGCCACGAACGCCGTCGCCGGGCGTTCGTAGAGGTCGTCGGGGGTGGCCACCTGCTCCAGCCGACCGGCGCGCATGACGCCGACCCGGTCGGCCACCGACAGCGCCTCGGACTGGTCGTGGGTGACGAACACGGTGGTGATGCCGAGCTCCAGCTGGATGCGGCGGATCTCCTCGCGCAGCTGCACACGCACCTGGGCGTCGAGCGCCGACAGCGGCTCGTCGAGCAGCAGCACCTGCGGCGCCACGGCGAGCGCGCGGGCCAGCGCCACCCGCTGCTGCTGGCCGCCGGAGAGCTGGTGCGGGTAGCGCTGCCCGCGGTCGGCGAGCCCGACCAGCTCCAGCAGCTCCGCGGCCCGCCCGGCGCGCTCCTCCCTGCCGCGGCGGCGCACCCGCAGCCCGAAGGCGACGTTCTCGGCCACCGTCATGTTCGGGAAGAGGCTGTAGGCCTGGAACACCATCCCGACGTCGCGCTTCGACGGCGGGATGCCGGTGACGTCGCGGCGGTCGAACCACACCCGGCCGGCGTCGGGCACCTCGAAGCCGGCGATCGCGCGCAGCGCCGTCGTCTTGCCGCAGCCCGAGGGCCCCAGCAGGGCGAGGAACTCCCCGCCCGCGATCTCCAGGTCCATCCCGTCGAGGGCGAGGACCGAGCCGTAGCGGCGGGTCAGGCCCTCGAGCCGGACGGCGACGCCGGGTGCCTCCCGGAGGTCGGCGGGGGCGGCGGCGCGGACGGCGGTCATGCGGGGTCCTCCTCGCGGCGCCGGCGGTCCAGCGCGGAGATGAGCAGCAGCAACACCCAGGTCAGCAGCAGCGAGAGCACCGACACCGCCACCGACAGCCGCGGCTGCGAGCCGGAGATGCGCACGATCCAGGTGGGGAAGGTCTCGAAGCCGAGGATGTTGGCGACGGTGAACTCGCCCAGCACCAGCGCCAGGGTGAGGAAGGCGGCGTTGAGCACCGACGTCCGCAGCACCGGCAGGACGACCGAGGCCATCACCCGGGGCCACGAGGCGCCGAGCACCCGCGCGGCCTCGGTGAGCGTGCGCAGCTGGGCGCCGCGGACGCCGGCGTCGAGCGCCCGGTAGACGAACGGCAGCGCCAGCACGACGTAGACCAGCACCAGGATCCACGGCAGCGCCGGCTCCTGGAGGGCGAAGAACGCCTCGGCGAGCGGGGTGCCGTAGAAGTGGTCGGGCGCCCAGGCCAGCACGCTGCGCACGCCGACCACCAGCGCGATCGGCGGCAGCAGCAGCGGCACGAGGGTGAGGAACTCGACCAGCGGGCGCAGCCGCGGCAACCGCAGCTCCACGAGCACCACGGTGGGCACCACGAGCAGCAGCGCGATCGCGACGGTGAGCACCCCGAGCAGCAGCGAGCGGCCGAAGTTCTCGGCGAACCCCTCGGCGCCCGGGATGCTCGTGTAGGCGTCGGCGGTGACCCCGTCGCGGCCCCGGACGGTGAACCACAGCGAGGCGCCCAGCGGCACGAGGAAGTACAGGGCGAGGACGGCGAACACCGCCCAGCGCCACCGGCCGCGGCCGCGCCGGGGGTCCCGGACCGGGGTCTCCGGCTCGACGCCGCCGGCGCCGGCCACCGCCGCGGTGGGGGCGCCGGCCGTCGCCGCGCTCACGCCAGCCACCGCGACGTGCGCCGCTGCACCCAGGTGTAGAAGACCATCACCAGCCCCACGAGGACGACCATCCCCAGGGCCAGCGCCTTGCCGAGGTTCTCCGCGCCGACGACCACGTTGCTCGACAGCGAGTCGGCGATCTGCAGCGTCACCAGCGGCAGGCTCGAGCCGACCAGCGCCTTGGCCGTGGCGTAGGCGGCGAACGCGGAGGCGAACAGCAGCATCGTGGCGCCGAGCACCGGGGGCAGGAGGACCGGCCCGCCGACGTGGCGCCAGTACTGCCAGCGGCTGGCGCCGAGGACGTCGGCGGCCTCGCGCCACTGCGGGCGCAGCGCCTCGACCGCCGGGACGATGGTCAGCACCATCAGCGGCACGAGGAAGTACAGGTAGACCACCGCCAGGCCGGTCATCGAGTACAGCGAGAAGCCGTCGAGGCCGAGGGTGTCGGTCAGCAGCGCGGTGACCACGCCGGAGGTGCCGATGGTGGCGATGAAGGCGAACGCCAGCGGGATGCCGCCGAAGTTGGCCAGCACGCCCGAGGCGGTGAGCACCAGGCGGCGCAGCAGCCGGCCGCGGCGGGTGCCGACGACGGCGAAGGCCAGCGCCAGCCCGAGCACCGCGCCCAGCACCGCGGTGACCGCCGACAGCCGCAGGCTGCCGAGGTAGGCGCGGGCGTAGGCGCCGTCGGTGATCGTGCCCAGGTTCGCCGTCGACCAGCTCTCCTCGAAGGTGACCGGGTCGGTGGCGCGGAACGCCTCCACGGCGAGCACGCCGACCGGCAGCAGCAGGAACACCGCGACGTAGAGCAGGAACGGCAGGACGCCCAGCGCGGGCAGCAGCGCGCCGCGCCGGCGTCCCCTGCGGGACGCCGGCGCGGCGGGAGCGGGTGCGGTGCTCAGCCGGAGATCTCCTGGTTCCACCGGGTGGCGACCACCTGCTGGGCGGCGGTCTCCTGCTCCTGGGTCGGGAACTCCGCGGTGCCCTCGACCGGCGGCAGGGCGGCCAGCGCCTCGGCGTCGGCGGTCCCTGCCTCCTCCATCACCGGCAGCCGCACCGGCCGGGCGCCACCGGCCAGGTACAGGTTCTGGCCGCGGTCGCTGTAGAGGAACTCCTGCCACAGCCGCGCGGCGGCCGGGTGCGGGGCGTAGGCGCTGATCGCCTGGCTGTAGTAGCCGCCGAACAGCCCGTCGGAGGGGACGGCGACCTGCCAGTCGACGCCCTGCTCGGCGAGGGTGCCGGTCAGGCCTGCGTTGAGGTAGTCCCAGTCGATCGCCAGCGGCGTCTCGCCGCTCTGGATCGTGGCCGGGGTGATCTCGACGGGGTTGAAGTTGCCGACCTCCTTGACCTGGGCGAAGAAGTCGATGCCCGGGCCGATGTCGTCGAGGCTGCCGCCGTTGGCCAGCGACGCCGCCCAGACGCCGGCGAACGCCGCCGCGGCCTGGGTCGGGTTGCCGTTGAGCGCGACCTGGCCGGCGTACTGCGGGTCGAGCAGGTCGGCGAAGCTGGTCGGGCACTCGGCGATCACGCTGGCGTTGCAGCCGATGGAGATGTAGCCGCCGTAGTCGTTGTACCAGTGCCCCTCGGGGTCCTTCTGGCCCTCGGGGATGTCGTCCCAGGTCTCCACCTGGTAGGGCGCGAGCAGGTCCTGGGCCTGGGCCTGGCGGGCGAAGGCGGTGCCCAGGTCGAGGACGTCGGGCGCCCGGTCCTGGCCGCGCTGGCTCTCGACGGCGTTGAGCTCGTCCTGGCTGGACCCGTCGGGCGAGGCGCTGTTGACGGTGATCCCGTACTCCTCCTCGAAGGCGGAGATGATCTCGCCGTAGTTCGCCCAGTCCGGCGGCAGCGCGATGACGTTGAGCTCGCCCTCGGCCTGCGCGGCCTCGACGAGGGCGTCCATGCCCCCGAGGTCCTCGGCGGAGCGGGCACCGGCCGCGTCCGAGCCGCCGCCACCCCCTCCCGAGCCGCCGTCGTCGCCGCCGCCGCAGGCGGTCAGCACGAGGGTCGCGGCCGCCAGGACGGTCGCGGTCCTCAGGGTGGGGGTGGATCGCACGGGGTCCTCCTCGGGAGCTGTCGGACGGCCCCGGCCGGCAGGGCGGTGCGCCGTGCGGGGGGCCCGACGGATGGTGGCAGAACCGGACCGTCCGCAGGGCCGGTTCCGGTGACGGTCCGGGGAACGTTCGGGAGACCGCGGGGGTCAGCGCCCGGTGAAGGTCGCCTTGCCGGGCCCGCTCTCGAGGAAGGAGCGCATCCCGGTCTTCTGGTCCTCGGTGTCGAACAGCTCCGCGAACAGCCGGCTCTCCAGGGCCAGGCCCTGCTCGATCGGCCCGTCGAGGCCCTCGTCGATCGCCTGCTTGGCCGCGGCCAGCGCCAGCGGCGGCCCGGCGGCGAGCTTGCGCGCCATGGCGACGGCGGTGTCGTACACCTCGGCGTCCGGGACGACGGCGTCGGCCAGGCCCATCTCCAGCGCCTCCTCCGCGCCGACGTGCCGGCCGGTGAAGACGAGGTCCTTGGCCCTGGCCGGGCCGACCAGGCGGGCCAGCCGCTGGGTGCCGCCGGCGCCGGGGATGACGCCGAGCAGGATCTCGGGCTGGCCGACCTTCGCGCCGGCGCCCATGACCCGGAAGTCGGCGCACAGCGCGAGCTCGTAGCCGCCGCCCAGGGCGTAGCCGGTGATCGCGGCGATGACCGGCTTGGGGATGCGGGCGACGGTGGTGAAGCTGTGGGTGAGCTCGCGGCCCCAGGCGACCATCGAGGAGCCGGTCAGCTGCGACATCGCCTTGATGTCGGCGCCGGCGGCGAACACCCGCTCCCCGCCGTAGAGCACGACGGCGCGCACGTCGGCGCGCTCGGTCGCCTCGATCGCCGCGGCCCGCACCTCGGTGTACAGCTGCTCGTCGATCGCGTTCATCTTGGGCCGGTCGAGGCGGATCGTGCCCACCCCGTCCTCCACCGACAGGGTCACGAACTCGGGCGCTGCCATGCACGGCCTCCAGCGAGGGGACGACGTCGTCGCCTGGACCCTAACCAGAGGGCCGCGGGTCACCCCCGTCGACGGGCGGTGTAGCGGCCGTCGGAGCGCTCGAGCGCCAGCGGCAGGCCGAACGTCTCCGACAGCAGCTCGGCGGTGATCACCTGCTCCAGCGGGCCGGAGGCGACCACCGCGCCCTGGCGCAGCAGCAGCGCGTGCGTGTACCCGGGCGGGATCTCCTCGACGTGGTGGGTGACCAGCACCTGCGCCGGGGCGTAGAGGTAGGTGGCGAGGTCCGACAGCCGGCCCACCAGGTCCTCGCGGCCGCCGAGGTCCAGGCCCGCGCCGGGCTCGTCGAGCAGCAGCAGCTCCGGGTCGGGCATCAGCGCGCGGGCGATCTGCACCCGCTTGCGCTCCCCCTCGCTGAGGGTGCCGAAGGGCCGGTGCGCGATCCGCTGCACGCCCCACTGCTGCATGAGCGTCGCGGCGCGGGTGAGGTCGTGGATGTCGTAGCGCTCCCGCGCGCGGCCGACGATCGCGTACCCGGCGGACAGGACGACGTCGCCGGTGCGCTCCCCCGCCTCGATCCGCTGCGCCAGCGCCGCGCTGGTCAGGCCGATCCGCGGGCGCAGCTCGAAGACGTCGACCGCGCCCATCGTCTCGCCCAGCAGCCGCACCTCACCCCGCGTCGGGTGCATGTGCGCCCCCGCCAGCTGCAGCAGCGTCGTCTTGCCCGCGCCGTTCGGGCCCAGCACCACCCACCGCTGCTCGGGCCGGACGAGCCAGTCCACCCCCCGCAGCAGGTGCGACTGCCCGCGGACGACGTCCACGCCGCGCATCTCGACGACCGGTTCTGCTCCGCCGACGGCGGCACTGCTGGACACGACCCCATCCAACCAACCCGCCCGCCTGCACCCGGGGAGGTGGCGGTCTTGGCACGATCGCCCGGTGACCACCAGCGAGGACGTCGAGGTCTGGCCGGGCTCCCCCGCTCCCCTGGGCGCGCACTGGGACGGCACCGGCACGAACTTCGCGCTGTGGTCGGCCGGCGCCACCGCCGTCGACCTGTGCCTGTTCGACGACGGCGGCTTCGAGCACCGGCACCGGCTGCAGGAGACCACCCACCAGGTCTGGCACGGGCGGCTGCCCGGCGTCGGCCCCGGCCAGCGCTACGGCTACCGGGTGCACGGGCCCTGGGACCCCGGCGCCGGCCACCGGTGGAACCCGGCCAAGCTGCTGCTGGACCCCTACGCCCGCGCCGTCGACGGCGACCTGACGCTGCACCCGGCGCTGTTCGCCTACCGCGCCGACGGCCCCGACACCGGCCCGGCCGACCCGCGGGACTCCGCGCCGTACGTGCCGCGCGGCGTCGTCGTCCACGACTCCTTCCCCTGGGACGGCGACCGGCGGCCGGCCACCTCGTGGTCGGACACCGTCGTCTACGAGGTGCACGTCAAGGGCGCGACCATGCGCCACCCGGGCGTGCCGCCGGCGCTGCGCGGCACCTACGCGGGCCTGGCGCACCCGGCGTTCGTCGAGCACCTGGTGGGCCTGGGCGTCACCACCGTCGAGCTGCTGCCGGTGCACCACTTCGTCAGCGAGCCGCACCTGCTGCGCCGCGGGCTGACCAACTACTGGGGCTACAACACCCTCGGCTACTTCGCCCCGCACGCCGCCTACAGCTCGGCCGGGTCCAGCGGGGCGCAGGTCACCGAGTTCAAGGCGATGGTCAAGGCGCTGCACGCGGCCGGCATCGAGGTGGTCCTCGACGTCGTCTACAACCACACCGCCGAGGGCGACCACACCGGGCCGTCGCTGTCGCTCAAGGGCATCGACAACGGGGGCTACTACCGGCTCAACGGCGAGAACCGGGCCCGCTACACCGACTACACCGGCTGCGGGAACACCCTCGACGTCCGCCGGCCGCAGGTGCTCGCGATGCTCATGGACTCCCTGCGGTACTGGGTCACCGAGATGCACGTCGACGGCTTCCGGTTCGACCTCGCCGCCGCGCTGGCCCGGTCCTTCCACGACGTCGACCGGCTCTCGGCGTTCTTCGACGTCGTCCACCAGGACCCCGTCGTCAGCCAGGTGAAGCTCATCGCCGAGCCGTGGGACATCGGCGAGGGCGGCTACCAGGTGGGCAACTTCCCGCCGCTGTGGACCGAGTGGAACGGCCGCTACCGCGACACGGTGCGCGACGTGTGGGCCGGCTCCCACGTCGGCGTGCGCGACCTGGCCTACCGGCTGACCGGCTCCTCGGACCTCTACCGCTCCGACGGCCGCCGCCCGTTCGCCAGCGTCAACTTCGTCACCGCCCACGACGGGTTCACCCTCACCGACCTGGTCACCTACGAGCGCAAGCGCAACGAGGCCAACGGCGAGGACAACCGGGACGGCGAGAGCCACAACCGCAACTGGAACTGCGGCGTGGAGGGGCCCACCGACGACCCGGGGGTGCAGGCGCTGCGCGCCCGCCAGGTGCGCAACCTGCTGACGACGCTGCTGCTGTCGACCGGCGTCCCGATGCTCACCGCCGGCGACGAGCTCGGCCGCACCCAGGGCGGCAACAACAACGCCTACTGCCAGGACAACGCGGTGTCCTGGATCGACTGGGACGCCGCCGACGGGGACCTGCTCGCCTTCGTCCGCCGGCTGCTGCGGGTGCGCCGCGACTCGCCGGTGCTGCGCCAGGAGGCGTTCTTCGAGGGCCACGAGATCCCGGGCACCGGCGGCACCCGCGACGTGGCCTGGTTCGCCCCCGGCGGCGGGCAGCTGACCACCGCGGACTGGTTCGACACGGGCCTGCAGACGGTCGGCATGTACCTCGACGGCCGCGGCATCCGGCACCGCGACGAGCGCGGCCGCCCGGTGGTCGACGACTCCTACCTCGTCCAGCTGCACGCCGGGCCGGAGCCGGCGACGGTGCAGCTGCCGGGGGCGCCGTGGTCCGACGGCTACGAGCTCGTGCTGAGCACCGAGTACCCGACCGGGACGCCGCCGCGGCCGGCCGTCGTCGCGCCCGGGGCGATCGAGGTGCCGCCGCGCACCGTCTGGCTGCTGCGCGTCCTGCGCCGTCCGCAGGATCAGGCGAGCTGATCGTGCGGCGTCCTGGCTCACCGTCGACGCCGAGCCAGGACGCGTTCCGGTGGGCCAGGACGCGTTCCGGTGGGCCAGGACGGCCCCGCAGACGGCGAGAGCCCCGGTCCCTGAGGGGCCGGGGCTCTCGCCGTGTCGTTCAGTCCTGGGGCTGCTCGTAGGTGATGACCGTCCAGCCGAGCAGGAGGCGGTCGCCGTCGGAGAGCGGGTGGGCGACGCCCGGCTCGAGCTGGGTCCACTCGGTGGCCTCGGGACCCGCGACGTGGGTGCCGTTGAGCGAGCCGAGGTCGGTGAGGGTGACCTCGCGGCCGGAGCGCTGGATGGCCGCGTGCGCCGAGGACAGCACGTTCTGCGTGTCGGCGATCGGCACCGGCCGGGCGTTGCCCGCGGTCACCAGCTCGTGGCTGTCGGGGCGGCGGCCGAGGACGAGGTCCTCGTCGACGGTGACGACCAGGCCGTCGTCGAAGCGCAGCACCGGCGCGGCGGCGGCGTCGGGCTTCCAGAACGCCGTCTCCTCCCCGCCGTCGTCGACGCGGGTGGACCCCTGCCCCGACGCCGAGGACCCGACCGAGGCACCGAAGGACGGCGCGGCGGCGAAGCCCGCGTCCGAGCCCGCGCTGAACGACGACGCCGGCGTGTGGGTGGCCGGCGGGACGGCGGCCGGGGCGGAGGAGGCCGCCGCGAGCTGCAGCAGCGCGCCGGCGCCGGGGACCGCGCCCTCGACGAGGTCGTAGGCGACGCCCGGCGGCATCTGCGGGGTGGCCTGGCCCGGGCCGACGTAGAGCGTGGCGCCGAGCGGGAACCCGGCGGCCAGGCTGCACCCGTCGGCCGGCTGGCCGGAGACCGGGACGCCGTCGACGGCCGGCTGGCCCTTGCCGGACCACAGCGCGACGCCGGTACCCGTGCCACCGCTGGTGTCGACGAGGACGAGCGCGAAGGAGGCCGAGCCGCCCCCGAGCGCGGGCACCTGAGCGGCGACCGCCGCGAGGACGCGGTCGGCGCCGGGGCCGGACACGCCCAGGCAGGCGTGCAGGGCGGCGACCAGGGCCGGCGAGCCCGGTGCGTCGACCCAGAGCAGTCCCCCGCCGCGACGGGCCACGAGGGCGTCTCCGGGCAGGACTTCACAGCGGTCGGGCATGCGCGCCAGCCTAGTGACCGCGCGCCGCCGTGCGTGGTCCGGCCGCACCGCCACGCCGCCCGTGGGGACGCTGCGACCGGCGTGACGGATGAGCCTCCGGCTACGCCGAACGCACCAGGCCCAGCTCCGCCGGGTCGGCCAGGTGCTCGGAGTGCGGCAGCACGCGCACCGTGTACCCGAACGCGCCGGTGCGCTCGAGCGGCAGCGTCGCGGTGAACCAGTGCCGCGAGCCCTCGGTGTGCTCGTGCCGCATCGGCACCGTCGTCACCTCGTGCAGGCCGTCGGCGTCGTCGACCCGCCCGTAGGCCGCCTGCACCTCGACGTCGGCGGGGGTGAGGTGCGGCAGCTCCACCTCCGCGCGCAGCGCCAGCGTCGAGCCGATCTCCGGGGTGTCGCCGGCGCCGGTGGCCTCGACGTGCGCGACCCGCACGCCCGTCCAGTTCTCCAGCAGGTGCGCCCGCCACTGCGCCTCGGCCCGCGCCGGCGCGTACCCGCTGTCGGCCATGGTCCGCGACGAGCCCGCCGCCGGCACGTACAGCCGCTCGACGTAGTCGCGCACCATCCGGGTGGCGAGCACCTTCGGGCCGGTCTCGCGCAGCGTGTGCCGCACCATCTCGACCCAGCGGGTGGGGATGCCGTCCCGGTCGGTCTCGTAGAACCGCGGCAGCACCTGGGTGGACAGCAGGTCGTAGATGGCCCGCGCCTCGACGTCGTCGCGCCGCTCGTGGTCGGTGACGCCGTCGGCGGTCGGGATCGCCCAGCCGTTCTGGCCGTCGAACCACTCGTCCCACCAGCCGTCGCGGATGGAGAGGTTGAGCCCGCCGTTGAGCGCGGCCTTCATGCCCGAGGTGCCGCAGGCCTCCAGCGGCCGCAGCGGGTTGTTCAGCCAGACGTCGCAGCCCCAGTAGAGGTAGCGGGCCATGCCGATGTCGTAGCCGGGCAGGAACGCGATGCGGTGCCGGATGGCGGGGTCGTCGGCGAACTTCACCATCTGCTGGATCAGCTGCTTGCCGCCGTCGTCGGCCGGGTGGCTCTTGCCGGCGATGACCAGCTGGACCGGCCGCTGCTCGTCGAGCAGCAGGGCCCGGAGCCGGTCGGGGTCGCGCAGCATGAGCGTCAGCCGCTTGTAGGAGGGCACCCGGCGGGCGAAGCCGATGGTGAGGACGTCGGGGTCGAAGGCGGTGTCGGTCCAGCGCACCTCGGCCTCGGCCGCGCCGCGGGTGCGCGCCGTCTCGCGCAGCCGGCGGCGCACCTCCTCGACCAGCCGGCCGCGCAGCATCCGGCGGGTGTTCCACAGCTCCAGCGCCGGGATCCGGTCGACGCCGTCGAAGGACGCCGGCCCGGTGCCCTCGAACGGGTCGCCGTCGCTGGAGGTCTGGGTGCCCAGCTCCACCAGCTCCCGGGCGGTCCAGGTGGGCGCGTGCACGCCGTTGGTGATCGAGGTGATCGGCACGTCGGCCTCGTCGAAGCCGGGCCACAGCGGGTTGAACATCGACCGGCTGACGTGCCCGTGCAGCCGGCTGACCCCGTTGGCCCGCTGCCCCAGCCGCAGGCCCATGTGCGCCATGTTGAACTTCGTCGGGTCGTCCTCGGCGCCGAGCGGGATGAGGTGCTCGAGCGGGACGCCGAACCCGGCGAAGTACCGCTCGATCAGCGCCCGCGGGAACCGGTCGATGCCGGCGGGCACCGGCGTGTGCGTGGTGAACACCGTGCCGGCGCGGACGGCCTGCAGCGCCTCGGCGAAGGACAGCCCGTGCGACTCGGTGAGCTCGCGGATCCGCTCGACGCCCTGGAAGCCGGCGTGGCCCTCGTTGGCGTGGAACACCTCGGGCTGCGGGGTGCCGGTGAGCTGGCAGTAGGCGCGCAGCGCCCGGACGCCGCCGATGCCGAGCAGCATCTCCTGGCGCAGCCGGTGGTCCTCGTCGCCGCCGTAGAGCCGGTCGGTGACCCCGCGCTCGGCCGGGGCGTTCTCCTCGATGTCGCTGTCGAGCAGCAGCAGCGACACCCGGCCCACCTGCGCCCGCCACACGTGCGCGTGCAGGGTGCGCCCCTCGGGCAACGGCACGGTGATGACGACGGCGGACCCGTCGGGCTGGCGCAGCAGCTTGACCGGCAGGCCGTGCGGGTCCAGCGACGGGTAGTGCTCGAGCTGCCAGCCGTCGGCCGACAGGCCCTGCTCGAAGTAGCCGGCCCGGTACAGCAGGCCGACGCCGATCAGCGGGACGCCGAGGTCGGAGGCGGCCTTGAGGTGGTCGCCGGCGAGGATGCCCAGGCCGCCGGAGTACTGCGGCAGCACCTCGGTGATGCCGAACTCGGCGGAGAAGTAGGCGATGCTGCGCGGCGCCTCGGGGCCCAGCGACTGGTACCAGTGCTCCGAGGACAGGTAGTCGTCGAGGTCGTCGACGACGTCCTGGAGGCGGCGGAGGAACCGGCGGTCGGTCGACAGCGTGGCCAGCCGCTCGGCCGACACCTCGCCCAGGACCTTCACCGGGTCGTTGTTGCAGGTCCGCCACAACTCCGGGTCCAGCGCCTCGAACAGGTCGCGGGTCTCCGGGTGCCACGACCAGCGGAGGTTCATGACCAGCTGGGACAGCGGCATGAGGGCCTCGGGCAGGGCCGCCCGGACGGTGAACCGACGCAGAGCTCGCACGCGGGGAGCGTAGCCAGCACGGCGCGTCCGGACAGGTCGGGCGCACCACACGGCCGGGGACCGGGCACCCGGCCGGGGACGTCTCGGCGGCCGAGGTGTGACCGGTGCCGGAGGTGGATAGCGTGGCCGGGATGACTCGCCGCGCTGACCTCCGCCTCGGCATCACCGATGTCGCCCCCGTCGTGTCCTGCGGGTCGTTCTCGGCCCGCGCCGTGGTCGGCGAGCACCTGCCGGTCACCGCCACCGTCTTCCGGGAGGGCCACGACGCCGTCGCGGCCGACGTCGTCTGGACCGCTCCGGACGGCACCCGGGGACCCCTCAACCGCATGCGCCGCTTCGGCGCGGAGCCCGACCGGTGGATCACCACCGTGGTGCCCGACCGGGAGGGACGCTGGACGTTCCGGGTCGAGGCGTGGAGCGACCCGCTGGCCACCTGGCACCACGCCGTCGAGGTGAAGATCGAGGCCGGCCAGGGCCCCGGGGAGCTGGCCAACGACCTCGAGGAGGGCGCCCGGCTGCTCGAGCGGGTCGCCGAGGGTGCCGACGACGAGTGGCGCGGCCGCCTCGGCGACGCCGTCGCGGCCCTGCGCGACACCTCGCGCACGCTGCCCGACCGGGTCGCGCCGGCGCTGGCCGCCAGGGTGCAGCGCTACCTCGACGAGCACCCGGTCCGCGAGCTGGTCACCCCCACGCCGGAGTACGAGGTGTGGGTCGACCGGCCGCGCGCGCTCTACGGCTCCTGGTACGAGTTCTTCCCCCGCTCCGAGGGCCCCGTCGTCGGCGGCGTCCCCGCGCACGGCACGTTCCAGACCGCCGGCGACCGGCTGCCGGCGGTCGCCGAGATGGGCTTCGACGTCGTCTACCTGCCGCCGATCCACCCGATCGGCAAGGTCAACCGCAAGGGCCCGAACACGCCGCAGTTCCCCGGCGGCAACCCGCACGAGGTCGGCCCCGACGACGTCGGCTCGCCGTGGGCGATCGGCAGCGACGAGGGCGGCCACGACGCCGTCCACCCGCAGCTGGGCACGCTGGAGGACTTCCGCGCCTTCGTCACCCGCACCCGCGGCCTGGGCATGGAGGTGGCGCTGGACCTGGCGCTGCAGGCCGCGCCGGACCACCCGTGGGTCAAGGAGCACCCGGAGTGGTTCACCACCAAGCCCGACGGGACCATCGCCTACGCGGAGAACCCGCCGAAGAAGTACCAGGACATCTACCCGGTCAACTTCGACAACGACCCCGAGGGCATCTACGCCGAGGTGCTGCGGGTGGTGCGGGTCTGGATGGACGCCGGCGTGCGGATCTTCCGGGTCGACAACCCGCACACCAAGCCGCTGGACTTCTGGCACTGGCTGATCTGGAAGGTCAAGGAGACCGACCCGGACGTGCTCTTCCTCGCCGAGGCGTTCACGCGGCCGGCGATGATGCACCAGCTGGCGCGGATCGGGTTCACCCAGTCCTACACGTACTTCACGTGGCGGACCGCGCGCGGCGAGATCGAGGACTACGGCCGCGAGCTCGCCACCAACGCGCACTACATGCGGCCGAACTTCTTCGTGAACACCCCGGACATCCTGCACGCGAGTTTGCAGTACGGCGGCCCGCCGATGTTCAAGATCCGCGCGGTGCTCGCGTCGATGATGAGCCCGACCTGGGGCGTCTACTCCGGGTTCGAGCTCTACGAGCACGTGGCGGTGCGGCCGGGCAGCGAGGAGTACCTCGACAGCGAGAAGTACCGGCTGCGCCCGCGCGACTGGGCCGGCGCCGAGGCGGCCGGCCGCAGCCTGGCGCCCTACCTGCGCAGGCTCAACGAGGTCCGCCGCGCGCACCCGGCGCTGCAGCAGCTGCGGACGCTGCGGTTCCACCCGGTCGACAACCCGAACCTCATCTGCTTCTCCAAGACCGACCCGGGGTCGCAGGACGCCGTCCTCGTGGTCTGCGCCCTCGACAGCCAGAACCGGCAGATCGGGACGACGGCGCTGGACATGCCGACCCTCGGGCTGGACTGGCACGAGCGGTTCGGCGTCACCGACGAGATCACCGGCGCCCGGTACGACTGGGGTCAGTTCAACTACGTGGAACTGGACCCCTACTGGGAGCCGGCGCACGTGTTCTCGGTCCACCTGCCCCGGCCGGTGACCTGGCCGCCGCCGGTCAGCTGATCCCCTCCCCACCCACGACGACCAGCGAGGGCTCCCCGCACCGATGACGCTCCCCGTGCCCGCTCCCGACAGCGGCGCATCCGGCCTGCCCGCACGCGGCACCGACCCGCTGTGGTTCAAGCGCGCCGTGTTCTACGAGGTCCTGGTCCGCGGCTTCGCCGACAGCAACGCCGACGGCGTGGGCGACCTCCGCGGCATGATGGACAAGCTCGACTACCTGCAGTGGCTCGGCGTCGACTGCCTCTGGCTGCCGCCGTTCTTCGCCTCGCCGCTGCGGGACGGCGGCTACGACGTCAGCGACTACACCGCCGTGCTGCCGGAGTTCGGCGACATCGACGACTTCCGCGAGCTGCTGCACGCCGCCCACGCCCGCGGCATCCGCGTGATCATCGACTTCGTCATGAACCACACCTCGGACCAGCACCCCTGGTTCCAGGCCAGCCGCAGCGACCCCGAGGGCCCCTACGGCGACTTCTACGTGTGGGCCGACGACGACACCGGCTACGCCGACGCGCGGATCATCTTCGTCGACACCGAGTCGTCCAACTGGACGTTCGACCCGGTGCGCAAGCAGTACTTCTGGCACCGCTTCTTCTCGCACCAGCCGGACCTCAACTTCGAGAACCCGAAGGTGCAGGAGGCGATCATCGACGCCCTGCGCTTCTGGCTGGACCTGGGCATCGACGGCTTCCGGCTGGACGCCGTCCCCTACCTGTTCGAGGAGGAGGGGACGAACGGGGAGAACCTCCCCCGCACCCACGAGTTCCTCAAGCACGTGCGCAAGGTGGTCGACGCCGACTACCCCGACCGCGTGCTGCTGTGCGAGGCCAACCAGTGGCCGGCCGACGTCGTCGAGTACTTCGGCGAGGACGGCGACGAGTGCCAGATGGCCTTCCACTTCCCGGTGATGCCGCGCCTGTTCATGGCCGCCCGCCGGGAGCAGCGGTTCCCGATCTCGGAGATCATGGCCCAGACGCCGCCGATCCCCGACAACTGCCAGTGGGGCATCTTCCTGCGCAACCACGACGAGCTGACCCTCGAGATGGTCACCGACGAGGAGCGCGACTACATGTGGGCGGAGTACGCCAAGGACCCCCGCATGAAGGCCAACATCGGCATCCGCCGCCGGCTGGCGCCGCTGCTGGAGAACGACACCAACACCCTCGAGCTGTTCAACGCGCTGCTGCTCTCGCTGCCCGGCTCGCCGGTCCTGTACTACGGCGACGAGATCGGCATGGGCGACAACATCTGGCTCGGCGACCGCGACGGCGTCCGCACGCCGATGCAGTGGACGCCCGACCGCAACGGCGGCTTCTCCACCGCCGACCCGCAGCGGATGTACCTGCCGCTGAACCAGGACCCGGTCTACGGCTACCAGACCACCAACGTCGAGGCGCAGCTGCGCAACACCAACTCGATGCTGCAGTGGATCCGCCGGATGATCGCCGTCCGCAAGGAGCACCCGACCTTCGGCCTGGGCAGCTACGAGGAGGTCGGCTCGCGCAACCCCACGGTGCTGTCGTTCGTCCGCGAGTTCGGCGACGACGTGGTGCTGTGCGTCAACAACCTGTCCCGCTTCCCGCAGCCGGTGGAGCTGGACCTGCGCCGGTTCGAGGGCTACACGCCCATCGAGCTCACCGGCCGGGTCGAGTTCCCGCAGATCGGCGTGCTGCCGTACATGCTCACCCTGGCCGGGCACGGCTTCTACTGGTTCGAGCTGGCCAAGCCGGTGGAGCCGGTCGAGGAGCCGGCCGCCGAGCCGGAGGGCGCCACCAGCCCGGTCGCCGACTCGCTGCTGGCCGCCGGCCTGGTCAGCGAGGCCGAGGAGATCCCCGGCGACAGCGACACCCGGACCGGCGACGACGTCCCGCCCAGCAGCGGAGGACCCCGATGAGCGGAGCAGCCGAATGAGCAAGGCCCTGGCCGACGTCCTGCGCGAGTGGATGCCGCACCAGCGCTGGTTCGGTGGCAAGGGCCGGGAGTGGGCCGACGTCACCGAGGAGGGCTTCTTCCTCTCGCGGTCCGAGCCGGTCCTGTCGGTGCACCGCGTGCGGGTGACCTACGCCGACGGCGCCGTCGAGACCTACCTGGTGCCGCTGTCGTGGCGGGCGCACCCGGAGGAGGAGCTGTCCTCGGCGCTCGTGGGCGCCGTCCCGGCCAAGGGCGCGGACGGCACCGACCGGGAGAACTACGCCTACGACGCGCTGCGCGACCGCGACGCCACCCCGCCGTGGCTGACGCACCTGGTCGCCGCCTCGACGGTGGGGCCGATGCACTTCCACCCCGCCGGGGTCGCGCCGATCCCCGAGGGCGTGCCGGGTGACGTCGTCTCGACCGAGCAGAGCAACACCTCGCTGGTCTACGGCCAGGACGCCATCTTCAAGCTGTTCCGCCGGCTCGAGCCCGGGCTCAACCCCGACGTCGAGATCGGCCAGGCGCTGCGCAAGACGGAGAACCCGCACATCGCGCCGCTGCTCGGGTACATCGAGATCGACGACCCGGACGGCGGCGAGCCCGCGACCGCCGCGATGCTGCAGACCTTCGTCCGCGGCGCCAGCGACGGGTGGCGGCTGGCCACCGCCAGCGTCCGCGACCTCTACGCCGAGGGCGACCTGCACGCCGACGAGGTCGGGGGCGACTTCGCCGCCGACAGCGAGCGGCTGGGCGCGGCGACCGCCTCGGTGCACGGCGACCTCGCCCGCGTCCTGGACACCGAGCCGGCCGACCGCGAGTGGTTCGCCGCCACCGCGCGGGCGATGACCGGCCGGCTGGAGGCGGCGCTGGCCGTCGTCCCGCAGCTGGAGGAGCACCTGGAGGGCCTGCGCGCGGTGTACGCCGCGGTGGCCGACAGCCCGGAGGAGGTGGTGCGCCAGCGGGTTCACGGCGACTTCCACCTGGGCCAGGTGCTGCGGACGGCGACCGGCTGGGTGGTGCTCGACTTCGAGGGCGAGCCGGCCCGGCCCCTGGCCGAGCGGCGGCAGCTGGACAGCCCGCTGCGCGACGTCGCGGGGATGCTGCGCAGCTTCGACTACGCCGCCCGGCACATGCTCGTGGAGCAGCCCGACGACCCGCAGCGCGCCTACCGGGCGCAGGAGTGGGCCGAGCGCAACCGCGGCGCGTTCTGCGCCGGCTACTCGGCGGCCAGTGGGATCGACCCGTGCGGGGACTCCCCCCTCCTGCGGGCCTTCGAGGCGGACAAGGCGGTCTACGAGTGCGTCTACGAGGCGCGCAACCGGCCGAACTGGCTGATGATCCCGCTGCACTCGCTGTCCCGGCTCACCGCCGCGAGAACCTGACCCCCACACAGACGACGCAGCACCAGACGACGCAGCACCAGACGACGCAGCAGACGACGAAGAGGACGGCAACGCGACGATGACGACGAGCGACCCGACACCCGCGAGCGGGGCGGCCGCGGAGACCGCCGACTCGCCGGCCACCAAGGAGCAGCTGCAGCGGGCGGTCGACGAGATGACCACCCAGGCCCAGGCCGCCGAGGCCGAGCCGGTCGTGAACCCGACCCCGGCGCGCAAGCGGGCGCCGGCCAAGAAGGCCGCCGCGAAGAAGGCCCCGGCCAAGAAGGCCACCGCGAAGAAGGCCGCCGCCGCGGACGCGGCCACCGCTGCGGTGGCCGGCGGCGACGGCGCCGCCGAGCCCGCCGCGGCGGAGAAGACCACGAAGCGGGCCGCGAAGAAGGCGGCGCCGGCGGCCGACGGCGAGGCGCCGGTCAAGGCCACCCGCAAGCGGGCGCCGCGCAAGACGGCCGCGGAGAGCATCGCCGAGCCCGCCGCCGAGGTCGTCGCCGAGCAGGGCGGCACCGCGGCGCCGGTGGTCGCGCCTGCGCCGATCGCCGAGCCCGGCTCCCCCTCGGGCGCGCCCGCCGGCCAGCCGGAGCCGCCCTCGCCGGACCCGTCCGAGCCCTCGACGCCGCAGGCGCCCGAGGAGGGCACGGCCGCCTCGGGAGGCGCGGCCGCCTCCCCCTCCGCGAGCACCGCGGTCGCGCAGGCCCCGGAGCCGACGCCGCCGGGCGTCGAGGAGGGCGGCCTCACCAGCGGTGCCGGCGGCGGGGGCGAGCACGACGCCCCCGAGCAGGTCAGCGAGGAGGACCTGCGGGCGATCGTCGACGGCTGGTCCCGCGACCCGCACCGGGTGCTCGGCGCGCACGCCGCCGCCGAGGGCTGGGTGGTGCGCACGCTGCGGCCCGACGCGTCCGCGGTGGTCGTCGTCGACCAGGACGACTCCCGCTACGAGGCCCGGCGGATCCACGGCGGGGGCATCTACGAGGCCACCCTGCCGCAGCAGCCCGGGGACTACCGGCTCGAGGTGACCTACGGCGGGGACACCTTCACCGTCGACGACCCCTACCGCTGGATGCCCACGCTCGGCGATCTCGACATGTACCTGATCGGCGAGGGCCGGCACGAGCGGCTGTGGGAGGCGCTCGGTGCGCACGTGCGGCGCTACGAGACCCCGCGCGGCGCCGTCGAGGGCGTCTCCTTCGCCGTCTGGGCGCCCAACGCGCAGGGCGTGAAGGTCACCGGCGACTTCGACTACTGGGAGGCCCGCGCCTACCCGATGCGCCAGCTCGGCTCGATCGGCGTCTGGGAGATCTTCATCCCGGGCGTGCAGGCCGGCACCCGGTACCGCTTCCACGTCCTGGGCGCCGACGGCGTCTGGCGGGAGAAGTCCGACCCGATGGCCTTCGCCACCGAGGTGCCGCCGGCCAACGCCTCCGTCGTCGTCGAGTCCTCCCACGAGTGGAACGACGACGCGTGGCTGGCCGAGCGCGCGCGCGGCAACTGGCACGAGCGGCCGATGAGCGTCTACGAGGTGCACCTGGGCTCGTGGCGGCAGGGCCTGTCCTACCGCCAGCTGGCCGAGGAGCTCGTCGACTACGCCGTCGCCGCCGGGTTCACCCACCTGGAGTTCCTGCCGGTCGCCGAGCACCCGTTCGGCGGCTCGTGGGGCTACCAGGTCACCAGCTACTACGCCCCGACGTCGCGGTTCGGCAGCCCCGACGACTTCCGCTACCTCGTCGACCGGGCACACCAGGCCGGCCTCGGCGTCATCGTCGACTGGGTGCCGGCGCACTTCCCCAAGGACGCCTGGGCGCTGGGCCGGTTCGACGGCACCGCGCTCTACGAGCACGACGACCCGCGCCGCGGCGAGCAGCCGGACTGGGGCACGTTCGTCTTCAACTTCGGCCGCACCGAGGTGCGCAACTTCCTGGTCGCCAACGCGCTGTTCTGGGCCCAGGAGTTCCACGTCGACGGGCTGCGGGTCGACGCCGTCGCCTCGATGCTCTACCTCGACTACTCGCGCGAGGACGGCGAGTGGGTCCCCAACGTGTACGGCGGGCGGGAGAACCTCGAGGCGGTGTCGTTCCTGCAGGAGGTCAACGCCACCGTCTACCGCGAGGTGCCGGGCGTGGTGACCATCGCCGAGGAGTCGACCGCCTGGCCCGGGGTCACCCGGCCCACCTACCTCGGCGGCCTGGGCTTCGGCTTCAAGTGGAACATGGGCTGGATGCACGACTCGCTGGCCTACGTCCAGCGCCAGCCGGTGCACCGCAGCTACCACCACAACCAGCTGACGTTCTCGATGATGTACGCCTACTCCGAGAACTACGTGCTGCCGATCAGCCACGACGAGGTCGTCTACGGCAAGGGCTCGCTGCTGCGGAAGATGCCGGGTGACCGGTGGCAGCAGCTGGCCGGCGTGCGCGGCTACCTCGCCTACATGTGGGCCCACCCCGGCAAGCAGCTGCTGTTCATGGGCTCGGAGTTCGCCCAGGACGGCGAGTGGGCCGAGAGCCGCTCGCTGGACTGGTGGCACCTCGACGACCCCGCGCACCGCGGCGTCCTGCAGCTGGTCACCGACCTCAACGCCCGGTACCGGGAGACCGAGGCGCTGTGGTCGCTCGACGTCGACCCGGCCGGCTTCCAGTGGATCGACGCCAACGACGCGTCGGGCAACGTCATCACCTTCCTGCGCTACGGCCGGCCGAAGGTCGCCGACGTCCCGACGCCGACCGAGGCCGCCGAGAGCGGCACCGAGGCCGCGGTCGTCGAGGGCAGCGGGCAGACGCCGGGCCAGGTGCTCGCCGTCGTCTGCAACTTCGCCGGCACCCCCCACCACGGGTACCGGATCGGCCTGCCGCGCGGCGGGCGCTGGCGCGAGGTGCTCAACACCGACGCCGAGGGCTACGGCGGCTCCGGGGTCGGCAACTACGGCGGGGTCGACGCGGTCGAGGAGCCCTGGCACGGCCAGCCGTTCTCGGCCACCGTCTCCGCGCCGCCGCTGGGCACCCTCTGGCTGCTGCACGAGGGCTGAGCCACCGGCCGTCGTCGCGCGCGGACCCGTTCCCCGCTGCCGCCTGCCCGTGCATCATGGCCCGGCTCCGCGCCCCGGTGGCGCGGACCGGCCCCGGCTCCCTCGGGCGCCCGCACCCCGGCAGAGAAGGAACCCCAGCTCCATGAGGCATGGTCTGCGCCGCGCGATCGTCGCGGCAGCGGCGGGCAGCGTGCTGCTCACCGGTTGCTCGAGCACCGTCGTCGGCGCCGCCTCCCGCGGGCCGAGCGTCCCGGTCGACGTGTCCGACGACGAGTTCCCGATCACCGGTTCCGCGGACACCGAGGCCGACCGGCTGGCGCGCAACGCGCTGGCCGACCTCGACACCTTCTGGAGCGAGGCCTACCCCGAGTTCTTCGGCGAGGAGTACCAGCCGATCACCGGCGGCTACTTCTCGGTCGACTCCACGAACATCGACGAGTCCGCCTACCCGAGGACCGGCATCGGCTGCGAGCGGGCGCCCGAGGACCCCGACGGCGTGGCGAACAACGCCCACTACGACCCCAACTGCGACGCCGTCGCCTACGACCGCGCGCTGCTCGACCAGCTCAGCGCCGAGTTCGGGCCCTACCTCGGCCCCGCCGTCATGGCGCACGAGATCGGCCACGCGATGCAGGGCCGGTTCGGCTTCGCCGACTCGACGATCGTCGTCGAGACGCAGGCCGACTGCCTGGCCGGCGCCTTCACCCGGTGGGTGATCGACGGCAACGCCGAGCACATCGCGCTGCGCGTCTCCGAGCTCGACCAGGTGGTGCTCGGGTTCATCGGCCTGCGCGACCCGGTCGGGTTCTCCCCCGACGACGACCGGGCGCACGGCTCGGGCTTCGACCGGCTGTCGGGCTTCTACGCCGGCTACGACGGCGGCGTCGGCACCTGCCGGGACGACTTCACCGAGCAGCGGCTGTTCGTCGCCACCGAGTTCCTCACCGAGGACGACCTCGACAACGAGGGCAACGCCCCGTACGAGGACATCGCCGGGCTGACCGAGCAGTCGCTGCCGCTGTTCTACGAGCAGGTGTTCCCCGGCCTCGGCCAGGACTTCACCGCGCCGACCGTCCAGGTCTTCGACGGCACCGCGCCCGACTGCGGCGACATGGGCGCCGAGGACCGCGACCTCGGGTTCTGCGAGGCCGACGGCACCGTCTACGTCGACGAGACCGACCTGCTCGGCCCGGCGTACGAGGGCATCGGCGACTTCGCCGTCGCCACCGCCGTCTCCCTCGCCTACGCCCAGGCCGCGCGCGCCGAGCTCGGCCTGTCCATCGACGACGCCACCGCCGTCAGCTCCGCGGTCTGCCTGACCGGCTGGTACGCCGGGCGGTTCTGGACCGGTGACTTCCAGGACGTCGGCGCCCTGTCCCCCGGCGACGTCGACGAGGCGGCGATCTTCCTGCTCACCTACGGCCAGCAGGAGAGCGTCTTCCCGAACACCGACCTGTCCGGCTTCGAGATGGTCGACGCCTTCCGCGACGGCTTCCTCAACGGGGGCGCCGGCTGCGAGATCGGTCTCTGACAGCGCACCACCCGTGACGGCGCCCGTCTCCCCGGAGGAGGCGGGCGCCGTCCGCGTTCACGCAGGCCGATGGCGGGTAGAGGCTCCCGCGATGGACCTCCGCACGCGCTCCCGGGGCGCACTCGCCGTCGTCGTGGCGCTCGGCGTCCTCCTGACGACGGGGTGCTCGTACGTCGTCATCGGGCAGGCGCGGTCGCAGGGGGCGCCGTCGCAGTCGGTCGGCGACGACACCCTGCGCGTCGTCGGCGCCACCGACGGGCCGATCGACACCCTCGCCCGCAACGCCCTCGCCGACCTCGAGACGTTCTGGTCGGACACCTTCCCCACCGTCTACGGGGAGCCGTTCCAGCCGCTGACCGGCGGCTACTTCAGCGTCGACCCGAACGACGTCGACCCGGCGGCCTACCCAGAGGGCATCGGCTGCGGCACCGACCCGCGCGACCTGGAGAACAACGCCTTCTACTGCTCCTCGCAGGGCGTGCCCAACTCCGACTCGATCAGCTACGACCGCGCCTTCCTCGGCGAGCTGGCCGCGCAGTACGGCGAGGTCCTGCCGCAGCTGGTCATGGCCCACGAGTTCGGCCACGCCGTCCAGGCCCGGGTCGGCTACCCGCAGACCTCGATCGCCACCGAGACCCAGGCCGACTGCCTGGCCGGCGCGTGGACCGCCTGGGTGGCCGACGGCAACGCCGAGTTCTCCTCCGTCGACACCACCGACCTCGACCAGCTGCTGCGCGGCTACTTCCTGCTGCGCGACCCGGTGGGCACCGGCACCGGCGAGCAGCAGGCGCACGGCTCCTACTTCGACCGCGTCTCGGCGTTCCAGGAGGGCTTCGACGACGGCGCCGAGGCCTGCCGCGACCGCTACGGCCCCGACCGCGTCTTCACCCAGGGCGAGTTCACGTCCGACGAGGACTTCGCCAACCAGGGGAACGCGGACCCCGCCACCACCCAGCGGATCATCGAGCAGTCCCTGCCGGAGTTCTGGACCCGCGCGTTCACCGAGGTGCTGGACGCCGAGTTCACCGAGCCGCAGCTGGAGACCACCGCGAGCCCGCCGGACTGCGCCCCGGCCGACGTCGCGCTCGTCTACTGCCCCGACAGCGGGAACTCCGGGCTGGTCGCCTACGACCGGGACTTCGCCGGGCAGGCCTACGAGCTCGGCGACTTCGCCGTCGTCACCGGGGTGGCCATCCCCTACGCGCTGGCGGCGCGCGACCAGCTCGACCTGTCCACCGGGGACACCGCCGCCCTGCAGTCGGCGGTGTGCCTGACCGGCTGGTACTCCGCGCAGGTCTACAACAACCAGCTCGAGTCGGTGCGGATCTCACCGGGTGACATCGACGAGAGCGTGCAGTTCCTGCTCACCTACGGCAACGACCCCGACGTGCTCGCCGACGTCGACCTGACCGGCTTCCAGCTCGTCGACGTGTTCCGCGCCGGGTTCCTGCAGGGCGCCGGCGCCTGCGACGTCGGGGCCTGAGCCCCCGTCCTCCGAGCCGGCCCCCCTGCAGGGCCCCGCGGCGAGCCTGCGAGCGGTGGGGGCAGAGGGCCCCCCTAGTACAGGGCGGCCATGAGCTGGCGCCGCGCCGCGACCACCCGCGGGTCCTCGGCGCCCACGACGTCGAACAGCTCGACCAGGTGCCTGCGCGCGGCGTCGCGGTCCTCGCCGGCGGTGCGGCGGACCACGTCGACCAGGCGGGTGAAGGCGCCCTCGACGTCGCCGGTGCCCAGCAGGAAGTCGGCGGCCCGGGTCTGGGCGGCGACGTCGTCGGGGGCGGCGTCGGCCTCGGCGAGCGCGTCGGGGCCCGCGGCGTCGGCGCGGCGGAACAGCTGCACCTGGCGCAGCGCGAGGCCGGCGACCGGGTGGTCGGGCTCGGCGTCGACGATCGCCCGGTAGGCGGCCTCGGCGGCCTCCAGGTCCCCGCGCTCGAGCGCGGCCTCGGCGGCGTCCAGGCGCGGGTCGTCGAGGCCCTCGTCCTCGGCGCCCTCCGCGCCGGGCACCGCGCCGCCGGTGGTGGCGCGCACCAGCTCGGTGACGAACTGGCGGGCCTGCTCCTCGGGGATGGCGCCGGTGAACTCGGCGACCAGCTGCCCCTGCCAGACGGCCTTGACCGCCGGGATGCCCTGCACCCGCAGGCCCTGGGCCAGCGCCGGGTTGGCGTCGACGTCGACCTTCGCCAGGACCCACGAGCCGCCGCCCTCGGCGGCCAGCCGCTCGAGGACCGGGGACAGCTGCTTGCACGGCCCGCACCACTCGGCCCACAGGTCGAGGACGACCGGCACCTGGAAGGAGCGGTCGAGGACCTCGGTCTGGAAGGTGGCCTCGGTGACGTCCACGACGGCCGAGCCGGGGGCACCCGCCGGCGCGGCGGCGCTCGGCGGCGGGGCGGCCTGGGCCCGCGCGGCGGCCTCGGAGCGCGCCTTGACGGCGGCGAGGTCGACCGCACCGGCCAGGGAGGCGGCCAGCTGTGCCTGCTGGGCCTGCGCGCGCGGGTCGGGGCGTCCGGGACGGGTGGGCTGCATGCCGTCCATGATCCCACCGGCAGGCCGGTGTGGTGTCAGCCCTCGGCGGACGGGGCCGGGTCGACGTCCGCGACGTCGCCGGCGCCGAGGCGGACGCGGCGCAGCAGGTCGAACAGCTGCGCCTGCTCGGCCTCGGGCAGGTCGCCGAGACCGAAGTCGAGGGCCATCAGCTGCCGGGTGGCCACCTCGACGACCTCGCGGCCGCGGTCGGTGATGCCGGCCAGGACGCCGCGGCCGTCGGCGGGGTTGGGCCGGCGGTCGACGAAGCCGGCCGCGACCAGCCGGTCGATCGCGTTGGTGACGCTGGTCGGGTGCACCATCAGGCGGCTGCCGATCACCTTCAGCGGCAGCTGCCCGGTGCGGCTGAAGGTGAGCAGCACCAGGACCTCGTAGCGGGCGAAGGTCAGCCCGTGCGGGCGGAGCACCTCGTCGAAGCGGGCGAGCAGGATCTGCTGGACCCGGAACACCGACGTCGCGGCGCGCATCGCCGAGGCGGGCCCGAAGCGCTGCTCCCAGGTCTCCCCCGCGCGCTCGATCGGGTCGAACGGCAGCCCCAGCGCCCGGACCATGCGCCCGACGCTACCTGCCCCGCGCCGCTCCCCCGCCCCGGACGCCGAGTGGTCACCCGGACGCGCCACGTCGACCTGCTGCAGTCTCAGCCGCCCTGAGACGACACCAGGTCGACAACGGGCGCCGTGCCTGTGGACGGCGTCAGCGCGGCACGGGCCCGCTCGGCCATCCTCCGGCGGTGCCCATCCGACCCGCCCGACCCGCCCGGCTGCACGGCCGGGTCTTCCGCGGCTCGTCCCAGGTCGCCGCCGGTCGCCTGACCCGGGGACAGCTGCGCAGCACCGCCTGGCAGCGCCTCTTCCGCGACGTCTACGCGTGCTCGTCGGTCGCGGTCACCCACGAGGTGCGCGCCGGGGCGGCGGCCCTCCTGCTCGTGCCGGGCGCGGTGGTCTCCGGCCGGAGCGCCGCCGTCCTCTGGGGTGTGGACGCCGCCGGACCGGACGACGACGTCGAGCTCACCGTGCCGCCCGGGTCGTCGGCGTCGACGGCCCCGGGCGTCCGCGTCCGCCGGTGGGCGCTGTCGGCGGACGCGGTGACCACCCGCCGCGGCATCCCGGTGACCACCGCGGCGACCACCGCGGTCGACGTCGGCCGGGGCCCCGGACCGCTGGAGGAGTCCGTCGCGCTCGTGGACGCCCTGGTCGCCTGCCGGGCGACCGACCTGGCCACCGTTCGGGCCGCCGCGGCGGCCGCGACCGGACCCGGCTGCCGGCGTGCGCGGCGCGTCGCCGACCTGGCCGACGGGCTCGCCGGCTCACCGCAGGAGACCCGGCTGCGGCTCCTCCTGCACGGCACCCGCCTCCCCCGGCCGCTCGCACAGCACACCGTGCTCGACGCCGACGGCGGGTTCGTGGCCCGGGTGGACTTCGCGTGGCCGGAGCAGCGACTGGCCGTCGAGTACGAGGGCCGGTGGCACGGCCGTCCGCAGCAGGTGGCCCCGGACCGCGCCCGGCTCAACCGGCTCACCGCGGCCGGGTGGCGGGTGGTGTTCGTGACCGCCGAGGACCTGCGGGAACCGGACGTCCTGGTCGCCCGCATCGCCGCCGCGCTGATGACGACGGCGCCGCTCGTCGACCTGCGGTCACCTCGCTGGCGCTGAGACAGCCGCAGGTCGACAACGGGCGCCACCGCCGCTGCCGGAGGGAGGCTCAGGCGGCGGGGCGGAGGCGGGGCACCTCGCGGACGCCGAACACCTCGCGCAGCGCCACCTGCGCGGCGTTGTCCCCGCAGGCGCCGTGCACCGCGGGACCGGGCGGGGTGGCCGAGGAGGCGAGGTACACGCCGTCGACCGGCGTCTTGTACGTGTTCCACCGCGGCACCGGGCGGAACAGCATCTGCCGCAGGGTCGCCTGGCCGTTGGAGATGTCCCCGCCGATGTACATCGGGTTCCACGCCTCCATCTGGACGGCGTTCTTGGTGACACGGTCGACGATCGTGTCCTTGAAGCCCGGCGCGAACCGCTCGACCTGGTCCTCGATGGCCGCGGTCATGTCGACGTCGGAACCGTGCGGCACGTGCACGTAGGCCCAGAACACGTGCCCACCCGCGGGGGCGCGCGTCGGGTCGGGCACGGTCGGCTGGACGGCGAGCACGTACGGGCGCTCGGCGGCCCTCCCCTGGTTCGGCGCGCGCTCGCCGGCGATCGTCTCCTCCAGCGTCCCCGCGACGTGCAGCGTCCCGGCCCGCCGGACGTCGGGGTTGGTCCACGGCACCGGCTCGGACAGGATCCAGTCGATCTTGAAGACGCCGGCGCCGTGCTTGTACCGCCGCACCCACCGCCGGTAGCCCTCGTTCACCCGGTCGCCGGCCATCGACACGAACGCCTCGGGCGAGGTGTCCAGCAGCACCGCCGGGACGCCGTCGAACTCGCGCAGGTCGGTGACCAGGTGTCCGGTGACCACCTCCCCGCCCTGCTGCTCCAGCGCGGTGACCATCGCGTCGGCGAGGTGCTGCGACCCGCCCTCGACCAGGGGCCACCCGACGTGGTGGCCGAGCATCGTCAGCAGCATCCCGAGCGCGGACGTCAGCGGCTGGCTCAGGTCGAGCATGCCGTGCGCGGCGGCCCCGCCCAGCAGCGCGCGCGCCTCGTCGGTCCGGAAGTACCGGTGCGCCAGCCAGCTCACGTTCGGCAGCCCGTTGAGCCCGAAGTGCACGATCTGCGGCACGCTGCGGGTGGGCAGCCGCCGCAGCCGGCTGGTCAGGAAGAAGTCGACGACGTCCTGCCCGTGCTCCACCAGCGGCTCGAACAGCCGGCGGTAGGCCGCGCCGTCGGGCCCGAGCGCGTCCGCGGTCTCCTCCAGCGAGCGGTACTGGACCGCGGCCCGCCCGCCGTCCAGCGGGTGCGCGAAGTTGACCTCCGGCTGCACCAGCCGCACGCCGCGGCTGGGCAGGTCGAACTCGCGGAAGAACGGCGCCGCCGCGGCCATCGGCTGCACGATCGAGCAGACGTCGTGCCGGTACCCCGGCCGCATGAGCTCCTCGGTCCGCATCCCGCCGCCGGGCTTGTCGGCCGCCTCGACCACCTGCACGCGCAGGCCGGCGGCGGCCAGCCGGAGGGCGGCGGCCAGGCCGTTCGGCCCGGCCCCGACGACGACGGCGTCCGGCTTCCCGTTCACCGGGCCAGTCTGCCCGGGGCAGGTCAGAGCTGCGCGAGGAGCCGGTCGGCCGCGCGGTAGGGGTCGGTCGCCCCCGCCACCACCTCGCCGGCCAGCGCGGCCAGGGCCGCGGACCCGCGCACCTCGCCGATCCGCGCGCGCAGCCCGGCCAGCGCGATCGCCTCGATCTCCCGGGCGGCCCGCTCGGCCCGGCGCCGGGTGCCCTCACCGGAGTCGGTGAGCCACCGCCGGTGCGCCTCGACCTCGGCGAGGACCCGGTCGATCCCCTCGTCGCGGGCGGCCACGGTGCGCAGGATCGGCGGCTTCCACGCGCCCGGACCGGCGTGCCGCCCGCCGAGGGACTGCGCGTACCGCAGGTCCCGCACGGTGGAGTCGGCGCCGTCGCGGTCGGCCTTGTTGACGACGAGGACGTCGGCCACCTCGAGGATCCCGGCCTTCGCCGCCTGGATGCCGTCGCCCATGCCCGGCGCGACGAGAACCAGCGTGGTGTCGGCCAGCGACGCGATCTCCAGCTCCGACTGCCCCACCCCGACGGTCTCCACCAGCACGACGTCGCAGCCGGCCGCGTCCAGCACCCGCAGCGCCTGCGGCGTCGCCCAGGCCAGCCCGCCGAGGTGCCCGCGGGAGGCCATCGAGCGGATGTAGACCCCGGGGTCGCCGGCGTGGTCCTGCATCCGCACCCGGTCGCCGAGCAGCGCCCCGCCGGAGAACGGCGACGACGGGTCGACGGCGAGCACGCCCACCCGCTTCCCGGCCGCCCGCAGCGCGCGCACCAGCGCCGTCGTCGTCGTGGACTTGCCCACCCCCGGGGAGCCGGTCAGACCGATGACCTGCGCGTGCCCGGTGTGCGGGGCCAGTGCGGCGGCGACCTCGCGCAGCACCGGGCTCGCGTCCTCGACCAGCGAGATGAGCCGCGCCACCGCGCGGGCCTCGCCGTCGCGGGCGCGGGCGACCAGGTCGGGGACGTCGACAGCGCGCCGGCCCCGCCGCCCGCGGGGGGCGACGGGGCCGGGCGTCTGTACAGCCGTCCCCTGCGGGGACTCCGTCACGCCGAGGCGGGAGCGGGCACGTGCAGGATCAGCGCGTCGCCCTGGCCGCCGCCGCCGCACAGCGCGGCGGCGCCGACCCCGCCACCGCGGCGGCGCAGCTCCAGGGCGAGGTCCAGCACGATGCGGGCGCCGCTCATGCCGACCGGGTGGCCGAGGGCGATGGCGCCGCCGTTGGGGTTGACCTTCTCCGGGTCGATGCCGAGCTCGCGGGTGGACACGATGCCCACCGCCGCGAACGCCTCGTTGAGCTCGACCAGGTCGAGGTCCTTCGGGTCGATGCCCTCGCGCGCGCAGGCCTTCTGGATGGCCCGCGACGGCTGGCTCTGCAGCGTGGCGTCCGGCCCGGCGACGACGCCGTGCGCGCCGATCTCCGCGATCACCGTGCAGCCGAGCTCGGCGGCCTTCTCCGCGGACATGACCACGACCGCGCACGCGCCGTCGGAGATCTGCGAGGCGGTGCCGGCGGTGATGGTGCCGTCCTTGGCGAAGGCCGGCTTGAGCTTGGCGAGGGTCTCGACCGTGGTGTCGGCGCGGATGCCCTCGTCCTCGCGGAACTCGATCGGGTCGCCCTTGCGCTGCGGGATGAGGACGGGGGTGATCTCCTCGTCGAAGACCCCGTTCTTCGCGGCGCGGGCGGCCTTCTGGTGGCTCTCCGCGGCGAAGGCGTCCTGCTCCTCGCGGGTCAGGTCGTACCGCTCGTTGGCCCGCTCGGTGAGGGCGCCCATGGCGATCTGGTCGAAGGTGTCCGACAGCCCGTCGTGGGCCATCGAGTCGACGAGCGTGGCGTCGCCGTACTTGGTGCCGGTTCGGGAGCTGGGCAGCAGGTGCGGCGCCTGGGTCATGGACTCCATGCCCCCGGCGACGACGACGTCGAACTCGCCGGCGCGGATGAGCTGGTCGGCCAGGGCGATCGCGTCGAGGCCGGACAGGCAGACCTTGTTGAGCGTGAACGACGGCACCGACATCGGGATGCCGCCGGCGACCGCGGCCGGGCGGGCCGGGTTCTGGCCGGCGCCGGCCTGGATGACCTGACCCATGATCACGTAGTCGACCTGGTCGCCGGAGATGCCGGCGCGCTCGAGGGCGGCCTTGATGGCGATGCCGCCGAGGTCGGCGGCGGAGAAGTCCTTGAGGGAGCCGAGGAGCCGGCCCATGGGGGTCCGGGCGCCGCTGACGATGACCGAGCGGGACATGCTGCCTCCAGTGCGGGTCGCCGTCGTTGGCGACCGCGGGTCGGGCCGCGCCGGGCGGACGGGTCGCGGCGGTCGGGCTGCGGCACAGGATAGATCGGTTCTCCAACCGGGGTCGACGCCCTGCGCCGACCCGGTCGCCCGCGGCGACCGGCGGCAACGGACCGGCCGTCCTCGGGGGCGGCCCGGCCGGGCTGCCCCGCCCTGCACCCCGAGGGCGTGATGGTGGCCACACCAGGGAGTCGTCTCAGACGTCTTGCGTCAGGATGACGCGGTGACCGCCGACGCGTCTGCTCCCGCGGGCCTGCCCGCCGAGCTCTTCACCACCATCGACCACGTGGGCATCGCCGTCCCCGACCTCGACGAGGCGATCGCCTTCTACGCACAGGCCTTCGGCGTGCGCTCCGTGCACGAGGAGACCAACGAGGAGCAGGGCGTCCGCGAGGCGATGCTCGCCGTCGGCTCCGGCGACACCCGCATCCAGCTGCTCGCCCCGCTGACGCCGGAGTCGACGATCGCCAAGTTCATCGGCCGGTCGGGCCCGGGCCTGCAGCAGCTCGCCTTCCGCGTCGACGACGTCGAGGCGGTCAGCGCCACCCTGCGCGAGCGCGGCCTGCGGCTGCTCTACGACACCCCCAAGCGCGGGACGTCGGACAGCCGCGTCAACTTCGTGCACCCCAAGGACGCCGGCGGCGTGCTCGTCGAGCTGGTCGAGCCGGCCCGCACCCCGCACTGAGCCCCCGGGGCCAGCCCCACCCCGACCTGCGCACGACCCGCGGGTTACCGGCCGGTAACCTGCCGCGCACCCGCCCTACCACCCCTCCGAGCCGACGAAGACCCGGGAGAGACACGTGGACGAGATCAGGGACGCCATCCTCGCCGACCAGCTCAGCGACATCGGCGGTCTGCCGGTGCCGGAGTCCTACCGGGCGGTCCTCGTCCGCAAGGACGAGCAGGACATGTTCGCGGGGATGCCCACCAAGGAGAAGGACCCGCGCAAGTCGCTGCACGTGGAGGAGGTCGCCACCCCGGAGCTCGGCCCGGGCGAGGCGATCGTCGCCGTGATGGCCTCCTCGGTGAACTACAACACCGTCTGGACGTCGATCTTCGAGCCGGTCAGCACCTTCGGGTTCCTCGAGCGCTACGGCCGCCAGAACGACCTCACCAAGCGGCACGACCTGCCCTACCACGTCGTCGGGTCCGACCTGGCCGGCGTCGTCCTGCGGGTGGGCCCCGGCGTGAACAAGTGGAAGCCCGGCGACGAGGTCGTCGCGCACTGCCTGTCGGTCGAGCTCGAGGACCCGGCCGGCCACGACGACACGATGATGGACCCGCAGCAGCGGATCTGGGGCTTCGAGACCAACTTCGGCGGCCTCGCCGAGCTCGCGCTGGTCAAGAGCAACCAGCTCATGCCCAAGCCCGCGCACCTGTCCTGGGAGGAGGCGGCCGCCCCCGGGCTGGTCAACTCCACCGCCTACCGCCAGCTGGTGTCCCGCAACGGCGCGGACATGAAGCAGGGCGACGTCGTCCTGATCTGGGGCGCCTCGGGTGGCCTGGGCTCCTACGCCACCCAGATGGCCCTCAACGGCGGCGCCATCCCCGTCTGCGTGGTCTCCAGCCCGGAGAAGGCCGACATCGTCCGGAAGATGGGCGCCGAGCTGGTCATCGACCGCTCCGCCGAGGGCTACCGGTTCTGGAAGGACGAGCAGACCCAGGACCCCAAGGAGTGGCAGCGGTTCGGCAAGCGGATCCGCGAGCTGACCGGCGGGGACGACGTCGACATCGTCTTCGAGCACCCCGGCCGCGAGACCTTCGGCGCCAGCGTCTACGTCGCCAAGAAGGGCGGCACGATCGTCACCTGCGCCTCCACCAGCGGCTACATGCACTCCTACGACAACCGCTACCTGTGGATGAACCTCAAGCGGATCGTCGGGTCGCACTTCGCCAACTACAAGGAGGCGTGGGAGGCCAACCGGCTCATCGACAAGGGGCTGATCCACCCGACGCTGTCGAAGACCTACGCGATGGACGAGGTGGGCCAGGCCGCCTACGACGTCCACCACAACCTCCACCAGGGCAAGGTCGGCGTGCTGACCCTCGCCCCGGAGGAGGGCCTCGGCGTCAAGGACGCCGAGAAGCGGGAGCGGCTCCTGCCCGCGATCAACCGCTTCCGCGGCATCTAGTTCCAGCAGCCCCTGGACGGGGGTGCCCGGGCGCCGGCCGGCGTCCGGGCACCCTGGGGGGAGCCGCCTCGTTGTCCGACGGGGCGCGGTCCGGGGGCCCACCGGCACCACCCGGGGCGCCACACGCCGAACGGCGGGACCCGCCTCGACACGCTGACGCCCCTCCCCCGACTCTGCGAGGATGACCCGCATGACCGATCCCCGCCGCGACCTGCTGCCGATGCGCGAGGCCCAGCACTCGTTCGACGTGGTGCTGCGGGGTTACGACCGCCACCAGGTGGCCGAGACCATCGAGCGCCTCGAGGCCGACATCCGGGTCGCGCTGGCCGACCGGGACGCCGCGGCCGCGCGCGTCAACGACCTCGCCGGCCAGCTGTCGGCGATGCACGCGGAGATCGACCAGCTGCGCCGCAAGGCCGCGAACTCGGGCCCCGCCACGTTCGAGAACATGAGCGAGCGCATCTCGCACATGCTCCGGCTGGCCGAGGAGGAGGCCGCCGACATCCGCGCGACCGCCGAGCAGGAGGCCCGGGCGCTGCGCGAGCAGACCGCCGCCGAGGAGCGCGCGATGCTCGAGCGGCACGCGGCGGGCCAGGCCGAGGTGGAGCGGATGCTCGCCGAGGCCCGCCAGAACGCCGAGCAGATCGCCAGCAAGGCGCAGATCCGCGCCGACGAGCTGGTGGCCAAGGCGCAGGAGAAGGTCGCCCGGCTCGACGCCGAGTCGCAGGCCCGCCGCGCCAAGGTCGAGGAGGACTTCGAGATCGCGCAGCGCGCCCGCCGCGCCGAGGCCGCGCGGATCGAGGAGGAGCGCGACCAGCAGTCGGTGCGCGCCGCGCAGGAGCGCGTCGCCGCCGCGGAGGCGCACGCGGCCGCCGTCGTCACCGACGCCGAGGCCTCCGCCGCCGCCGTCCGCCGGGTGCGCGACGAGCTCACCGCGCGGCTCAGCGAGGCCCGGCGGGTGCTGTCCACCCTGCCCGACCTGGCCGACCGGCCCCAGCCGCAGGCGCAGCGCCCGGGCCAGCCGGGGCAGCAGGCCGCCCGCCCGCCGGCCGCCCCGCAGCCGGCGGCCCCGGCCCCGCAGTCGTCGCCGTCCCCGCAGGAGCAGCAGCTCGCGGCTCGCCGCGACGCCGACGGCCCGCAGACCGCGGTGCAGCCGGCCGTCGGCCGTCCCGCCGGGGAGCCGCAGACGCTCGTGCAGCCCGCCGTCGGGCCGCAGACGGCCGTGCAGCGTGCAGTCGGCCCGCAGAGCGGTGGGCAGCCGGCCGCACCCCGCCCGACGCCGCACACCCGGCCCGCCGAGGCCCCGGCCGGCGAGGCCGCCGCGGCCCGGCAGCCCACCCGGCCGTCGTCGCCGCAGACGATGCCCGCCGTGCAGCCGCCGGCCGGGCAGGAGTCGGCGCCCGGCCGGCCGTCGGCGGCGGAGACCCAGCAGATCCGCCCGGTGCACACCGCGGGCCAGGAGGAGGGCCGGCCGGCCGACGGGTCGAGCCGCGCGGAGCAGCCGTCCCCCGAGGGCGCCCCGGAGCCCCAGGGCCCGCAGACCGCGGTGCAGCCCGCCGTCCGCAGCGGCGACACCGGCGGCCAGCCCGCCGTCCCCGGGCGTCGCTGACCTGCTGCCCGCGCGCCGCGGACCGCGGCGGGGTAGGCAGGAGGCGTGACAGACGCGTCCGGACCGGTCACTCCCGGTCCGGACGCACCGCGCGAGGGGCGTGCCCGGCACCGGCACCGCGCGCGACCCGCGGGCCCGCGGCGTCCCGCCGTGCGCGGCACGCTGCTCGCCGCGGGCCTGGCCGTCCTCGTCGGCGGCGTGGGACTGGGGCAGGCCGCGCTCGGTCGCGACGACGCCGGCCCGGCGGCGCACCCGTCCGCCGCGAGCACCCCGGGTCCGGGCGACGACGCGACTCCCCCGGACGGCGCCGAGCCGGTGGCCGGCTGGCTCGGCGCCGCGCTGCCGCCGCAGACCCCCCTGGCCGCCACGGCCGCCGTCCGGCGGGAGCTGACCGACGCCGGCGTCCCCGCCGGCCGGCTGCGCCCGGCCGAGGACGGCGTGCCGCCCGGCGCACTGCTCGCCGTCGTCGGGGCCGCGCCGGCCGGCTCGCGGGTGGTGGCCCGCTTCGACCGGCACGGGGACGGCAGCGAGCTGCTCGTCGTCGACCCCGCGCCCGGCGAGCCCACGGCCGGGGAGGTCGCCCGCCGGCAGGACCTCGCGCAGGCGCTGCACGCCAACCCGACCACCCGGGCCGAGGGGGCCGCGGCCGCCGTCCTACAGGACGCCGCCGTCGACGAGCGGCTGCTCACCGTGCTGGCCGCCGTGGCCGCCGCCGACGGCGTGGGTGTCGCGGCGTTCCCCGCGCTGCCGGGCGAGGAGGGCGGCGCGACGCCGGCCCGCCGGGCGCTCGTCGACGCCGTCGGCGGCGCGCCGGTGCCCGGGGACCCCGAGGCCACCGAGCGGCTGCGGGCGTGGCTCGCCGCCCAGCTCCCGCCGTTCGCCCCCGACGACGTCGAGGTGACCGACGCCGGGGTGCTCGTGTCCTTCCGCTACGTCTCCGCGCCGGAGGCCCTGGTGACCGCCGCCACCGGCTGACGGCGCGCCCGGCGGACCCCGCGGGTGTGGCCCGCGGACCCGCGAGGTAGACGTTGGGTCATCCCCTGACGACGGCGGGGTCCGACGCTGCACCGGGAGGCGCGAGTGAGCAGGACGAGCCGGGTCCTGGCGGTGGTGGCCCTGACCGCGGCGGGAGCGGGACTGCCCGCCGGCCCGGCGGCCGCGGACGACGGCGGTCTGCTCCGGCTGGCGCACCTGTCCCCTGACACCCCGGCCGTCGACGTCTACGTCGACTCGGTCGCCGACCCCGCGGCCGGCCAGGTGTTCCCCGCGGTCGGCTACGGCGCGGTGTCGGACTACCAGCCCGTCCCCGCCGGCACCTACGCGGTGAGCATGCGCGCAGCCGGCGCGGACCCGGGGAGCCCGCCGGTGCTCTCGACGACGGTGCGGGTCGGCGCGGACAGCGCGCACACCGTGGCCGGCGTCGGCACCTTCGCCGACCTGGGCCTCGAGGTGCTCGACGACGACCTCACCCCGCCGCCGCCGGGCACCGCGCGGCTGCGGGTCGTCGCGGCGGCAGCCGGCGCGCAGGCCCTCGACGTCGCCGTCCGCGGCGGGCCGTCCCTGGCCGCCGGCCTGGCGTTCGCGGACACGACCGGCTACGTCGACGTCCCCGCAGGCGCCACGGCGGTCACCGTGACGCCGCAGGGCGGCCAGGCCACGGACCTGCCGGTGCAGGTCGACGCCGGGTCGGTGTACAGCGTGCTGGTGCTCGACCGGGCCGGCGGCGGGCTGACCGTGCGGACCGCCCTCGACGCCGCCGGTCCCGGGGTCGTCCCCTCGGGCGGGGTGGAGGCCGGTGCCGGCGGCGCGGCGGACGACCCCTCGCTGCCCGCGCCGGTCACGGCCACCGTCCTCGCCGCCGCCGCGGGCCTGGTCCTGCTCAGCACGCGGCGGGCGGCCGCCGGCGCGGCTCCGGGCCGGCACGCCGCGGGCCGCCGGCGCCGGTGAGCGGGTCGGCCGCCCGCCACCGCGCTCCCGTCCGCCGGTCCCGGCACCGCGCGCCCCGCTGGAGCCGGGGAGGCCTGCTGCGGCTGGCGCTGGCCCTCCTCGCGCTCGCCGCGGGGGCGGTCGCCCTGCTGGAGCCGGCCGCTCCCCCGCCGGCCGCCGCCGGGACGCCGGCCGCGACCGTCCCGGGGCCGGTCGTGCTCGCCCAGCGGTCCGCCCCGGCGGCCGTGCCGCCGGTCCGGGTGCGGGCGCCGGCGATCGGTCTCGACAGCGGGCTGGCCGGCCTGGGCCTCGACGCCGCCGGCGCGCTGGCGGCCCCGGCCGACCCCGCGACGGCCGGCTGGTACACCGGCGGCCCGGTGCCGGGCGACGTCGGCCCGGCGGTGCTGGCCGGGCACGTCGACTCCCGCAGCGGCCCGGCGGTCTTCTGGCGGCTGCGCGAGCTCACCCCCGGGGACGCGGTGCTCGTCGACCGCGCCGACGGCAGCACGGTGGCGTTCACCGTCACCCGGGTCGAGCGGCACCCGAAGGACGCCTTCCCCACCGACGCCGTGTACGCGCCGACGGCGGACGCCCAGCTGCGCCTGGTCACCTGCGGCGGCGCCTTCGACCGCACGGTGCGCAGCTACGAGGACAACGTCGTGGTCTTCGCGACCGCGACGGCCTGAGCCCTCGTCAGCGGCGGCGGTCGCGGGCCTGCCAGCAGGCGGTGTGCCAGTGCCGGCGCAGGTCGGCGGCGGAGTCGGTGTCCCAGGGCTCGAGGTCCGAGTCGCGGGCGTAGGCCGGCCAGCTGACCACGTGCGGCGTGCCCGGCCGGATCTCCTGGTCGCAGCCCGGGCAGCGGTACGGCTTGGTGCTCGCCGCCCCGGTCAGCCGGCGGACGACCCAGTCGCCGTCCGCGGCCTCCTCGACGTCCTCGCGCCGACGCGCGAGCGGGGGGGGGGGGGGGGGGGCGCCCCCCCCGGCCCCCGGGGCCCCCCCCGGGCCGCCCGCCGCGGCGCGCGTGGACGCCACACCCCGCCCGG